>DASYML010000220.1:0-31564 GCA_036009045.1 Pyrinomonadaceae bacterium
TCGTGAGTCAAAAGCAAGAAACTGTCTTTAGCTTTTGGCTTTTGACTCACGACTCCAGACTCTCAGACTCATGACTCCCGGCTTATCTCACTACCAGCACCGTCGCGTCGTCAGCCTGGCGCGCGTAGTCGCGCATGAGGATGCCCGCGAGAAGTTGTGGGCTGCGACCCAGCAGGCCCGGATAAGAGTTGATGTCCCAGTTCTCGCTGAGGCCGTCGCTCGTCATGACGAGGGTCGCGCCCGAAGCCCACCCGTAAGTCCAGACGCGCAGCTTGCCGAGCCTGCCTCCGAGCATGCCGTTGGTCGAGATGAGCGAGACATGCTCCGGCGTCCCGAAAACTCGCGCCGAGATATTCCCGACCGATGCATAATGAAAGCGTTCATTCTTATAATCTATGATGGCTGCTCCCATGACCGCGCCGCGCGTCGCGCGCAAGGCATTGTGCGCCGCCGTCATGACATCATCCAGGGGTTCGCCCATCCAATCATCGAGCGTCAACATCGCCACGTCCGCCGCCTCCTTCGCACCCGGACCGTGGCCCAGCCCGTCTATCACCGCGAAGAGCGTGCGCCCGCCGCGCTGGCGCATAAAGTAGGCATCGCCGTTGAGGTCTTCGTCAGGATGCGGGCGACTCCAGACGCCTATGCGCTGCGCGAGGTCTGCCGCGTCCGCCGCTTGTTTTCCATTACTGGTCCACTTACGCGCGAGCAGGACGGTCCCGTGCGACGTGCGGCGCTGAGGAGCGGCGAGCCGCCCCGTCAGGCGCATCGTCGAATAGACATCGAACTCGTCCATCAGGCGACTAATCGCGCCGAGACCCGCGCCGAGGCTCCCGCTCGTGGAGACGCCGTCCCGAATCGCGCGGTCCATATTATAGATGCCCGGCCCTGTATCCCAGTAGAAGAGTTCGAGACCCTCTGCGCCAGTGCTGGGCGTCGAAGTAAAGTGCAGCCAGCCGCCCGCGCTCGCATAACGCGCTGCGTTCGTCCCTATTTCCTGGACCACAATATCAATCTCGGCCAACTCCACCTCGCTAAACTCAAGATCGCTCGCATAGCTATGCACAGCCCGCCGCGCCGTGCCGACCTGCGCCTCATCCCTAATCTCCACAGACTTAATCTCTCTCATGAGAATTGAAGTGATGAGTGATGAGTACTGAGTGATGAGTAAAAGCTTGTCTTTTATCTCTCATCACTCAGTACTCAGTACTCATCACTTCTTTGCTCCTCACGTTTTCCATCGGACGATAGTGACGCGTGTGCCGCGTCCGACTTCGGATTCGATGTGAAATTCATCAACCAGACGCTTCGAGCCGGGCAAGCCTTTGCCGAGACCGCGACCCGTCGTAAAGCCGTCGCGCATGGCGTCCGCGAGACTGGGGATGCCCGGCCCCTGGTCCTCGAAGATGAGACGCAAGCCCTCGCGCCCGTCGTCGGTCGCGGCGGTCGGCTGTGCAATGAGTTGACCGCCTCCTCCATATTTGACGACGTTACGCGCCAGTTCCGAGGTGACAGTGGCGAGCCTTGTTTGATCTATAGGACGAAAGCCGAGGCGCGCGGCCAGCCTGTGTATTTCGCCGCGTGCCACCGCGATGTCGTGCTCGTTTTCAAGAGGGAGTGACTTGCTCTCCAAAAGAGTTGATCCCCCTGTAGAACTGCTCCTCCTCATCCTCGCCCGAAATATCAAACTCCGCGCGCAGCAGTTTGAATCCTTCGTCAACGTTGAGGACCGTGTCCACGCCCTTCAATTCGAGGCCGAGTTCGACGAGCGTAATGGCGACCGCAGGCTGCATCCCGACCACCACCGTCCGCGCGTCCATAATCCGCGCCATCGCCGCGATGTCCGAGAGCATCCGCCCGATAAAAGAGTCCACCATCTCCAGCATCGAGATGTCTATCAGGACGCCGCGCGCGTTCGTCTTCTCAAGCTCCGAGAGAATCCGTTCCTGTAGATGCATCACGGTCTGGTCGTCCATATCAACCTGTATCGGGACGATCAACACTCTGCCAACCTTGAGAATCGGGATGCGCGCACCATTCATTGGTTTTTTCTCCGAAAAAACGGGGATAGGGGATTGGGGTTAGGGATTGGGAAACAAAGCGATTAATGTCCGGTCCTTAATCTACGTGTGGTCTATGGTCTACGCCCGGTCTTTCCCAACCCCCAGCCCCTACCCCCCGTCCCCCCTCTTAAGATTTTTGTCAGTGATGCTCGCGCCGTGTGCGGCGAGGGTGGCTGCGGTCTGGGCCGCGCCCTCAGAGCCGTTGGACATCTGCGCGAGCGCCTTGGCTGGGACGACCATGCGACCGACCATTTCCAGCGCGAGTTTGATGCCGTCTGCCATTTGCGCGCGGGTGGTAATCTGCGTCAGGTCTATGCCGAGTTGGACCATCGTCTGCGCGATGGCGGGGGAGACTCCGGTCAGGATGCAACGCGCGCCCATCAAGCGCGCCGCCGTCACCGTCTTGATGAGATGATTGGCGACGAGCGTATCCATCGTCTTGACGCCGGTGATGTCAAGGATGGCGATGGTCGAGCCTGTCTCCACGACTTTTTGCAGGAGCGCTTCCATCATCAATTGCGCGCGGCGCGAATCGAGCGTCCCGATAATCGGGAGAGTGAGGATTTTGTCCCACACTTTAATGACGGGCGTGGAGAGTTCCATCATGTCTTCGCGCTGCTGGCGGATAATCTCTTCGCGCGAGCGTATGTAATTCTCGACCATCACGAGGCCCATCTTATCCAGCAGGCGCGTGAAGTAGTTCATCTCGCGGACGAGGGCTTCGGCATCGCCTTCGAGTTCTTCTGCGAGAAGCGGCAGCATCGTATTACGCAGCGAGAGGATGTAGGTCGCGTTCTCCATCGGCGAGTAACCCTTGACGGCGCGCGCGTGGGCGATTTCGTGCAGGAAGGCGCGCATCTCGTCGTAGGCGTGAGACTCGAAATCCTCGTTGCCGGATTCGCGTATCGAGCGCGCGAGCATGTCTATAATCTGCTGAGACTGACGCCGCAACTCCTTCTTCGGAATCAACTCGTCACGAAAATCCCCGCCCTCCATGCGATCCTTAATCCAGAGATTGATAATCTCGTCGTGTCGCTTCGAGAGCAGTTCCACCACTACCACGGGCTGACCCGCAGTCGCTTGCGCGGGCGCCTCCGTGGCTTGCGCCTTATTATCAACGACCATTTTCGATCCTCACAAAACGCGACAAGAGGGCCAGCCAGTCAGAAAGAGACCCACACGGCGCGCTCCAATCCATGCCAAAGGGGAAGATTTATTGCCGCCCCAAAGAGAGACGGCGAGAGTGGGTGGAGCAAGAAAGATTATCTTAGCATCGCCCCATGGAAAAGCAACCGCGCAGAAAAGCAGGGATGAATTATGAAGGAAGAAGATCAAAAGTTAAATGCCCCGCCTCCAATTTGCATCGTCCCAACACGGCTTTGATGTCTCCGATTCAACGCATAAACTTAAGCCGTATCGCCAGCGCCAGCAGCGCCGCCTGCCCGAACGCCGTTTTGTGGCTTTCAGAAAGCAAAAGTATTGACATCCATTCTGCACAGGAATATTGTGCCTACGCTTTGCCGGTTCCGGCTGAAGGGGCGGCCCTCTTCAGTTTCTCATTCCACCTCCGATCACGAGCGTGCCTCTGAAATCTATTCTGAGATACCTCATCAGGCGCGACTTCCAAAAGGAAGGCACATCATGTCAGAACATATAACTCCCACCCCGCTGCCCGGCGACCATGACGAAATCAAAAGATTAACTATTAAATCTAGAATAGAGGCTGTTCAAGAAGCGGCCAAGAGAGCCAGGTCTGCCTTTATCGCTTTAATTATTTCTTCGCTCTCTATACTCATCACGATGTGGAATGCTTACGGGTCCTGGAATCGTTTCCTCCCACTTATGTCTGAAGGTAAGTTTGCCACCAGTGAAGTGACTCAAACAGCGCAAAAAGAACTCCTTGCGGAATGGATAAAGGATCAGACAATTTCTGTGGGTCTTCTCGGCATTCGCATCAGCGCAACCGATGCCGCTCTGCTGGGTTCCATCGGCCTGTACGTGATTACGATCTGGTTTTACTACAGCATTCGACGCATGAATAATATCATCGGGTCATTACTCGTGGATACGCGGAAGGAGAAGCATGAATTTCTTGAATGGATTTATTATGGTGTGACAGGCTCACTAATCTTTTCCGCTCCCGATCCCGGCGATCGTCCCATTAAAAGCCTGCGCTATCCAGCGGACCAAGATGGACCAGGTATCTTTGTCAGGTATGCATATAAGTTTCTCTTTTTTCTTCCCGTGCTGGCGATTGTGGCGATAGTTGTCGGGGACATACTTTCGCTGGTCGCGTTGTCTGCTCCCTTTCGCCAGGGGACTCCCGTTTTGATCCGTAACATCATCAATTATGCGACGATTTCCGAGTGGGCAAAGCTTATTATCATGGAACTGGTTGCCGTCCTACTCATACTGGAAACGCTAAGACTGTGTTGGAGATGCGTGCAATTCGAGAACGGTACAGAGAATGTGATAAAGGATTATCATGAACATCTCAAGGGGCACACCAACCATAGGGCAAGCCATCACTGAACTAAAGCAATAGTTAAATGACAGGGCATGGAACCAGATGCTCCACCGAGTTCATTTGCATGTACGGGAAGACTTAACCCAAAGGACGTAGAGAAGGCTCGCAAAGGACACTAGACCGGTTCTCAATTGAGTGTCTGGAACAAAGCGTTCACCACCGCAGACACAGAGGACACAGAGTCAGCACAGAGTTATTGAAGCTTCTTCTCTGTGCTAACTCTGTGTCCTCTGTGTCTCTGTGTCAGCGGTGGTGAATAACTCTTTCCATACGTTCAACTGCAAGCCGCTCTAAGAGCTTCTTTGCGCTCCTTGCCTTTCTCTCTTTACATCCTTGTGGTTCAGCACGCGTGGCCTCCTGACATTCAATCGAAACTATTCCGAAGTGCTTAAATCGGGATGCGGCCAAGCTTCTCAGGCTTCTTCGTGGATTGGGGTTTGATGAGGACGGCTTCATCCTGTTTGCGTTTGTCTTGCTCTTCGCCGGTGTGCCACTTGGCCCATTCGGCGGGGGCGTCGAAGGTCTCGCCGCCGTGGCGTGTGATGCGTGGGCGGATGCGGCACATGACGGGCGTGTTGACGCCGACGCCGCTGATGACGGCCTGGCCTTTGGTGAGGGCGGGGAGTTCGTCAAGGAGTTGTCTGCCCGCGCCTTCGACGCTCTTGGCGACGGTGTCCTGGTCTATCGGGTTGACGATACGCATGATGATTTGCGTCATGCATTGAGAGAGCACGTCCTGGTCCAATTTACCGGGCCGCTGTGTGATGAGGCCGATGCCGACGCCGAACTTGCGTCCCTCTGAGAGAATCTGTTTGAGGATGTTGGTGGAGACGACGGTTTGACCTGCGGGCGCGAAGCGGTGCGCCTCTTCGAGCAGGTTGAAGACGGGATAGGGCAGGTAATGATCGCTGGTCGGCTCTGCTTCCTGACGGACGGTGGCGACGCGCGCCTTGTTGACGCGGCGCAGCAAGGTGGCGACGACGACCTGCTGTTCGTTCTGCTCTATGTCGGAAAGCTGAAGGACCGTACAGCGTCCCGGCTGAAAGAGTTCGTTCAAGGGGATGTGTTCGGAATCGGAGAAGATAGAGTCAGGACGATCAAAGCGATTGTCGAGACGCCACAAGAGCGCATCAATCGAACCGACGTTGCCGCCGGAACCGCCGCCGCGACTGTCCTCTTCGCCGTACTTCTCCGCCGTCACGGCGTCGCGCAAATCATGATAGCCCCAGGTCCCGCGCTCGCCGCGCTCGCCCGCCGTCAGCTTGCGATAAGCCTGCGAGAGATAGTGGAGCATCTTGTCCGAAGTTCCTTCGGGCAGTAAGTATTTGATGTCGGCTTCCGTGAGCGAAGAGACGCGCACTTTGATGCGGTCGTGCGTGTAGATTTTAAGCTCAGGGCGATAACCGTCCGCACCATGAAAACGCTCGTCGCCCTCAATCGAGCGCAACGTGTCATACTCGCCGTGCGGGTCCACGATGAGCACCGCCGCGCGATTGTATGGACTCATCAACTCTTCGACCAGCACGCCCGCCGTGTAAGACTTGCCCGCGCCCGTCGAGGCCAGGATAGCGAGGTGCGTCGAGACCACATCCTTAATCGAAAGGACGACAGGGACTTCGCCCGCGCTGCGCGTGAGCAGGCTCCCGACATGCGCCGAACCCGTCTCGCCCAGATGTCTCGAAGAGAGCACGTTGGCAAGGTTCTCCGACGCCGCCAGAAAAACAGAGTCGCCGGGGTTGGGCGGAATACGCGGGTTGACGAAATCGCCGAGCGCGCCGCTAAAGTAACCAATCGTCTCGACCGTAATCTCGTAGAGTTCGCAGCCTTCGCCCGCCAGTCCAATCAGCGCCGAGACGATGGCTGGCGGCGTCTGCGGGTCCGAGAGAAAAGCGTCCGGCAGATTGCGTACCAGGCGACGCGAAGTAATATTGCCGAGGATGTGCCGCGACGCGTCGCCGTCCTGCGCGACGTAATAGACGAACTCGCCGATACGCGCGCGTTTATGCTCCGCCGTGATGAACAGGTATTCGTGCGGTCGCTCGCCCGGACCCTTCACCGTCCCGGTCAATATGTCTTTCGTCAATGATTCTTCAGGCATAGACAGAAAAGGATTCTTGATTAAGGACTTGCTCTGAACAACACCGCCGGAATCTCAAGGACCGACAGCAAACTTCGCCTAATTGACACCACAATAACATAAAAACAGTGAGAAGTGACGAGTGACAAGTGACAAGCAAGAACAAGAAAGGCAAGAAGGCGACGAGTAGCGCAAGTGTTTTGACTTGTCACTTGTCACTCGTCACTTGTCACTGCTTTACGAACAGGGCATCGGCTTGCAGGACGCTGCCATCTGCCGGGTTGAGTAGTTGATACAGATGGCCCATGAAGGTGAAGCCTCTCCCTGTGAGGAGGCGATAGATGTCGTCGAAGAGGGGTTGGCCTTCGTAGAGTTTTTGAAAGCTGACTTCGATGATGATGGCACTGGCCTGCGAGATGGTCTGCGCGCCGCCCGCGATGACCTTGTCTTCGTAGCCCTGAACATCAATCTTGACTAACAACTCCGGCTCTAAGGGGATGCCGTCCAGCGCCTCATCAAGCCTGCGGACTTCGACCGCTTCGATGGTCTCATGCGCGGTCTCAGGGAAAGCCTCTCTGTGCAGGTCGGCCATCGGGAGCAGGGAAGAACTCTGCGAGTAATCGTTGTGATGCATCTCAAGAAGCGCGGACGCTTCGCCGAGCGCGCAGTTGAAGGCGCGAAAGCCCTGCACGCCGCGCATAGAGCTTTCCAGTTGACGAAAGCTGGACGGCAGCGGCTCGAAGGAGATGACGGCGGCATCCGGCAGAAGCTCTTTAATCATCCGCGCGAACTCGCCCGTGTGCGCGCCCGCGTCAATCACCGTCTTGAGCTTGAACGTCTTCAGATACGCATACGGGCCGAGCGCATACTGCGGGCGATACCTGACCACATCAACTCCCAACACGTTGAGCGGTTTCTTAATGAGCGTCCTCATCACATCACGCATATTTGATTCTGTTTAAGACCTTCCGTTTTTTGACATTCAACTTCTCACGGTTGTGCTCATCCAGTCTCATGCTGTAGACTAACCTTGCGAAACTTTCGGCGAGCGGGCGTGTGTAAATAAACATGTTGGATGCGGACCTTAAATTCATGTCAGTACCGCCTGCGGTAGCGGGCGGGTCTTTCAACGCTGAGGACCCGCCCGCTACCGCAGGCGGTACTGACAGAAACGCTGTGTCGTTGTAGTCCCTTGCAATTGCAAACGGCTGTCATCCTCAAACACGCCTCGCCCATTCGATGAAAGCGTTCACGTCATCGCGCACGAACATGGGCTGGGCCGCGCGCAGTTTGTCTTCGCTCCAATTCCACCATTCTATCTCAAGCAATTGTTTGATGGCTTCGTCCGCGAAACGAAAGCGTATCACACGGGCCGGGACGCCCCCGACAATCGCATAGTCCGGGACATCCTTGACGACCACCGCGCCCGCCGCGATGATTGCGCCGTGGCCGATGTTGACCCCATCCCGTACGAAGGCGCGCGTGCCTATCCAGACATCATGGCCGATACCCGTCGCGCTCGCCTCCGCGAAATAATCTTTGTCCGCAAAGCTCGTCCCGCACTGGTTGCGCGTCGAATAAAAGACTGGACTCGTGCTCACAAGGTCCGAAGGGTGATCGCCGTAGCCGCACAGGAAATGCGGGCCGATGGAAGTAAAGCGTCCGACGGAGACGCTCCGCATCAACGCGTGCTCGTTGACATAACTGTAGGAACCGAACCGCACCTCGCTCAAACGCGCGCGGGGGTAGATGACCACCTGGCCTTCCAGCAACGAGCGAAAGATGCTGCATCCTTCCTGCACCTGCACGCGGTCGCCCAAGGTTGAATCGAAGATGTAACAATCCTTCTCGATTACAACATCCGCGCCGAGCGTCGTCGCGCCCGCGATGCGCGACCCGTAAGCGATTCGCGCGCCCCGGTAACGCCCCTTCTGTTGCAGGTACTTCAGAGAGTTTTTCAGATTGTCAACCAGCATGGGCGGTGAGTCGCGGCTCAATATAAAAGTTGAAAGTGATAATCCCGATTGAGTCTACGACAAGTTGATAACTCAACACAGAGACACAGAGCGCACAGAGTCAGCACAGAGAAATTCAAGCCTCTGTGTCGTCTCTGTGTGCTCTGTGTCTGCGGTGGTGAATGCCTCTTTCATAAACACTCAGTTCAAACTAAACCACTCTGGCTCTCAACGAATCACACTCTCATAGTCCGCACGCTCGAAGACATCCAGAAAGCCGCCGCGCGTGGCGTTGAAGATGCTGATGCCCTCCGCGTCCGCGACCCTCCTGATGGATTCGTAGCCGCGCCACATGATGAGCACGGCCTCCATCAAATCGCCGTACTTCCAATCGTGGGCTTCCGCCGCGTCTCCCGTGTAAAAAGTATAGTGCTCATGAGCGTGGGCCAGCCAGTCGTGATCCAGCCCTAAGAGGTAGATGGGCGAGCAGCCCATGAACATCGCGCCCATGATGGCGAGTTGGACCACCGTCCGCACATCCGGCTGGACCAGCGTAAAGTCCGGCTTCCAGGGAGGGTCGTGGGCCAGGTTGCCCGCCAGCGCGACATAATAAGTCCGCTCAAGAGGCAGGAGCGATTCTCTCTCTATGTACTCACGCGCTTTGTGCGGGACGAAGTGGATGCTTGAAGGGACGCGCGCCTTGATGCCCTCGAAATCCTCGCGCCTCGCGTCAGAGCCATCGTAGTAAACCGGGTCCGTCAGAAAGTAATAACTGGGCTGCCACTCTTCGACAATCGGATGCCTGCAAAAAGCGTTGGTCACAAACGTCACTTGACCGCCTAACGGGCTTAAGTCCTGCTCGTTGATAGATGGACCATTGCCGAGCACGAAACCCGCGCGCCCCCTGTGACGCCCGCGAAAGATTTCGTTGCGCGCGATGAGGGGCCGTGCCTGTTTATAGATAGATTGAGCGTTGACGCTGTAATCCAGTTTCCTGGTCCACTCCGCCGCGCGCCCGCCCGTGCGTCTTGAAAGATACAGAGCCGCCTTGCTTGAGAGACCGTTGAGGCCGTCCCGGCGCAGCGCTTCAAATAGCTTGCCTGAGATGGTCATTTCCTTGAACGTCTCATTTAAAGCTGCTCTCCTAATAAACGCTGCTCTCGCGCACAGCCTCTATGACCGCTCCCAGAGAGTCTTCCGTGAGTCCGACGGAGCACGGTAAACTCAACGCGCGCGCGTTGAGTTCCGCTGCCACTTCGCCGCCGCACACCTGCGCGCCCTCGTAGACCTTCGATTGATGCAGGGGCTGCCAGAGGGGCCGCGCCTGTATGCCTCGCTGCGCCAGTCGCCGCAGGAGCGCGCGGCTGTCCTCGCCGTAAAGTTTCTCGTCAACGAGTATCGTGTACATCCAGAAAATACTGTTGGCCCATGAAGCCTCCGGCATCGGCGTGATGCCCGGCACGCCACCGAAAGCCTCCGTATAACGCGCGGCGAGACGGCGCTTGGCGACGATAAATTGGTCCAGTTGTTCCATCTGCGCGCAACCGAGCGCGGCCTGTATGTTCGTCAAACGATAGTTGTAACCGACCTCGCCATGAACATATTCGACCGGGTCATCCTTGGCCTGCGTGGTCAGATACTTCGCGCGCCCGGCCCGCTCCGCATCGTTTGTGCAAAGCATCCCGCCCCCGCCCGTCGTGATGATCTTATTACCGTTGAAACTAAAACAGCCTATGTCTCCGAGACCGCCCACGCGCCGCCCTTTATATACAGCCCCAAGACTCTCCGTGGCATCCTCTATGACGGCCAACTCATACTTGCGCGCCGCTTCCAGAATCGGGTCCACGTCAACCGGGTGGCCCAGGATATGTACGGGGACGATGGCGCGGACTCTGCGGCCCGTCCGGTTGTTGATGAGAGCGCCGCTCGTCCACCTGCATTCCCGGTCCAGAAAATCAACTACGCGTTGCGGGTCCATCTGCCAGTAATGGCGCTCGGCGTCTACCAGGACGGGCCACGCGCCCGCGTAGCGTATGGCGTTGGCCGGAGCGATGAAGGTGAGCGTAGAGGTCAGCACTTCATCATCCGGTTGGACGCCCGCGACGAGTAGAGCGATGTGGAGCGCGCTCGTCCCGTTGACCGCCGCGATGGCGTGCGCTGTGCCCGCACGCCCAGCCAACATGCGCTCGAAGCGGTCCACGAATGGGCCAACCGAAGAGACCCAGTTGGTGTCCAGGCACTCCTTGATATAGTCCCACTCTTTGCCGCGAATCTCCGGGACGCACAGGGGGATGACGCCCTCACCCGCGACGGCCCCCGGCTCAGATGGCATAGACGCCAGGCTTGTATCTTTCATGATTCTCCTGTAGCCACGCGATGGTGCGCCGCAAGCCTTCTTCGAGCGTCACGCGCGGCCCCCAGCCCAGCAACTCGCGCGCAACGCGATTGTCCGCGCAAAGACGCTCGACCTCGCTCTTGTCCGGTCGCACGCGCTGGTCCTCGCAAATGATAGGCAGGTCTTTGCCGAGCATCTGCAAAATGCGCGCGGCCAGTTCGCCTATGGAAATTTCCTGTCCCGTGCCGATATTTATCGTTTGGCCCACGGCAGCGGGCGACTCCGCCGCGCGTATGAAACCCTCCGCCGTGTCCGTCACATAGTTGAGGTCGCGCGTCGGCTCAAGATTGCCGAGGCGGACAGCATCTCTTGTGAGCGCCTGCGTGATGATCGCCGGAATCACCGCGCGCGCAGACTGTCTTGGCCCATAGGTGTTGAAGGGACGGACGATTGTCACTGGCAGACCGAACGAGCGATGAACGGCTTCGGCCATCTTGTCCGCGCCAATCTTGCTGGCGGAATATGGCGACTGTCCTTGCAGCGGATGCCCTTCGCTGATGGGCACAACCTGCGCCGTCCCGTAGACCTCGCTCGTGGAAGTCTGGACCACTAATTCCGCGCCCGCGCTCTTCGCCGCCTGTAGCACGTTGAGCGTGCCCTCCACATTCGTGCGGATGTATGAGAGCGGAGCTTGATAGGAATAGGGAATCGCGATGAGAGCGGCGAGATGAAAAACTATCTCGACTTTATCCGTCGCGCGCATCATGCTGTCGCGGTCGCAGATGTCGCCGGGGATAACTTCGACTTCATCCCTGACCGGCGAAGCATCTAGCCAGCCCCACGCGCCCGCAGAGTTATAATGGACCAGCGCGCGCGTGCTCGCGCCGAGTTCGACGAGACGCTCCGTCAGGTGACTGCCGATGAAGCCGCCCGCGCCCGTCACTAATACTTTTTTATTTTTCCAATTCAACTGTCAACTCGGTCTCTTCAAAAAGTATTGGTCCAATGTGAATTGAGCGAGGATGAAAGGGGCGTTCACCACCGCAGACACAGAGGACACAGAGTTTGCACAGAGTTATTGAAGCTTCTTCTCTGTGCGTCCTCTGTGCGCTCTGTGTCTGCGGTGGTGAATAACAATCTCCTCTACACTCATGACCAAACTAACCAACTATGCTTAATAACGGCCCGTGGCGATGTCCGATTGCGCCTGGTTGTAATGGTCCGTCTTGCCTATGTCGAGCCAGTATTCGAGAATGGGAAAGCTGACGACCTTATGGCCTTCTATGAGCAGTTGATTGATGAGGTCCGTGATGTGGTAAACCTGACCGCCCGGAACCATCTTGCAGACCGTTGGACTGAGCAAATAAATTCCGGCGTTGATGAAGTGGCGCACGACAGGCTTTTCGGAGATGCCGCGCACGCGCACGCCGTCCGTATCAATCACGCCGTAGGGCACGCGGAATTCATACTGCCTGACCGCCACCGTCAAGTCCGCTTTATGCTCTCGATGGAAATTGAGCATCTCACGAAAATCCACGCGCGTCAGGATGTCCCCGTTCATCACGAGCAAAGGCTCGTCCGTGTGTTCCAGTAGACTGAGCGCGCCCGCCGTGCCGAGCGGCTGGTCCTCTTTGACATAGCGTATGTCAATCCCGAAATCGCTTCCGTCCCTGAAATGGTCCGCGATGACATCGCTCTTGTAATGCGTGGCGACGTTGACCTGACGAATCCCCGCGACCCGCAGTTGCTCCACGATTAATTCAAGCAGCGGGCGGCTGCCGACGGGCAACATGGGCTTCGGCAACTCTTCCGTCAAAGGGCGCAACCGGGTCCCATACCCGCCCGCCATCACGACCGCGCGCAAAGGCAACTCATACTCCTTGACCAGTCCGCTGAGCAACGCCAGATCAGCGACCCTCCCATCCACATCAACCAGAGGAATATGACGCACGCCCGACTCCGTCATCATGTGCAGAAGTTCCGCGTCGGACGTGCCAGCCAGCGCGGTCAAAGGCGTCTCGTATGGCGTTCCCACGCGTTGGCTCAGTAAAGTCTGGACGGGCAGTGACAGGTCCACTCCGGCGAGAATGGCGCGGCGTATATCGCCGTCCGTGATGGTCCCCAGGAGCCGCCCGTCATCGTCCAGCACGAGCACAATGCCGTTGCCGGTCCTGTCTATGACCGCGATGCACTCATGCAAAGTATGAGTGCCGGGGATAAATAATTCTTTGATAACTTCGTTCATCAACACTCACGTCGCGGACCTGTAACAGAGCAGCCTGCGACCGTATCTCTGGACGAGAGACGGATAGGCGTTGGCCCACATTTCCCTGAGCAAAGCGTACACGCGCGGCTGGTGAATGCGCCTGCCCGTATAAAAGGCGTGCGCGTCCGTTCCCATCTTGCGCTTGAATTTCAAGAGCGAATCATCCGTCGCCTGGGTGATGCCGCCTCCCAGATGCAAAACCTCGAATCCCTCACGACTGCCGAGCAGTGCCGCCCTGTAAATCAAAGCGTTGGTCGCTCCCGGCACACGCCGCTCAGGGTCGGACGCGGAGAGATGATAATGCAGCCATCTCTGTCCCTTCAAAAAGAGCGCGGCGGCAACACACTCTCCGTCCTGTTTGACCGCGAGCAGCCAGCCCGCATCGCAAATCAGTCGCCGCAGCCCCGCGAAATAGTCTTCGCTGAAATAGTAATAATCATCCGCGTCGAGCCGCTCCATCGTCAGCCTGTAGAGCCGCACGAACTCTCCGAAATACTCTTCAGCCGGACAAGCCTCTATGCTCATTCCTGGTCCAGCCGCGCGGCGCAGCATATAACGCGTCATCTTATCAAACGGCAACTCGTCCACGCCGAGCGCGTCGAAGCCCTTCAGGTTGAGCGAGACGGTTTCCCGATCATAGACGACTTCCATGAGCGGGTCTACCCAGCGTTCATTTCGCAAAAGCGGGTGCAGCCGGACAAACTCCGCGACGACTTTTGTCTCCAGGCACCACTCTGTAAAAGCCCTCTGCGCCGACGCCAGAAACTCCGCGTCTTGCGTGCTCGCCAGCGGCCCACCATAGCCATACGGGGTCTCTATGTCAAACCACTTCTCTGCGAGCGCATGTTCGCCGATACGCTCGATGGGCCGCAAGAGAAAGGGGTAGAGCCAGCGCTGGCCCGCATCCTCGTAGGCGAAGAGCCGTGCGCGCGTGCCTTCATGAAAGCGATGCAGCGCCGCGTAATCCGGCTCGAAGTAGATGTCGCGCAAACCGGGCGGGAGCTTTCCCAGCCAGCCGCGCCAGCCCCGCGCGTCCACGACAGCATCAAGGATTTCTATCGCCATGCTTAAAATTCTTCAGAGCGCCGCGAGCAATGCTTCGGCCATGCGGGAGATGTCATCTTGCGTGTATCGCTGGTCTATCGGCAGCGTCAGGCAAGTATCTGAGAGCGCCGCCGCCGCCGGAAAGCGCGCGCGCTCGACCGCCGCCGGTAGCGGCCAGTGGACCGGGCAGAAGATACGTTGCGCGGCCAGACGCGCGCGCACCTCATCACGCTTTCCGAGGCAGACGACAAATCCCAGGGGCACGACCGCGTCCGGCAAATCGTGCATCAGGACTTCCACACGCCCGGTCAATATCTCTTGAAGCTGTCGCCAGTTCGCGCGGCGACGCGACGCCATCTCTCGCCAGTCCAGCCCCGCCAGTTGGTCCAACGCCAACTGCGGCAGGTCCGTGCAGGTCGGATGCTGGTCCAGAAAATCCTCTACCGCCCGCAAGCCTTCCATGTAAAACTCTTCGACCCGTGGTTCAACGCCCCCGCCCGCCTCTCTCAAGTAAGCGCCGCGCGCCAGCCTCGCGGCCAGCGAGCGCCACATTATTGGACCAACATCGCCCTGCGTCTCCTTCGGGCCAACTTTGCCTTGCATCCTATTTGGTCCAACTTCGCTTTTCTTCTCGTCATGTTGCTCGCTCGTCACATTACACCACCCGCCGAGGAGGGCCGGGCCGAACTTGCGCGGGCTGAGAATAACGTACCTGAAATCGTTTTGCGGCGCGCTCCAATCGCTCAGGAGCGACTGCGCCGCATCTTCTATCAGATAAAATTTCGCGCTGGCCTGTTCGCGCAAGCTGTTCGAGACGGGATCGAGCCAGCCGAAGTAATGTATGACGAGGACGGTTGAACCGGCGGGCGGGTCCGGCTGCGCCGCCAGCGAGAGGTCTACCGGGTAAAAGGAAAACTTGAAGCCCAGCGCACGCACAGGGAGCAAGACGCTCTCGCATAGATAAGCGGGCAAGTGTACGTGTCTGACCCCGTTGGCCCAGAGATTTTTGAGGACCAGCGTCAAGGCTCCGCGCCCGCTCGTGGTCCAACGGCCCGCCAGCCCGCGCGTCAGTTGGTCCAACAACGCGACTTCGCCGAAGCGTAATTGGTCCAACTCGAAATCGCCGCCGATGGACCGCCTCGCTTGTGCCGGACTCATCCCGCGACGCCTCCCTCCTGTTCGCTTTCATCTGCGGCGTCTTGCCAGTAACGATTTGCCTCGACGAGCGCGAAGTATTCCTTTGCGAGCAGGCCCAGCAGGATGCGGTCCACGCGCTGGCCGCCACGCAGGGCGTGCGCACGCAAGGTCCCCTCGACCCTGTAGCCACAGGCTTCATAAGCCTTGCGTGAGGCTTGGTTCGTCTCAAGAATATTCGCGTCCAGACGAGAGAGGCCCATCTCCTCAAAGGCGTAGCGCGCGCAGGTCATGATGATTTCACGACCGAAGCCCTGGCCCTGGCGCGCATCCTCGCCGACGACGAGCGCGTGCTCCGCGCGCCGGTCGCGCCAGTGAATATTCCAGAAGCCCGTATAGCCTATGAGACTTCTTTCCCCGTCCTGCACGGCGAGACGAATCGTGTGCTCGTCGGCCTGTATGCGCTCGAACCATTTCAATTGCTGCGAGCGTGAAGAAGGAAAGTGAACATCACCCAGCCCGCCCGCGATTTCAGGCCGGTTGAGCCACGCGTGCAGCAATGGCAAATCTTCAACCTCTATCGCACGCAGGATAATGCGCTTGCCTCTGATGTTCATCGCTCACTCCTTGCCAGCGTGTATTTGCGAATTCGGCAGATCATAAAAAGGCTTCGGGCGAGTGGCCGCCTCTACATCCAGCCCGCGCAAACATTCCAGGACCAGCGACGCGGTCTCTTGCTGGCTCATGCGCTCGGAAAACTGACGCAGGCGCGCGCGGTATCCTTCATCATGCAGGGCCGTCTGGATGGCTTGCGTAATCTGCGAGCGTTCGTGGCCGACATTCAAGAGGCAGGAGAGATGTTCGCGCCCGCGCTGGCGCGTCCCGATGTTGATGACAGGCAAACTCACGCTCATCGCTTCGACGATGCCGGAACTCGAATTGCCGACCTGCGCGCTGGCGTGGGCCATGACGCTCGCGTAGCGCTCTCGATTGCGCGGCGGGGGCAGGAGATGCAGTCGCGCGTGTTGACTTGCATACTCTTTCATCTTCGAGAGGATGACGCGCCCGCCCGCGTCGTCGTTCGGATTGGCGAGCAGCGCATGATAGCCGGAAGCGACGACCGCTTCCAACGTTTCGACTATCTGAGCCTCGGTTTCTCCCTGCGACTGTGTGACGGCGTGTTGGACGACGAGCAGGTACGGCTCATCAGTTGGCAATCCGTAAGCGAGGCAAATCTCTTCGCGCGTATGAGTCACATCGGGACGAATATCGCCGCCGGGCAACCCGACCGCGCGCACTCTCGCGGGCAGTTCGCCCATCTGTATGATACGGCGCGCGTGTTCTTCAAAGGCTGGCAGGTGATAGTGAGCGAACTTGGTGATAGCGTGTCTCACGGAATCATCAATCGAGCCTGAGAGGCTGCCGCCGCAGAGATGCACGACGACGATATTCTGAAAGGCTGCGGCCATCGCGCCCGCCAGTTGCTCGCCCCTGTCTCCCAGGACCAGTAATATATCTGGCCGCAAGCGTTCGAGCGCCAGGCTCATCTCGTGCAGGTAGAGACCGACGGAGGCCGCCATCGCCGCCAGCGAATCACCCGCGACGCGCCCCTCTACGCGTGCCGCTATCTCCAGGTCGTCGGCGGCAATCTCCTCCCACGTCAGTCCATGCACGGGGTCCAGATGCATCCCCGTCACGAGCACGCCGAGCGAGAGATCATCGCAACCCTTGATGGCCTGTAAGACTCGCCGCGCCGGTCCGTAATCCGCGCGCGAGCCGCTGAGGTATAGCACACGCCTCATCTTTTAAAGCTTTCCTCTGATGCAAATCTTCATGACAGCATCTTCCAGGTGATGGGCACATCGGGGGGAATGTCTGTGGCCGCCACGCGCCCGCGCACGGTCTGCCAGAGGCGCGGGTCTATGCCCGTGGCCGGTCGCTTGAGCGTGACGTTGCTCTCGTCAAGGCTCTCTCCGGCGTGGATGATGCGCGCGGAGACGAGGCTGCGACGCGCGGCTCTCAGCGTCTCCAACTCAGACTCGACGGGTCGCTTGATACCATCGCCGAGCGCGCTTTCGGCAGTCCGAATCGCCTTCACGTAAGCGCGCAGTTCGGACGGGTCCAGAGACATCGCGTGGTCCGGCCCCGGTAGAGATTTGTCGAGCGTGAAATGTTTTTCGACCATGCACGCGCCGAGGGCGACCGCCGCCACCGCGACCGCCGAGCCGTGTGTGTGATCGCTAAAGCCGACGGGGACGTTGAAGGCTTGGCGCATCGTCAACATCGCGCGCAGGTTGACCGTCGCGGGGTCCGCCGGGTAGTTGGACACACATTGAAAGAGGGCCAGAGAACCCGGCCCGCTCGCGTGAATATGCTCGACCGCTCCGGCGACATCCGACAGCGTGCTCATCCCCGTGCTGAGCAGGATGGGCAGGCCCGTCGCGGACATGTGGGCCAACAAAGGATAGTTCGTTATCTCGCCGGACCCGACCTTGATGCACTCGCCGCCTAACTGGACCAGAAAATCAACGGCCTCGCGGTCAAAGCATGATGACATGTAAGCGATGCCCGCTTCGCGGCAGCGAGCGGCAATAGCGTGATGCGCCTCCCAGGGTAATTCGTAAGAGCGTGCCATCTCCAACATGTGGTCCGCGCCCGTCTGCTCGCGCTGGTAGCCAGCGGTTCGCGCCGCCTGAGAGACCTGCTCTTCGGGACGATAAAGTTGAAACTTGACGGCGTCCGCGCCAGCCGCGCGCGCGACCGACACCAACTCCAGAGCCTTTTCCAACTGGCCGTTGTGATTGACGCCCGCCTCGGCGATGATGAGCACGGGTTCGCCGTCGCCAATCATCCTCTCGCCGATTTGTATCTTGCTTGTCATCAAGAAAATTTTTCGTTCTTACTTGAGTGTCACATGCGATGCGTTCACCGCCGCAGACACAGAGGGCACAGAGTTTGCACAGAGGCTTGCAGGTTCTTCTTTGTGCTTACTCTGTGCGCTCTCTGTCTGCGGTGGTGAACACCTCTTTCATTGCACTCAACTTCAAGCTAATCTAACTCAAACGATAAAAGCCCTCGTGTGCGACTGGTCCTTTTAAGCGCTGTTCGACCTCATTCTTCTCGATGGCATCTGCGAGCGAGGCGAAGACTTCCTCCACGTCAGTGGCGAAGGTTTTCATGTGCGCGGGCTTGTGCGCGTATGTCGCGTAGAAGGCGTTGGTCGCCAGATAACCGCGCCCCAGCATCTCCTGCGTGAAGAGCGTGCGGATGGCCTGCGCGTTTTCGTAGTTGAAAGAGAAATAGGTGAGCGCGGGCACGCCCGTGACGGTGATTGAGAGGCCCGCTTTTTGGGCCGCCTGCCGCCACCCGTTGCGCATCATCTCGCCGACTTCCGCAAGATGATGTGGCACGTTCTCGGCTTTGTGTTTGCGAATGGTGGCGAGCGCGGCGACTGGTCCAATTTTTTCGGTCCAGTAAGTACTGCTGATAAAACTCTCCTGCGCGGCCTGCATCACGTCGCCCTTGCCGATGATGGCGGCCATCGGATAGCCGTTGCTCATCCCTTTGGCGAAGACGGCCATATCCGGCATCGTCCCGTAGAGCAGGTGCATGCCTCCCGTGTTCATCCGAAAGCCGGATGTCACCTCGTCGAAAATGAGGACCGCGCCGGTCTCGTTCGCCAGTTCCCTGACGCGTTCGAGAAATCCGGGCGCTGGCTCATAACTACGCACAGGCTCCATCACAATCGCCGCCAGTTCGTCTCCATGCGCGGCGATTATCGTATCCAGTCCTTCAATCTCATTATAGTGAAACGGCAGGGCCGTGCCCGCCAGCCCGCGCGGCACACCGGCAGGCTCAAGGCCGGATATTAAGTGACCGCCGAGCACATCATCCGTGCTCAGGTTAGCGGCCAGATACCAATCGTGCCAGCCGTGATAACCACAGAAGGCGACCTTGTCACGACGCGTCCGCGCGCGCGCGATACGCACGGCAATCGCCATCGCTTCGCCGCCGCAACGACCGTAACGCACCATCTCCGCCCAGGGGTGAAGCTCGCACAGCAGGTCCGCCAGTTCGACTTCCTCCGGGCAGTTGAGGTGCGACATATTCCCCGCGTTGATGGCCTCATGCACAGCCGCGTCAACATCCGGGTCCGCATAGCCGAGAATGCACGCGCCGATGCCGCCGGAAATCATGTCAGTATATTTGATTCCGTCCAGGTCCCAGACCTCTACGCCTCTGGTCCTGGAATAATAACTGGGCCACTGTTCCGGCAACAGTAACTCCGGTCTCTTGGAAAGCAATTGCGTGCCACCCGGAATCCGCTTCCGCGCCCGTTCATAGAGTTGTTGACCTTTAGATTTCACTTCGCCTCGCTCTTCGATAGTTTAAGAATATTGCGGAATGCGGATTGATGAAAGAAGGATTACTCAACTTGAATCATCATTCATTCTTAATTCCGCACTCCCTAATTCGCATTGCTTTTACCACGCCGTCCACCCGCCATCCACCAGCAGATTGTGTCCGGTCACGTAAGCGGACAGGTCGCTCGCCAGATATGCAATCGCGCCTTTGAAATCCTCCTCAGTCGCCATGCGTCCGAGGGGCGTGCGCGCTCTGTACCTCTCATGAAAGGCTTCGGGCTGGTTGCGCCAGACGCCTCCGGGCGAGATGGCGTTGACGCGCACCTCCGGCGCGAGCAGCGTCGAAAGATAACGCATCAGTTGCAACAGTCCGCCCTTAGAGGCAGCGTATCCGGCGGCATTGTTCATTCCGGTCCCTTCGTAGAGACGCATGTCCGGCCCCGTCAGACCATAGATGGAAGAGATGAAAACGACGGAGCCGTGACGGCTTTCGCGCAAGGCTTGAGCCGCCGCCTGGACCAGTACGAAGGCGGAGGTCGTATTGACGCGCAAGGCTCTATCCCAAGCCTCGACGCTCTGCTCATCGAAGGGCACGGCCCAACCCGGCACGCTCGTATCGCCCGTATAAGCGGCGCAGTGGACCAATATATCGAGCCTCCCGAAATGTTCTGTGACGGTCTGAGGGACACGCCGCACAGCCCACGCGTCCGAGAGATCAACGGCGAGCGGGAGCGTCGCGACGCCGTGCTGGCATCGAAGCTCGTCTGCAACCGCGCCGCATCTCTCCTCTGCGATGTCGAGCACGCAGATGCTCGCGCCGAGTTCCGCCAGCGCGCCAGCCATCGCCGCACCCAGATGGCCCGACCCGCCCGTGATGAGAGCGACGCGACCCGTCATGTCCATTAATTCTTTTACGGATTTCATATCGTGCGAATTTTACAGCCGTTCCCAATTGTACGCGACCAACGCGACATAACGCTCGTGTCAGTACCGCCTGCGGTAGCGGGCGGGTCACAACGTCGTTACCACCCGCCCGCTACCGCAGACGGTACTAACCCTGGCTGCAATTAAAGGACCATCTCAAAGCGCGGCTATT
Organism: Pyrinomonadaceae bacterium; assembly: GCA_036009045.1. Classification (GTDB taxonomy): domain Bacteria; phylum Acidobacteriota; class Blastocatellia; order Pyrinomonadales; family Pyrinomonadaceae; genus DASYML01. The sequence goes on from DASYML010000220.1 coordinate 20,862, forward strand.
TCCAGTTAGAGAGATCAATATATCCTTTCTCGACGAGGAATTCGGCCCAGTAGAGGTCTATCATCTCGTCTATCTCGACGGAGTGGAAACGGTCCATGACATAGCCGTAACTGCGCTCGCGGTCGGCGTACATCGTGTGATGCTTTTTGAATAGCTCCCACTTGAACAAATAGAGCGCGCCGTTGGCCGTGTACTCCTGTTTCAAATCCTGACGGCGGATGTACTTCAGGCTTTCAACTTTATCAATCAACTCCGTGATGCGCCCGCCCTCGTCCATCGGCGCGACGTAGAGCGAATTGACTTCGGTCTGGCGCATCCCTATCACGGCGCTCGCGTCATGTTCCAACATGATCTCGATGGCGTTATCGAAATCAACGGAACGCGCGAAGGGCGCGGAAGGCTCTAACAACATGATGGCGTCGTAACGCTCATCTGTCTCCGCCTCTATCCAGTCCATCGCGTGGCGTATGACATCGAAGCTCGAAGCCGTGTCCGTCGCGAGTTCCGCCGGGCGTGTGAAGGGAACCTCCGCGCCGTACTTCAAAGCCTCCTCCTGAATTTCCGCGTCGTCGCTGGACATCATCAGCCGCGTACAATATTTGGACCTTAATGCAGAGATGGCTTTAAAGCCGACGAGTGAAATCCCGCCAAGGCTGTGCAGGTTCTTTTTCGGCACGCCCTTCGACTGGCCGCGCGCTGTCATCAGGAACAGAATATTCATCGTTTATCTTTGATGCTCGACGACGATTCTTTACGTCAGCGGAATGTCAATCTGCTGTTGCGCTTGGGAGAGCGGCAACGTGACGGGCACGTTTCCGTTGCGGCTTGAGACGTGCGCGCCGATGACCATCTCCAGAGAGGCCAGCCCGTCCTCGCCCGTGCAACTTATTGGACCAGTCCCCAGAAGTTCGCGCAGGCCGTCCGTCAGCATCTCTATCATGTCGAGCGTGACCGGCTCGAACGGCACGGGGGCGAGCGGCAGCCAGTATTGGCCCACAGGCTGCTCGCGGTCCTCACCCTCACGCGCGAGAATTTCCCAGCGCGCGACCGGCTCATCTATCGTCACGCGACCGATGCTGCCGATAATCTCCATCGGCGCGGTCACGCCAAGGTCTTCGTACATGTCTATGACGAGCCGCATCCCGTTCCCGAACCAGTAGACGGCGAACGCGCCGGGGTCTTGAAACTGTAGCCCGCGCGGGTTGGGCGTGCCCGTCCGGTCCACATAAGCTGTGACGCTGACGGGTTCGGACCCGCTCAACATTCTCGCCAGGTCCATCGTGTGCGTCCCGTTACCCGCGAAGAGACCGCCGCCGAGGATGAAAGAAAAGTGACAGAGCTTGCCTATCACGCCCTGCGCGAGTACCTCTCGCAACTGCTGGTAGCCCAAGACCCATCGCCGCGCGTGCGCGACCGAGAGCCTCGTTCCTTGTTCCTCGCAGACGCGGACCATCTCGCGCGCATCCCCGACCGATGTCGCCATAGGCTTTTCACACAGGATGCGCCCGACGCCAGCCTGTGCCGCCGCGATGGTAATCGGCGCATGAGTTGGCCCATTGGTGACGACGCTGAGAATATCCAACTTCTCCTTCGCCAACATCTCGCGCCAGTCCGTATAACCTCGCGCGCCCGAATACTGGTCCAGAGCCGTCCGTACATAATCGAGCCGCACGTCGCACACGGCGACCACCTCCGCCCCTTCTGCCCCTTTTGCCGACGCCAGATTCTCGTAAGCCTTCAAGTGCCTCTGGCCGTGGCGACCGAGACCGACCACCCCGGCGCGCGTCTTCCGCCCCTCGCTCATGAACAGTCTCCTTCGGCAATCTCCTCTATCAACTCCATCGTCTTGACCGCGTCGGCCAAATCCGCCGCCGGATAAGAGACCTTGCGACCCTCTCTCACGCAGTCCAGAAAATAAAGGTCCTGTGCATACAGCCCCGGCTTGAAGAGCGTGTCCACTTCGTCAACCGCCAGCGGTGTCTCCGCGCCGCTCCCGTCAATCAAGACTCCGCGCTCAAGCGGCTTGAGCACGACGCGACGATTCATCCCGTAGAGCGTCACGGACCACCCGCCCGGAGACATCCAGTTGGCTATGTACTGGCCCATCGCTCCGCTCTCAAAACGCATCAACGCGCCGAAAGAGTTCTTCTGTTCCTCTTCCCACTGGCCCGAAAAAACGTGGACCTGTTTCACATCGCCGCCGAAATAGCGCAGCAGGTCTATGCTGTGAATGCCGTTGGCGAAGAGCAGGCCGCTGACGACTTCCTGCGGATGCGCGCCAGTTTTGTATTCCCACAAACGCTCCGGCGCTTCGATCATCACAGAGACCAGTGGGCCAACTTCCAGGATGGCCTCGCGCGCGTGGCGCATGACGCTATAGAAGCGGCGATTGAGGCCCACCATGTTCGGGCAATCATGTGCGGCGGCCAGGTCGCGTAAGCCACGCGCTTCAGCGGCGCTCAGGCCCGGCGGCTTTTCCAGCAGCGTTGGGACTCCGCGCTTGAGACATGCGCTCGCCACTTCCACCATCCGCGTCACATTGACGAGGACGAAGACCGCGTCCGGCGAGACCTCTTCAAACATCCGTTCAAGGTCCGTGTAGGTGCGCTCAATCTTGAAGCGGTCGGCCAGCGCGTGAATCCTCGGATGCCCGCCGCTACAGAGCGCCGCCACCTCCACATCTTCGAGCGCCGTCAGCACTTCCAGATGCTTCTCCGCAAAAAAACCCGCCCCGATAACTCCGACTTTCAACTTGTCCATGCTTTAACTCTAAATCCTGTCATTAATTCCACTCTTGTGTTTGGCAGAAGGCGATTCACCACCGCAGACACAGAGCGCACAGAGTCAGCACAGAGAGTTGAATGCCTTTCTCTGTGCTGACTCTGTGCGCTCTGTGTCTGCGGTGGTGAATCAAACATGCGCTGCCATCCAGCTTACAAAGCAATCTAAATCTTGCTCACTGCCTGCGCCGCAGTCATCTCATCTTCCAACAGGCCCAGAATATGCCGTTCCAATTCCTGGGCCAGCATTTTGTGCCCGGTGTGGTTGATGTGTATGCCGTCAACCGTCAACTCTTCAGGCCCGCCGTGCTCTCGTATGAGATTGTCCAGATCAATCAGGTGGACGCCCTGCTCTGCGGCCTGCGCGCGCAGGATGCGGTTGTAATCTTCCACGTTCCGACGGAATCCGGGCGAGCGTTCCTCCATCTCCGGCGGCGGCTCTATGATATTGATGAAGACCAGGGAACGCACGCGCGCCTCCCGCGCACGGCGGACGACCTCTTCAACCCCGGCTTTGAATTTCAAGACCGGCACATAGACGCGTCCGCGCGTTTGAACGATTCGCCGGCGATGCCTGTGAATGAAATCCAGAAAACGAACTCGAAGGCGCGCGGGCCTCAATCTTTCGACGAAGGCACGCTCGCGCGGCATCAGGACGCGCGGCGCGCAGTCAACAATTCCGATGTGCACGACGACCACTTCCGCCCCGCGCAGTTGGACCATCTCGAACCACTCATCTAAAACTCTTTCGATAGTCCGGCTACGCATCCCGCGCTCTATAATCAGGGGCGCGCGATGGGCCAACTTCCCGCGCAGGCTCTCATCCAGCAGGTAAGGATACGTGGCCTCGAAGGGAATGTTGCCCTCGCCTGCCTGCCTCGGCAGGGCGAGCGAATCCGCAAGGATGACGACTTTCATGTGCCTACAGGAGAATTGGTCCAATTTAGAATCGGCTGTAAGACTCCCTTGCGCTCTATGCCGTGCCGCGAACCGGGACTGCCCGTGTCCACCACGTTGAAGACCAAAGCCTCCACGTCATCATAGACGACGCCGCTCCGCGCCGCGCTCGACAGCGTCACGCTGACCGTATATCTCCCGATGTTGAGCCACTCCGCTGGAATCAACACGCTGGACCTGTAATGGCCGGGCGCGCGTGTCTCCAAAAGCTCGTCGTGCCGGTCCGTGTCCGCAGAGACGAAGGCGCACGTCCCGTCCACCGTGTAAAGCACGATGCTCACGCTCACGCCGCTGACAGGGCCCTGGACCTCGTACTCTATGAGAAAACGAAAGCCTTCGTGATAAGCAATCTCGCTCTTCAATTGCTGGTCCGATGCGCCGACGAGCGCGACGCGGCGCAGGTTCATCTCCTTGGATGGTTCACTCGCCTGCAAGTATTCCGAACGCTGGACCAGCCCGCTTGTCATGTAGGTCTGGACCACTTTTGAAGTCGGGCCGATGTCCAGGATGCGGCCCTGGTCCAGTAAAATGCAGCGCTGGCAGAGACGACTGATTGCGCCCATGTTATGACTGACGAAGAGGACCGTGCGACCGTGCGCCGAAACGTCCTGCATCTTGTTGAGACATTTCTGCTGGAAGGCGTGATCGCCGACCGCGAGCACTTCATCAACGACCAGTATTTCGGGTTCGAGATGCGCGGCGACGGCGAAGGCGAGACGCACGTACATGCCCGACGAGTATCGCTTGACGGGCGTATCCAGAAATTTTTCAACTTCCGCGAAGGCCACTATCTCATCAAACTTGCTCTCGATTTCCGCGCGGCTCATGCCCAGGATAGAGCCGTTGAGATAGATGTTCTCGCGCCCCGAAAGCTCAGGGTGAAAGCCCGTCCCGACTTCGAGCAAACTGCCGACGCGCCCGTAGAGTTCCGCGCGCCCAACGGTCGGTTCTGTGATGCGCGAGAGCAACTTGAGCAGGGTTGACTTGCCCGCGCCGTTACGCCCGATGATGCCGACCACTTCGCCCGGATTGATTTCAAAGCTCACATCCCTCAGCGCCCAGACGGTCTGCGTTCCCTTGCGACCTCCGCGCAGCAGGTCGAGCGGCGCGCGCGCCCACCCGACCAGCGTCTCTCGGACAGTCGAATAGGCCGCATCCCGCGTCCCCAGTTTGTACTCTTTGCCGAGTTTGTCTGCTTTGATAATCGGTTTCATCTGTGACTTAAAAGATGTCTCTCACACGATGTCCGCGAAGGTCCGCTCCATGCGCCGGAATGAATAGGCGGAGTAAACGAGCAGGACCAGCGTGACGATGACGGAGACGGCGAGCGCGGTCCAATCGAACGCCGTGCCGAAGAGACACGCGCGAAAGTTTTCGATGATGCCCGCCACCGGGTTGAGCATCAGGGCGATGCGTAGTTTCCCTCCGACCATGCTCGACGGGTAGATGACCGCCGAGATGAACATCCACAACTGTATGAGAAAAGGCAGGGCGTAACGTATGTCCCTGTACTTGACGTTGAGGGCGGACATCCACATCCCCACGCTGAGGGCCAGCAAGGTTGTCAGCGCGAGCAGCACGGGCAACATTAAAATGGACCAGCGAACGGCGATGTGATAGTAGACCATCAGGCCGCAGAGAATGAGGAACGCGATGGCGAAGTCCACCAATCCGGCTCCGACCGCCGCGCCCGGAATAATCATGCGCGGAAAATAGATTTTGGTGATGAGGTTGGCGCTGCCGACGAGGGAGTTGCCGCTGTTGGTCACGGCGTTGGCAAAAAAGGTCCAGATTAAGAGTCCGGCGTAAGCGAAAATGGGATAAGGAATGCCGTCCGTGCGATTGCCTATGCCCGCGAGGTTGCCGAAGAAGAGCGTGAAGATGAGCATCGTGAGAAGCGGTTGGAGGATGGCCCAGGCCGCTCCGAGGGCTGTCTGCTTGTAACGCACTTTGACATCGCGCCAGGTCAGAAAGTAGAGCAGTTCCCGATACCTCCACACCTCGCGGAGACCCAGCGCCACCCATGACTTGCTCGGCTCAATCGTGACCAGCGGCTTGTCCGGCAGGGGAGGCGCAGGGTTGCGTTGCGACCCGGCGATGGTGTGCGCGACAGCGCCCGGCTGTGTCTCTGTGCCAGCCAGACGCGTTCGCTCGCTAGTGGTCAAATCCATCAAGTTGCGTCTACGGAAAATTTCTTCGGTTTCACAGAAGAGCCAGTCTAGCCGTCAGTAACTTGATGGTCAAGCGAGACAGGCGCGCAGTGGTGGGTTGGTTTTATCTTGAGTGCGCGGGACATTAAGATTCACCACCGCAGACATAGAGGCCACAGAGTCAGCACAGAGAAGAAGATTCAATAACTCTGTGCAAACTCTGTGCGCTCTGTGTCTGCGGTGGTGAACGCCCCTTTCATCTTCACTCAGGGCACATTGACGCACTATTTGTGGACGAGCATTCTTGACACTATTTCAAGCTCAAACCTATACTCGAACACTCGTTCAACCAAGGCTCCCGGCTGTGTCAAAGCGTTGGCCCACCCGCGAGAGTAAAGACCGGCATCCCTTTTTATCACTTCATGCGTAAACTTTTTGTCACGGGCGGCGCGGGCTTCATCGGCTCTGCTTTTATCAGGCTCGCGCTGGAGCAGGACCCGGCGTGCGAAGTTGTGAACTTCGACGCGCTCACCTACGCAGGCAATCCTGATAACCTGTCGGGTCTGGACGAGCATCGTCATCGCCTCGTGCGCGGCGACATAGCAGACCGTGAGGCTGTGCGCGCCGCACTCTCGGCAGAGACGGATGTCGTCTTTAACTTCGCCGCCGAATCGCACGTTGACCGCAGCATAGAGTCTGCGGAAGAGTTCGTGCGGACGAACGTGCTGGGCACGCAAGTCCTGCTCGATGTCGCGAGGGAAAAGAAGGTGCGCCGCTTCGTTCACATCAGTACGGACGAAGTGATGGGCGCGCTGCCGGATGACGAGAGCGCTTTCTTTAGGGATGATTCTCCGTTCGCGCCGAACAGCCCGTATGCCGCGTCGAAGGCCGCCGCAGAGCATTTCGTGCGCGCCGCGCATCACACCTTCGGCCTCGACACCATCATTACGCGCTGCGGTAATAATTACGGTCCAAGGCAGTTCCCGGAAAAGTTTATCCCCTTGATTCTCTCCAACGCCCTCAACGACGAATTGATTCCGATTTACGGCGACGGGCGTTATACGCGCGATTGGATTTATGTGGAGGACCATTGCCGCGCCGTCTGGCTGGCGATGGAACGCGGGCGCGCGGGCGCTGTCTACAACATCGGTGCGCGCAACGAGCGGCGCAACCTGGAAGTCGTAGAGTCAATCCTGCGCACGCTCGGCAAGCCTTCTTCGCTGATTCGTTTTGTCAAGGACAGGCCCGGTCACGACAGGCGTTACGCGATTGACCCGTCGCGCGTCGAAGGCGAACTCGGCTGGCGACCCGTTGAGACCTGGGAGAGCGGGTTGGAAAAGACGATAAGCTGGTACGCTTTGAACGGCGAGTGGATCGCGCGCGCGCGGAGCGGCGCTTACAGGGAATTCTACGCGCGCCAGTATGGCGAGGAGGTGGGCGCACCTTGAGAGTTCTGGTGACGGGTGCCGGGGGCATGGTCGGTCGCGCACTGGTCCAATATTGCGAGTCGCTGGGCGACGACGTGCTGGCCTGCGATCATGCGGCGCTGGAGATTGCGGACCCTCTGGCCGTGATGGAAACTCTCGAACGCGAGCGGCCTGAGACGGTCATTAACTGCGCGGCTCGGACGGACGTGGACGGCTGCGAGCGTGACCCGCAGAGTGCTTACAACGCGAACGCGCGCGGGCCGGAAAACCTGGCGATGGGCAGTCGCCGGGTCGGCGCTTCGTTCCTCACCATCTCGACGGACTTCGTCTTTGACGGCGCGAAGGAAGGCTTCTACACGCAGCGCGACGACCCGCATCCTGAGAGCCATTACGGGCGGTCCAAATTGGACGGCGAGCGGCGCGCGCAGAAAGCCTGTGCGCGGACTATCATCGTTCGTTCGGGCTGGATTTTTGGTCCGGGCGGGCGAAATTTTTTGAGCCGCGTCGTCGAACTGACGAGGGCGGGACAGCCTCTCAAGGCCATCAGGGATGCCTACGGGACGCCGACCTCCGCGAGAGATTTGGCGGCGCGACTGCGCGAGTTGGTCCGGCTTGATTTGCCCGGCATCTACCATGTCGTCAACAGCGGCGAGGGAGCGAGCTTTGAAGAGTTCGCACGCGCGGCCCTGGACCTGGCGGGCCTTGACACAGGCACTCTGGAAAGCGTCAGCATGGATTCGCTGAACCGGCCCGCGCCGCGCCCGCGCAATTCGCGCCTCCGCTGCCTGCTCTCTCCCGCTCTCGGCCTCAAGCCTCTGCCGGACTGGCAAGACGCGCTCAGCGACTTTCTTGCCGGGCGTGTTTGGCCTCACGGGGCATAAATCTGTTATGATGCAAGGCTTGTCTGACTGCCGGGGGTTGCCGTTTTTCTTTTCCATAAGGCTTGAATGTATATGATGTCTCAAGACAATCGCTTGCTTCCGTTGCCCGCAGGGGAACGCGCGCTGGAACGTCCTTTGAACGACGTGGCCCAACCGAAATCCTATGGCGCGTCGGCCATCGAGCCGACCAACCTGCGCGAGTATCTCTTCGTCGTCCTCAAGCGCAAGTGGCTCATCCTGAGCCTCATGCTCGTCGTCACCTCTCTGGTCACAATCCAGATGTTTCGCCAGCCCTCTATTTACGAGGCGCAGACCGAAGTCCAGATTGACCCGAAGACGAAGAGCGTGCTGGAAACCAAAGAGATAGTTATCAACACGCAGAGCGACCCGACCTACTGGGCCACGCAACTCAAGTTGCTGGAAAACCCTGCGCTCGCGCGACAGGTCGTCCTGACGCTGGACCTGCAAAACAACCCTGCCTTCTTCGGCGGGCAATCGCAGACCTCCCTCTTCGATTCGCTGCGACGCATCTTCTCGCGTAACAAGAGGCCGACGCCCCCGCCCGCCGCGACAGGCGGAGCGATTCCGGTGCTCAGCGAATCGGAGATTACCGAGCAACAGTTGACGCCCGAAGAGTTGGCCCGGCTCGAACCATACGAGGACACCATCGCGGCCAACCTCACGGTCGAGCCGGAGACAGGGACCAGCCTGGTCCTGCTCAAGTACAAACATCCTGAGCCGGAACTGGCGAAGAAAATCGGCAACACGCTCGCGGATGTCTTCGTCAAGAATAATCTGGACCGCGAGACGAAAGGCTCTACCAACGCCGCAGACCTGCTCGCCAAGCAGATCGCGGATTTGCAGTTGAGGATTCAGAGAGAGCAGGAGGAGCGGCTCAACTACGCCAAAAATCATAACCTCCCGACCGACATCAACAATTCGCCGGATGCCAACCTTGAAGCGAAACGACTGGCGACCTACAGCAATCAACTGCTTGAGGCGGAGAACCTGCGTAAGGATGCACAGGCCAAGTATCAGGCGGCGGCCAGCGCAACCGACCCGAATTCGATTCCCGAAGTGAGGGACGACGGGCGCATTCAAAAGCTGCGTGAGACGCTGGACACGCTACAGCAGAGACGCGCCGAACTGCTCGTCATCTACACGCCGGAATGGCCCGATGTCAAAAAGGTGGACGAGAAGATCAAGCCGATTCAGGAGGCGCTCGATAAAGCGCCGCGCGAGATCGTCGCTTCGCTCAAATCCAAATATGAGGCCGCCGTCTCGCATGAGAACAGCCTCAAAGAGTCTTACAGTCACCAGTCCGGCGTGACCTCCGCGCAGAGTTCGGCGCAGATTCAATTGAGCATCCTGATGCAGAATCTTGATACCGACAAGCAGAGTTATAACATCCTGCTTCAGCGCGAGAGGGAACTCCAAATCACGAAGAATGATAAACCCAACAACGTCCGTGTGACGGATTACGGCAAGATGCCGCGCGAGCCGATTGGCCCGCCGCGCCTCCGCAACATCGCCATAGCCTTTCTGCTCTCGCTGCTGGCGGGCATCGGTCTGGCCTTCCTCCTCGATTATCTTGACGACACGCTCAAGACCGTCGAGGACGTTGACCGTTACATACACCTGCCCGCGCTGGCCCTCATTCCGGCCACGCGCAACAGCGACCGCATACGCTTGAAGGGCCGTGGTACGCACGACGGACCGGAGAGTAATGCGCTGGCCCTGATTGACGACGTGCGCTCGCCCGTCGCAGAGTCTTACAGGCATCTGCGCACTTCGCTCCTGCTCTCTTCGGCGGGACAGCCGCCCAAGTCCATCCTCGTGACATCGAGCCAGCCGTCCGAGGGCAAGACGACGACCGCCGTCAACACCGCCGTCATGCTCGCGCAGACGGGCGCGGAGGTCGTCATCATTGACTGCGACCTGCGCCGCCCGCGCCTGCACTCGCACTTCGGCATCAGCAACGCGCGCGGCGTCACCAACTATCTCTCCGGCGAATCGAACATAGACGACCTCTTGCAGCCTTACGAGAAACTGCCGAACCTCAAACTGCTGCCCTCCGGTCCCGTCCCGCCGAACCCTGCGGAACTCTTAGGCTCGGACGAGATGCGTAAATTATTGGCCCACCTCGGAGAGCGCGGGCGCTTCGCGCACATCGTGATAGACTCGCCGCCCGCCATCTCATTCACGGATGCGTCCATCCTCTCGACCTTAGTGGACGGCGTCATGCTGGTGGTCCACGGCGGGCGCAGTTCCCGCGCCGTCGTCCGCCGCGCCAAGCAACAACTGATGGATGTCGGCGCGCACATCTTCGGCATCGTGCTCAATAACGTCAAGCTTGAATCGCAGGATTACTATTACGCGGGCTATTATTCGAGCTACTACGCGGACGCCGACGAAGACGGCGCGGGCGAACCCGACGCGAGCGCCGGAGCGCAACGCGGATAAAAGAACAGAGGCTAGAGGTGAGAGGCTGGAGGCTGGTTAAATACA
>DASYML010000221.1:0-17160 GCA_036009045.1 Pyrinomonadaceae bacterium
ATCGAAGATGAAATTGATCCGGCGGTGGGCTTCATCGCGCTGGCAAAGATTGGCGATGAGTTGCATGAGGGCGACGCGATAGGCTTGCTTTACTGCCGCGACGAGTCGCAGGGGGAGCGCGCAGTGGAGCGCATCCGCGCCGCTTACGAGATTGTGGACGAGCGTCCGGCTGTGACACTGAAACTCATTAAGGAAGTAATCACGATATGAAGTACAGTTTCTGTCTACTGCTCGCAACGCTCTGCGCGCTGGTCTTTATTGGTCCAGCCTGCACCAGACAGGGTCGCGCTTCCGACGATAAGTCGAAAGTTCACGTCGGCATCGTCTTCGACATCGGAGGCAAGGACGACCGCTCTTTCAACGCCGCTGCGTGGGAGGGCGTCAAGCGCGCACAGAAAGAGTTTCCCATCGTGCTCAGGGACGTGGAGCCGGGCGACCCGACTTCGATTGAGCCAGCGATGCGCGCCTTCGCCGAAAGAGGCTACGACCTGATTATCGGCGTGGGCTTTTCGCAGACGCCGATTATGGAAGAGGTGGCGAAGGATTATCCGAACATCAACTTCGCCATCATAGACGGCGTCAGTAAACTGCCCAACGTCGCTTCGCTCATCTTCAAGGAGCATCAAGGCTCTTACCTCGTCGGCATGATCGCGGCGAAGACTTCCAGGACGGGCACGATAGGCTTCATCGGCGGGATGGACATCCCCTTGATTCACAAGTTCGAGACGGGCTATGAAGAGGGCGCGCGCGCCGTCAACAAGGACATCCGCATCATCCCGAACTATGTCGGCGTGAGCGACACGGCCTGGAATGACCCCGTCAGGGGCAAAGAGCTTGCGCGCACGCAGATTGAAAAGGGCGCGGATGTCATCTTCACGGCGGCGGGCAATTCCGGTCTCGGCGCTTTCGACGCGGCGGAGCAGGCGGGCAAGGGGCCGGACGGTCGTGCGCGCAGATTCGTCATCGGCGTTGATGCTAACCAGAACTGGGTCAAGCCCGGCTTCGTGTTGACGAGCATGGTTAAGCGCGTGGACAATGCCGTTTACCAGATCGTCAAAGACAAAGTCGAAAGCAAGTTTCAGGGCGGCATACACGTCTACGGACTGGAGAACGACGGCGTCGGCTATGCGTTGGACCAGTATAATAAAGACCTCCTCGCGCCCGACGTGATTCAAGAGGTCGAAGCTTCCAAACAGAAAATCATCGGCGGCCAGATTCAAGTGACCGATGCGATGGAGAAATGAAACGGGGGATAGGGACCGGGGGTTAGGGGTTAGTCAAAGACTTATTCCCTAACCCCTAACCCCCATCACCCAGCCCCTCTTCTATGTTGGAACTCAGAAACATCACCAAGCGCTTCGGCAATGTGCTGGCGAATGATGGCGTCAGTATCCGTGTTAAGAAGGGGACGATACATGCCATCGTGGGCGAGAACGGGGCTGGTAAGTCAACCGTGATGCGTATCGCCTACGGCTTTTATACGGCTGACGAGGGCGAGATAGTGGTTGACGGCGAGGCGCGGAAAATCGCTACGCCGCATGATGCGATTGCGCTCGGCATAGGGATGGTCCACCAGCATTTTATGCTCGTCGAGCCGATGACGGTGGCGGAAAATATCGTGCTCGGCGCGGAACCGGGCATCGCCACTTCGCTGGACCTGCGCGGGGCAGACGCGCAGATACGCGCGCTCTCCGAAGAGTTTAAGCTGGCGATTGATCCGAACGCGACGATAGAGCATCTGTCAGTGGGCCAACAACAGCGCGTCGAGTTGTTAAAGGCGCTCTACAGGCAGGCGCGACTGTTGATCTTGGACGAGCCGACGGCTGTCCTGACTCCGCAGGAGGTCGAAGAGTTCTTTGATATTTTGCGGCGGATGCGTGAGCAGGGCAAGACCGTCATCATCATCACGCATAAGCTTGATGAAGTGCTGGCTATTTCGGATGAAGTGACGGTCATGCGCGACGGTCGAGTGGTGGGCCAATTACAGACGAGCGAGACGAACGCGGCGGAGTTGGCACGCCTGATGGTCGGGCGCGATGTCTTGCTGCGCGTCGAAAAGCAGTTGGCCCATCCGGCTGATGCGGTCCTGCGCGTGAACAATCTCTCCATGACGGGACGCGACGAGACGCGCCGTCTAGATGATGTCTCCTTTGACGTACGCGCGGGCGAGATAGTCGGCATCGCGGGCGTCGAGGGCAACGGTCAGACCGAGTTGATAGAAACGCTGGCGGGACTCTCAGACCCCGCGCATGTGAGCGGAGAGGTCTTGTTTGAAGGAAAGACGATCATGCGTCTGAACGCACGCGAGCGCAAAGAGCGGGGCATCGCGCACATTCCAGAAGACAGGCACAGGCGCGGGCTGCTGCTCGATTTCACGCTCGCGGAAAATTCGATTCTGGGCGTCCACTACCGCCGTCCGGCTGTCACCGGTCCGGGCAACATCTTTCTCAACGACGCGGGAATTACGGCGCGCGCGCAGCAGGTCATTGAAGACTTCGACGTGCGCCCGGCCAACCCTGACTTGCCCGCGCGCTCGCTCTCCGGCGGCAACCAGCAAAAGCTCATCATCGGGCGCGAGTTCGATTTGAAACCGAAGCTGCTGCTCGTCTCGCAGCCGACGCGCGGCGTGGACATCGGCGCGATAGAGTTCATACATCGCAAACTCGTCGCGTTGCGCGACGCGGGTTGCGCGGTGCTGCTGGTCTCCGCTGAACTTGAAGAAGTGACCGCGCTGGCGGATCGCCTGCTGGTCTTCCATCAAGGCCGCATCGCGGGCGAAGTTGACCCTGCGCGGACCAGCCCCGAAGAGATAGGATTGATGATGACCGGAGGACAAAGGCAGTGACGAGTGACAAGTGACGAGTGACAAGCAAGAAGTAATGAGTCATGAGTGATGAGAGAAAAGCTGTTAATATCTTTCCACTCGTAATTCATGACTCGTGACTCATTGCTTGTCTTTAACTCGTCACTCGTCACTCGTCACTCGTCACTATTCTTATGCATCTTCTTCGCCAGTTAGTGTTTCCGTTGATAGCCATCGTCGCGGCCTTTATCGTCGGCGGGATTATCGTCGCCTTGATTGGCGATGATCCGATTGAGACGTACAGGCTGTTAATCGGCTCGGCGCTGTCTTGGCCGGACGGCATCGGCTATACGCTCTTTTACGCGACGCCGCTGATTTTTACGGGCCTCGCGGTGGCGGTCGCGTTTCGCTGCGGGCTGCTCAACATCGGCGCTGAAGGCCAGTTGACCATCGCCGCGTTTGCGACCGCGTGGGTCGGCATCACGTTTGCCAACATGTCCGCGTGGGTCTTGATTCCCCTCGCCCTCTTGACGGCGATTGTGAGCGGGGCCGTATGGGGCGCAGTGCCCGGTCTTCTCAAGGCACGCTTCGGCTCGCACGAAGTCATCAATACGATCATGATGAACTTCATCGCGGCAGGCATCGCCAGCGCGTTGACGCAATCTTTTTACAAGACGCCGGGCGACCCTATTTTAGAGACGCGCGCGATTGGCAATCAGAGTTTGACCCCGCCGGGCATCAACGCGCATATCCCCAGGCTGGGCCATTTATTGGGCGGCGCGATTCCAGAGCGCATTCCACTCAACATAGCCTTTATCCTGGCCCTCGTCGCGTGCGCGCTCGTCTACATTTTTTTGTGGCGGACGAAGTGGGGCTATGCGATACGCGCGACGGGAGCGAATCCTTTCGCGGCTGAGTATGGCGGCATCTCCGTGCGTCATCAGATAGTGCTGGCGATGTCCGTGTCGGGAGGTCTCGCGGGGATGGTCGCCATCAGCGAAGTGCTCGGCTATCGCTATCGTTATTATCATGGTTTTTCGCCGGGCTACGGTTTCACCGGAATCGCCGTCGCGCTTCTCGGTCGCAATCATCCGGTCGGGGTGTTGCTGGCGGCAGTGCTCTTCGGCGCACTGACTCGCGGCAGCCTCTTCGTAGACATCTTTACGCAAAATGTCTCGAAGGATTTGGTGCTGGTCCTGCAAGCGCTGGTAATACTTTTCGTCGCCGCCGAACAATTCTTCCGTGGCTCGTTCGACAGGTTCGGATTGCTGAAGCGATCAAAGATTTGAGAGAGGGGGATAGGGGCAGGGCGATAGGGGTCGGAAAGGCAACATGGCTTTTCTTCTTATCCCCTAACTCCTAACCCCCAATCCCCAACCCCTTTTTATTATGAGAGACATACTCAGCCTGGCGCTGATTTACTCTGTCATTCGTCTGGCGACGCCGCTCTTGCTGGCGGCGCTGGGCGGGTTGTTTTCCGAGCGCGCGGGCGTCATCAACATTGCGCTCGAAGGATTGATGCTGGCGGGCGCGTTCAGCGCCGCGACGGTGACGCATTATTCGGGTAGCCCGTGGGTGGGACTGGCTGCGGCGATTGCGGCGGGGATGTTCATCGCGCTGCTGCACGCCGTGGCCTGCATTCAGTACAGGGCTGACCAGGTGGTGAGCGGGACGGCGATTAATATTTTGATGCTGGGTGTGCCCGCTCTCTTGAGCGGCGCGCTGTTCGACTCGACGGGCGCGACGCCGCAAGTTCCAAGGGAGAATCTCAACTGGTATTCGTTTCTGCCAAACTCTTCGCCCTTCATCTGGATTCCGTCGCTGCCGATTTTAATCGCGTTCGCGCTCGTGCCAATCATCTGGTACGTGCTTTATCGCACGCCCTTCGGTCTGCGCCTGCGCGCCGTCGGGGAGAACCCGGAGGCGGCGGACACGGCGGGCGTCAGCGTGGCGCGGATACGCTATACGGCGGTCCTGTTGTCGGGCGCGCTGGCGGCCATCGGCGGCGCGTATCTCTCCATCGGCCAGTCTTCTTTGTTCACGCGCAACATGACTGCGGGACGCGGCTTTATAGCGCTCGCCGCGCTTATCTTCGGCAAGTGGCGACCCGTCCAGACGATGCTCGCGTGTCTCCTGTTCGGCTTCGCCGAAGCCATCGCCATACAGATGCAGGGCGTCATCCCGAACATCCGTGTCGAGTACATACAGATAATCCCCTACGTGCTGACGATGATCGTGCTGGCCGGATTCATCGGCCTCTCCAGAGCGCCGCGCGCCCTGGGCCAACCGTACCAGAAGGAAAGATGAGCCGTATGATTAGTCCACAGTCTAAAGGCCAAGGTCCAAAGTCAAGAAGTAGAAGAATGCTGTTCTTGACTTCGGACTTTGAACTTTGGCCTGTGGACTATATGAATATTTATGACTGAAGAATTTGACAGCGCAACTCTTTACGAGCGTGCGGGGCATGCGGCGCGTTTGATTCGCGCGCGTTGGAATGAGGATGTGCGGGTCGCGCTGGTGCTCGGCAGCGGCCTCGGCGCGTTCGCGGACGATTTGCAGGACGCGGTTGCGATACCCTACGAGGAGATTCCGGGTTTCGCGCGCTCGACCGTCGAAGGCCACGCCGGTCAGTTGGTACTCGGACATGTTGAGGGCGTGTCCGTCGCGGCGATGCAGGGACGCTTTCATTATTACGAGGGCTATTCCTTCGATGAAGTTATTTTCCCTATGCGGACATTCGGCACGCTCGGCATTAAGTCCGTCATCCTGACGAACGCATCCGGCGGCATCAACATCTCCTTCGACCAGGGCGCGTTGATGGTCATCAGCGACCATCTCAACCTGATAGGCGTTAATCCACTGCGCGGCCTGCACGACGCGCGCTTCGGTGAACGCTTCCCGGATATGACGGAAGTTTACGCGCGAGACTATCAGGAGACAGCCGTCGAAGAGGCGCGCGCGATGGGACTCGAACTCCGTCGCGGTATCTACGCCGCGCTCTCCGGGCCTAGTTACGAGACGCCAGCGGAGATACGCATGCTACGCATCCTCGGCGCGGATGCCGTCGGGATGAGCACCGTGCCCGAAGCGATTGCCGCGCGCCAGATGGGCATCAAAGTGCTCGGCATCTCCTGCATCACAAACATGGCGGCGGGCGTCGTCGGCCAGCCCATCAATCATCAGGAAGTTATGGAAACGGGAGAGCGCGTCCACGACACGTTCAAAGAACTACTGCGCCGCGTCATCCCAAAACTACAGTGATAAGTGACGAGTGACAAGTGACAAGTTAAGAGCTTGTTCGTCTTGCTCGTCACTTTTTGTTCTTATTACTCGTCACTCGTCACTCGTCACTCGTCACTGCTTTATTATGATTATAGGCATTTGCGGCGGGACTGGGTCCGGGAAGACGACGGTGGCGAATCGCATTCTGGAATCGGTGAATGCGGGCGACGTGGCTTTCATTCAGCAAGACTCTTATTACCGCAACCTGAAAGATTTGCCGCTCGATTATCGTCAGCAGGTCAACTTCGACCATCCTGATGCGCTCGACAACGATTTACTGGTCCACCACATCAGAAAATTGAAGGCGGGCGGCGCTGTCGAATTGCCGCTCTACGATTTCAAGACGCACACGCGGCTCAACGAGACTTTGCTCATCGAGCCGAAACCCATCGTCATCATCGAGGGCATTTTAATCTTCGCGGACGCGCGGCTGCTTGAACAGATGGACATCAAAGTCTTCGTTGACACGCCCGACGACATACGTTTCATACGCCGTCTGCGTCGCGACGTGGCCGAGCGCGGGCGCACAGTTGATTCCGTCATCGAACAATACTTAGCCACCGTCAGACCCATGCACATGCAGTTTGTCGAGCCTTCAAAGCGTTACGCCGATGTGATTATCCCCGAAGGCGGACATAATCTGGTCAGCATAGACCTCATCAGCGGCAAGATTCGTGAACGGCTGGCGAGTTCCATGAGTCTGAGCGACGGTGTCGGAGGACAAGGTTGAGCGTAGAACAAATGGAAGCACAAATTGATGCGGCGCAGACCATCATCAACGCGGCCCAGGCGGCGCGCGAACGAGCGGTGACGCCTTTCTCGAATTTTCGCGTCGGCGCGGCGGTCGAAACAGAGGAGGGGAAAATCTATACGGGCTGCAATATAGAGAGCGCCAGTTACGGCCTCACGGTCTGCGCCGAACGCGTGGCTATCTGGAAGGCACTCTCGGAAGGCGAGCGCCATTTCAAACGCCTCGCGGTCGTCGCGGACACTGATCAACTGACGCCGCCGTGCGGCACTTGCAGACAGATTATCTGGGAATACTGCCGCGACGCGACGATCATCTTCGCCAACCTGCGCGGCGACGCGGAGAGCTTTCGCATGAGCGAACTTCTACCACGCGCCTTCGACGTGAGATTCTTGAAGGAATCCGGCAGCGGAAAATAATCGAACGTCAAGTCAGTACCGCCTGCGGTAGCGGGCGGGTCGTCCTAAGCTAAGCACCCGCCTGCTACCGCAGGCGGTACTGACCCTAACGAGTATTGTTTGCGGAACCCTTTTGATTGAAGATGAGCAAATATTCGCGTTTCCTTCTCGTCTCTCTTGTGCTACTAAGTCTTTCCGTTTCCTTTCCGGCGTCCGCGCAGCGCAAGCGAGCGCGGCAACAAAAGACCATGACAACAGTTGACCTCCTCATTAGCGGCGGGACGTTTGTGACGATGGACGGAACGCGCCGCGTGATAGAAGACGGCGCGATGGCCGTCAAAGGCGGGCGCATCGAGGCCGTTGGCCCACGCGCCGAAATCGAAGCGGCATACCACGCGCGCGAGACCATTGACGCGAGCGGAAAGGTCATCATCCCCGGTCTCATCAACGGGCACACGCACATCCCCATGACGCTCTTTCGCGGCCTCGCGGATGACCTCGACCTCAACGAGTGGCTCACTAAATATATCTTTCCCGCCGAAGCCAAAAACGTCACGGAGGATTTTGTCCGCGCGGGCACGCAACTCGGACTCGCCGAGATGATACGCGGAGGCACGACCACCTACTGCGACATGTATTACTTCGAGGATGCCATCGCGGACGAGACGGCGCGGGCCGGAGTGCGCGGCGTGCTCGGAGAGACGGTGATAGATTTTCCGGTCGCTGATAATAAAACAAACGCGGAGGCGATGGCTTACACGGAGCGTTACGTCAAGAAGTGGAAGGGCCATCCGCTCATCATTCCAGCCATCGCGCCGCACGCGCCCTACACCGTTTCCGAAGAGCACCTCAAGGCCGTGCGCGCTTTTTCAGACCGGACGGGCGCGCCCATCGTCATACACGTCTCCGAAACACGTAAGGAAGTTAATGACATCACGGCGAGCAAGGGCGCTCCGCCGATAGCTTATCTCTCGCGCATAGGTTTCCTGAGTGATCGCGTCATCGCCGCGCACGTCGTCTTTCCCAACGAAGAGGAATTGGTCCTGCTCAAGAAATCAGGCGTCGGTATCGTCCACAACCCGCAGTCGAATATGAAACTCGCGTCCGGCGTCGCGCCCATCCCGCGTATGCTCGCGGATGATTTGAACGTCGGCATAGGGACGGACGGCGCGGCCTCCAACAACGATTTGAATATCTGGGAAGAGATGGACACGGCGGCCAAACTGCACAAAGTCTTCACTGGCGATCCGAAGGTCGTCAACGCGCAGGAGGCTTTTGAGATGGCGACCATCAGGGGCGCACGCGCGCTGCACATGGAACGCCTGATAGGCTCTCTGGAAAAGGGGAAGCGCGCGGACCTCGCTATTGTGGACCTGGATTCGCTCAACCAGACGCCCGCTTATAATATCTATTCCGATTTAGTTTATGCGACCAAGGCTGGGGACGTGCAGACGGTCATCATCGAAGGGCGCGTCATCATGCGCGACCGCAGGTTGCTAACTCTCAACGAAGATGATATTAAAGCACGCGCGCGCATCTTCCGCACACGCATTATCCAGAGCCTGACCACGCCAGCGGAAACAAAGTAGCGAACGGCCATCCAACCCGGCTTGCCCACAAGCCCCTCAAAAGGCCATAATATGCGGGTAGTTAATTTGTGTTGTACCCGCAAGCGAGCCTCTCTTTTATGCTCGCTTTTGTATTTATGGAGTTTGAGTCGTGAAGGGAAAGTTTTCCGAATTAAATATACAACAGGGTTGTAGAGCGACCCTGATTCTGGGCTTGCTGCTGCTGGCGGGAACGTGTGCGAGCGTCTGCGCGCAGACCGTCGCGCCCACTGAACCGGCCCCGACCCCGGACCCTGCGGAGACCCGCATCGCGCACGCGCGCGCACTGGCCGCCGCGCATCGCCTCGCGTCCGCCGCTATCGAGCTTGATAATATTCGGACCACCGCGACGGACGAATCTGTGCGCGATGTCGCGCGCATCATGCTCATGAACGTCTACCTGGAAGAAGGCGACTACGTGCGCGCCGACGCGCTTTTGACGGACACTTTCAAGACGCGCTCGCCCGCGCAGGAAAGCTCCGCCCAATCCTACTTCGCGCTCGCCGGGCAAACCATCAACGGCGCGCGTCATCACCTTGAACGCTACAGGGAGTTCGGCATCAACATCGCGGACAAGGGGTTGCCGCCCGAAGCGCAATCCGATCTTGGGCGCCTGCGCGCATTGTTGGAACTCATCTCCACACAGGCCACCGCCATTAGCCTTGAGACCGCCAAGAGTACCGACGCCATCGCCTTGCTTGAGGAAGTGGCGGGCGTGCGTGCCGCAGTCGCCAAGGATGACGAAGACCGCCAGCACTGGCAGCAGGAGTTTGCCAGCGCGAGACAAAAACTGGCCGCCTCCGAAACGCGCATCGCTTCCATCAGCCCCGGCGTACCCGGCAGACAGGTCTCCAACACTATCCCTGCGGCGGCTACCAGGACCAATAATGCCGGACCAGCGCCCGCTTCATCCACATCAAACGCCAAACGCTCAGGCAACGCCAGCAAGCCCGCAAGCCGCGCGAACGATTCCGGCGACAAAGCTTCTAACACTTCCTCTTCAACTTCATCACCAGCACCTTCTTCATCTTCGCCTGCCTCACAGCCCAGCGCGTCTTCAGAGAAGAAGACGAGCGGCGACACGGCTGGCGGTAGTTCTGCGCCAGGCGGGCAACCCGTGGATGTCGGCTCGCTGATTGATAAGGCGACCCAAAGAATTAATCCTCTATACCCGGCGACGGCCAGGAACGTGCGCGTCACCGGATTGGTGACGGTTTACCTGGTGGTGGATGAGAACGGCGCGGTCGCGGCAGTCCAACGCATCAGCGGCCCGCAGATGTTAAGGCAGGCGGCGGTTGATGCCGCCAGGCGCTGGAAATTTCAACCCACGGTGATTGACGGCCAGCCCGCACGAGTGGCCGGTTACATCAGTTTCAACTTCACCTTGTAGCGATAATCTCACCCTCAGATTTAAACGCCAAGGTCGCAAAGGAAAATATCTGAGAGGATGTCTGAGAGCCATCTGTGCCCTGAAAGGGCAAGATATGATAGCCGGGGGCAACGCCCCCGGTTACTGGTCCAGAATGGAAACCGACCCTGTAAGGGTCGCACACTCAAGGTTGAGGTGCGACCCTTACAGGGTCGAAATGTGTGGTGATGAGAGGACCGGGGGCGCTGCCCCCGGCTATCATATATATCCACTAGCGTGGATAAGGTTGAAGGGTTTGCTCTGACTTCTCATGCATTCCTCTTAGCGCCCTTGGCGTCCTTTCTTTGCGAGCTTTGCGTTAAAGCGTTTGCTGTCTCACTGGACCCGAACTGAAGCTCTAAATGTCCACGACAATCCCTCTATCTGGTTAATCGGCAAGCACTTAGTTAAACTTGACAATAAAGTAAGGTATGTTAAAATGGAGCTTGAATCCAGAGAGGTAATTGAGGATGAAGGTTTCGGCACAGGAAGAATACGGGTTGCGTTGTTTGCTGCAACTGGCTCGCGCGAATCAAGCGGGCGAGAGTTTGACTCTGGCCCAGATAGCGGAGCGCGAGGGGATTTCCGTGGCGAACGCCGGAAAGCTGCTCTGGATTCTGAACAAGGCGGGGCTGGTCCAATCCCTGCGCGGGATGAAGGGTGGTTACAACCTGTTGCGGCCCGCTTCGGAGATTCGTTTGAGCGAAGTCATACGCGTGCTGGACCAGGATGAAGTAGATGCTCACTGCCAGAGTTATAAGGGAGTTTTGGAGGCTTGCGTGCATACGCCGGATTGCGGCATCCGTCCGGTCATCGTCGGGCTGCATGAGATAGTGCAGAACGCTTTGTCTGAAATTACGCTGGCCCAATTACTCGGCACGGAAGCGAAGGTTGACGCGACGCTGCACCAGATTCAGAAAGCGCAGCCGCGACTCGAAACATTTCACCGTCGCGCCTGAATTGGTCCAAAAATTTAATGCTATTTTACGTCAGCGAGAAAGAGCCGAACCGGTAAACAAAAGATGAGCAGTATTGAAGTTTTAGCCAACAAAGAATACAAGTACGGTTTCGTTACCGACATCGAGTCCGACGTGATTCCGAGGGGACTGAGCGAGGAGACTGTCCGCCTCATCTCCGCGAAGAAGGGCGAACCAGAATGGATGCTGGAATTCAGGCTCAAGGCTTATCGTCACTGGTTGACGATGGAGGAGCCTAAGCATTGGCCCAATATTAAATACCCGAAAGTTGATTACCAGGACATCATTTACTACAGCGCGCCGAAGCAGAAGGCGAAGAAGGCGAGCCTGGACGAGGTTGACCCCGAACTCTTGAGGACGTTTGAGAAACTTGGCATCCCCTTGCAGGAGCAGAAGCAACTGGCGAACGTCGCCGTGGATGCCGTCTTCGATTCGGTCTCCGTGGCGACGACCTACAAGGAAAAGCTGGCGAAGGCTGGCGTCATCTTCTGTTCATTTTCGGAAGCCGTGCGTGAGCACCCAGAGCTTGTCAAAAAATATCTCGGCACGGTCGTGCCGACGAATGACAACTACTTCGCGGCGCTCAACAGCGCGGTCTTCACGGACGGCTCTTTCTGCTTTATCCCGAAGGGCGTCCGATGCCCTATGGAATTGTCCACCTACTTCCGCATCAACAATTCGGAATCAGGCCAGTTTGAGCGGACCTTAATCGTCGCGGAAGAGAATTCGCACGTCTCCTATCTTGAAGGCTGCACCGCGCCCAAGTTCGACAAGAATCAATTGCACGCGGCGGTCGTCGAACTGGTCGCGCTGGATGATGCGGAGATTAAATATTCGACCGTGCAGAACTGGTACGCGGGCGACGAAGAGGGCGTCGGCGGTATTTACAACTTCGTCACCAAGCGCGGCAAGTGCGCGGGCCGCAACTCGAAGATTTCCTGGACGCAGGTCGAGACCGGCTCGGCCATCACCTGGAAATATCCTTCCTGCATTTTGCAGGGCGACAATTCGATAGGCGAGTTTTACTCTGTCGCGCTGACGAACCACGCGCAACAGGCAGACACGGGCACGAAGATGATTCATCTCGGCAAGAATACGAGTTCGACGATCATCTCGAAGGGCATCAGCGCGGGCAGGTCCAATAATTCTTATCGCGGTCTCGTCAAGATTATGCCGAAGGCCGAAGGCGCGCGTAACTATACGCAGTGCGATTCGATGCTCATCGGTTCCAGTTGCGGGGCCAACACGTTTCCTTATATAGAGGTCATGAACAATAGCTCGCGCGTCGAACACGAGGCGTCTACCTCTAAGATTAGCGAAGAACAACTGTTCTACTTGCAGCAGCGCGGCATCTCTCAGGAGGACGCCGTCTCGCTCATCATCAACGGATTCTGCAAGGATGTCTTTCTTCATCTCCCGATGGAATTCGCCGTCGAAGCGACGCGCCTGCTCGGTATGAAGTTAGAGGGCAGTGTGGGATAAAGCAAAGGGGTTGGAGGCTGGGGGTTAGGGGTTGGTAAAAGCATTTGCAGTTAAGGCTTTTCTTACCAACCCCTAACCCCCAACCCCTGTTCCCAAATTTACGGAGTAAATTTTTCATGTTAGAGATTCGAGATTTACATGCGACGGTTGATGGCAACGAGATTTTGCGTGGCATCAACCTGACGGTTAAGAAGGGCGAAGTTCACGCCATTATGGGGCCGAACGGGTCCGGCAAATCAACCCTGGCGAAGGTGCTCGCGGGGCATCCGTCTTATGTTGTGACGCGCGGCGAAGTGTTCTACGAGGGGAGAAATCTTTTGGACCTCGCGCCGGATGAACGCGCGCGAGAGGGCGTCTTTCTGGCGTTTCAATATCCGATAGAAGTGCCCGGCGTCTCGAACGCGCAATTCCTGCGGCTCGCCTACAACGAAAAGCGCAAGCATCTGGGCGAAGAGGAATTGGACCCGCTTGAGTTCAAAGACCTGCTCAAAGAGCGCGCCAAGATTGTCGAGATGGAAGCGAGTTTTATGACGCGCGCCGTCAACGAAGGTTTCTCCGGCGGCGAGAAAAAGCGCAACGAGATTTTGCAGATGGCCGTCCTTGAACCGAAACTCGCCGTGCTGGACGAAACGGATTCGGGCCTTGACATAGACGCGTTGCGTATCGTCGCCGGTGGCGTCAATAAGCTCAAGACGAGCGAGAACGCGATTATTCTGGTGACGCACTACCAGCGCCTCTTGAATTACATCGTGCCCGATTACGTACATGTCTTGTCCAGCGGCCAGATCGTCAAAGAGGGCGGCAAGGAATTGGCCCTGGAATTGGAAGAGAAGGGCTACGATTGGATTAAGGGCCAGGGGGCTGAGAGGAAGAGCGCTTTGGTCGCGCCATAGTTGGGTTAAAAGAGATGGTATCTCAAGTAGCAAAAGAAGAGAGTTTATATCGCGCGGCGTTTCGCGCGGTTCAGCAAGGGTCGCCGCGCGGGAGCGTCGCGGGAGCGTCATGGCTGGAACGTTTGCGCGAGAACGCGCTTGAAAGCTTTGAGAAATTGGGCTTTCCCACGACGGATGATGAGGAGTGGAAATATACGAACGTCGCTCCCATCGTCAGGGCGAAGTTTGAGCCGGTTTTAGTGGACCAGGAAAACAAGCGTGGGTTTGATGCGAGCCAACTGGATGCTTTTGTTTATCCCGAAGCGCTTGAGAGTCGCCTCGTCTTCGTCAACGGAATTTATCGCGCGGAATTATCGTCCCTCAGTTCGCTCTCAGAAGGCGTCGTGGCGATGGACCTCGCCGCCGCGCTCGAAAGCCCCGCACATGCCGAGATGTTGCGCGCGCGTTTGGGCCGCATCGCGGATTACCAAGAGGACGCCTTCAACGCGCTCAACACTGCTTTCCTGTCGAGCGGCGCATTCCTCTTTATCCCGAAGGGCATCCGCGCCGCCACGCCCGTCCACCTGCTGTTTCTCTCAGAGACGCAGGACAGCGCGCGGGTTGTCTCTTTCCCGCGCGTGCTTGTCGTTGCCGAAGAAAACAGCGAGGCCACTTTGATTGAGAGTTACGGCAGCGCGCGGGAGGGTGTTTATTGGACCAACGCCGTGATAGAGATTGCGCTCGGCGATGGCGCGCGCCTTGAACATTACAAAGTGCAGCGAGAGAGCGTCGCGGGCTTTCACATTGCGACGACAAGGGCGGACCTTGGCCGCAGCAGCAGTTACAATGCGACAACTATCAACCTGGGCGCGCAGCTTTGCAGGCACACCATCGGCATCAATTTCGCTCAAGAGGGCGCTGAGTGCCGCGTTGATGGTCTCTACATCGTGACCACAGGGCAGCACTCGGACACGCATTCGTTGATAGAACATCGCCAGCCGCACTGCACCAGCCGCCAGCTTTACAAGGGCATTCTGGATGGGAAATCTCGCGCCGTCTTTAACGGCAAAGTTTTCGTTCATGAAGGCGCGGCTGGCACGGACGCGCAGCAGACGAACAGAAACCTGCTTCTGTCAAGTGAAGCGCGCGTGGACACTAAGCCGCAGTTGGAAATTTTTGCCGACGATGTGAAATGCGCGCACGGGGCGACGGTGGGCCAACTCGAAGAAGAAGAACTGTTTTATCTCATCAGTCGCGGGCTGCACCGGGATCTCGCGCAGAACTTACTGACCTATGGCTTTGCCGAAGAGGTCATCGAAAAAATCAAGCTTGAATCCATCAAGGCGCAACTCGATGAAACCGTCATCAACCGGCTTCACGCGCGCCTGGAAGCGTAAAGAGGGGTTGGGGGTTAGGGGATAGGGGTTAGAAAAAGCTCAAGCTCTTCTTTCCTTAACTCCTATCCCCTAACCCCCAACCGAAGGTTGAACTATGATAGCTCCTGAAAAGATTTTGTTGGAGACGCCGTTGGCGGAAGCGCCCGTCGAGTTGGCTGAGTGGGATGTGTTGCGTGTGAGGGAAGATTTTCCCGTCTTGCGCCAGACGGTGAACGGCAAGCCGCTCGTGTATCTGGATAACGCTGCCTCTTCGCAAGTGCCGCAGGTCGTCATTGATCGCGGGTCCAAATATTTGCGCGAGGAGCATTCCAACATCCACAGGGGCGTGCATTATTTGAGCCAGCGCGCGACTACTGCTTACGAGGGCGCGAGGGAGAAGGTCAAGCGTTTCATCAACGCGCGTGAGGCGAAGGAATGCATCTTCGTGCGCGGCACGACCGAAGGCATCAACCTCGTCATGCACGGCTACGGGCGCAAGTTCGTGGGCGAGGGAGACGAGGTCATCATCTCCGCGATGGAGCATCACGCGAACATCGTTCCGTGGCAGATGCTCTGCGAAGAGAAGGGCGCGCGCCTGCGTGTCATTCCGATGAATGATGCGGGCGAACTGCTCCTGGACGAATACGACGCGCTCTTGAACGAGCGGACCAAAATAGTCGCCGTGACGCACATCTCCAACGCGCTCGGCACGATCAATCCCATCAAAGAAATTATTGCGAAGGCGCACAAGTACGGCGTGCCTGTTTTGATTGACGGCGCGCAGGGCATCGTTCATTTGCCCATTGACGTGCAGGAATTGGACTGCGATTTCTACATCTTCTCCGGCCATAAGATGTTCGCGCCGACGGGCAGCGGCGTCGTTTATGGCAAGGCCGAATGGCTTGAGCAGATGAATCCGTTTCAGGGCGGCGGCGACATGATTCGCACGGTAACTTTTGAGAAGACGACCTACGCGGACCTCCCGAACAAGTTGGAAGCGGGCACTCCGGCCATCGCTTCGCAAATCGGACTCGGCGCGGCGATAGACTATCTCAACGGCATCGGGCGCGAGCGCGCCGTCGCCTACGAACATGAACTGCTCAGTTATGCGACGGAGAGGATTGCCGCCATCGAAGGCGTGCGCCTCATCGGCACGGCGCGCGAAAAGGCGAGCGTTCTTTCTTTCATCATAGAGGGCGTCCACCCGCACGACATCGGCACGATTCTGGACCAGGAAGGAATCGCCGTCCGCGCAGGGCATCATTGCGCGCAGCCCGTCATGAAACGTTTCAACGTGCCCGCGACCGCGCGAGCATCTTTCGCTTTCTACAACACGCGCGAGGAAGCGGACGCGCTGGCGCGGGCGATTGAAAAGGTTATAGATATATTCAGCTAAGTACTCGGACAGAATTGGATGAAGGTGAGAGAGTCTGGTAGTCAGTCCCGCCTGCTTAAGCCGGGCGGGTCTCAACGCACAGCAACGACCCGCCCGGCTTAAGCAGGCGGGACTGACACAGCACCCACCCCAACTTAATTCTGTCCGTACACTTAAAGCGCAGAGGCTGGTAATGATGAAAGCTCACAATCCTTTAAACGGCAGGAGGCTGGCTTTTCTTCAACTTCTTCTCTGTGGTCTTTGCCTGGGCCAAATAAACTGCGGGCAGACGACCCCACACCCTCTGGATAAAACCCAGGCGTTGAAGGATGTGAAGGTCTCATCCGTCAACGGTTGGAAAGAGATGGTCTTGGACAAGGGTCGCTTCAGAGTCCTGTTCCCGCGCGAACCGGAAACGGAAGATAATCCGGCCATGCATGGCTACAAACTCAAGAGTGCGGAAACAAACTGGTTTGCTTATTATAACGACTTTGAAGAACCTAGAACGAATGACGAAACCAAGCTGAGAGACGCATATCATAAAAGCGTGGAAGCGCTGACGAAGAAAGGCTCAAAGCTGCTCAAGCAGGTTGATGTCAGGTTGAACGGGAGATTGGGAAGCGAGTTTGTGCTTGAGGGGCCTGGCACGGTCAGTTACATGAGGGCTTTTATGATTGGCCGTCGGCTGTACACTCTCGTGGTTGATAGTAAAAGGGCAGTCAATGGGGATGCCACTATCCCGCAGGATGTGCAGCAGTTCTTCGATTCTTTTACGTTCTGGGATTAGTCTGATACGCGAACCATTTCACTTTTAATCATAAGGCTGAATTTG
>DASYML010000222.1:0-35401 GCA_036009045.1 Pyrinomonadaceae bacterium
AATTGGCCCCGCGCATGAAAGAAGTGCAAGAGAAGATTAAGGGGATGAAGCAGAACGACCCGCGTCTTAAAGAGTTGCAAATGGAGCAACTGCGCTTGATGAAGGAGGGCAATCCGCTCGGCGGTTGCTTGCCATTACTGGTCCAGATGCCTTTCCTCTTCGCCCTCTACAGCGCGATTACCATCTCGCTAGACTTCCGGCAAGCCTCCTTCCTGTGGATGCCGGACCTCTCCGCAGGCGATCCGTTTCACCTGCTGGAAATTTTGATGGCCGGTTCAATGATCGTCCTGCAACTTATTACTCCCGCGCCGTCAGCCGATCCATTGCAGCGCAAGATGATGGCTATTGGCATGCCTCTCTTCATGCTCTATGTTTTATGGGGCGCGCCTTCAGGCTTGCTCGTCTACTGGCTGGTCGGAAACATCGTCGGCTTCAGCCAGCAATTTTTAATCAACCGCCTGACCAAGTCGGAAGACGATCAGGAGCCTCCGGGAGAGAAAAAATCTCAGCCGCGTTCGCCAAAGAAGTTAAGTCCTGCGCGCGTCTCGCAGACTTGATGTAAAGTAGTTTTAAGAGGACCAGTTATTTTCTTGAACTGGACCAATTGATGAATCGAAGATGAACGAAGCCTACACACAATCGCAGGAGTTTCTCAATGCTCTCTTTGTGAGCGCAGGATTCGATCTGCGCGCGAAGATAGAAGATGTCGAAGGCGCTTCCGTCTTGAACATAGACGGCGCGGATGCCTCATTCCTGCTGGCTGAAGGCGGAGAACTTTTAGAGGCCGTCCAGCATCTTCTCAATCAGGCTTTCGGGCGCGAGCTTGAGAGGGGCGAGCGCATCATCTGTGATGCCGAGAACTTTCGCGCGACGCGTGAAGCGGAACTCCGCGCGATGGCCCGTCACGCAGCCGAGCGCGTCCGCGCGACGGGACGCGAATTTGTTTTTGGTCCAATGATTCCCAACGAGCGAAGAGTGATTCATCTGGTCCTTTCAACCGAAGATGATCTCTCTACGGAATCTGTCGGCGAAGGCAGCGCGCGTAGACTCAAAGTAAGTTTGAAAACTTCCCCCAAATAGTAATTCTTCAAAACGTAGTTGCGCTCTTGCTTCCCTCGCGCATAAGCTTTCCTTGCAGTGCCAACTAACGCAGATACAATCGTCGCTCTCTCCACGCCGCAGGGCCGCAGCGGTATCGGTGTCATTCGTTTGAGTGGACCAAACGCGCTCGCCATCACGCGCGCATTGGTCCAGGAAAAAGATTTCTCGCCGCAGCCGAATCATGCCTCGCTCAAAAATATTCTCGCTCCCAAAAGCGTGGAGATTCTGGACCAGGCGCTCATCACGTATTTCAAAGCGCCACATTCATTCACCGGCGAAGATGTCATAGAGTTAAGCTGTCATGGCTCGCCGGTCCTTCTGCGCTATCTGATAGATGTCATTCTGGCGCTTGATGCTCGCGCCGCCGGTCCCGGCGAATTTACGTTGCGCGCGCTCGCACACGGACGGCTTAATTTGAGTCAGGCTGAGGCTGTGCGTGATTTGATTGACGCGCAGACCCATGCGGCTGTGCGTCAGGCCGCGCGCCAGCTTAAAGGCGAACTCTCCGCGCGTCTTCAGCCGATTAAAGACACTTTGCTTGAGATTATAGTCCCGCTTGAATCTTCGCTGGAATTTGTCGAAGACGACCTGCCGGAAATCGCCGCTGACCAACTTTACCAAAAACTCTCCAGCCTCGCGCGTCGGATTGATACTTTGGCAGCGACTTTCCGCTCTGGGAGACTTTTGAAAGACGGTCTTAAAGTAACACTTGCAGGTCGGCCTAACGTCGGTAAGTCCAGCATTTTCAATGGTTTACTGTCTCTAGACAGGGCTATCGTGACGGAGATTCCGGGGACCACGCGCGACAGTTTAAGTGAGTTGGTAAGCCTCAACGGGGTCCCTGTTCTGCTCACGGATACTGCCGGGGTTCGCTCTTCCGATGATAAAATAGAAAGCCTGGGCGTCGAGCGTGCGCGACGCGCTATCGCGGATGCGGATTTGGTGATGGCTGTCCTGGATGGGTCTCGGCCTTTGACCCCGGAAGATGAAGAGATGCTGGCCGAAGTTCGTGATTTTGTCCATCTCATCGCCCTGAACAAAAGCGACCTGGCTACTTTCGATGCTAATATGGCTGCGCGAGTTATTGACGGAGCATCCAAAGTTATCATCATTTCTGCCAGGACCGGAGCGGGACTTGATGACCTGCGTGCTGCTATATTGGAGCCTTTCGCGTCCACGGAGATACACGAGAGCGGATTGCTCATTACGGACGCGCGTCATTTCGATCTGCTGCGACGAACACAGGAAGCACTCCTCTCTTCCGGCGAATTGCTCAAACTGCGCGCCAGCGAGGAGTTGATACTGGTCGGACTTTATGACGCTTTGCGATTTCTAGGCCAGATTACCGGCGAGACCACTCCAGATGATGTCCTGTCACGGATATTTGCGACGTTTTGCATAGGAAAATAGCGATGATCTTCGATGAAGTTTTTGATGTCTTAGTTATAGGCGCGGGCCACGCCGGATGCGAAGCAGCCTCTGCCGCCGCGCGCCTCGGCTCACAGACAGCCCTCGTGACCATCAATCTGGACCTGATAGGACAAATGTCCTGTAACCCTGCCATCGGCGGCATCGCTAAAGGCCACTTGGTCCGCGAGATGGACGCGCTGGGCGGAATTATGGGACGTGTGATTGACCGTACGGGGATTCAGTTTCGACTGCTCAATCGCTCGCGCGGCCCTGCCGTACAGTCGCCTCGTGCGCAGGCAGACCGCGCTCTTTATCGTAAAGAGATGCGACGAATGCTCGAAGCAACTCCCAATCTGCACCTGCGCCAGGGTCTCGTTATTGACCTAATTGTTGAGAATGGAAGAGTTCATGGAGTTGAATTACAGGATTCCAGACGCCTCCGGGCGCAGGCTGTGGTCGTCGCCACCGGAACTTTTCTCAATGGACTGATACATACTGGTCGCCGTACGTACATGGCCGGGCGTGCGGGCGAACCTGCATCCATAGAATTGGCAGAGGCTTTAAAGCGTTTGGGGTTCCCTGTCGGAAGGCTCAAAACCGGCACTCCTCCACGCCTGGACGGTCGCTCAATTGACTGGGATGCGTTTGAACCGCAGCCAGCGGACGAGCGCCCCGTCCCATTCTCTTTTTCGACACATAAAATAGAGCAACCGCAAATCACCTGTTATGTAGGTTACACGACGAACGATGTTCATGATGCGATACGCGCTAACCTCCACGAGTCCCCGCTGTACTCTGGCCAGATTAAGGGCGTCGGCCCGCGTTATTGTCCTTCTATAGAAGACAAAGTCGTTAAATTTGCTGGGAAAGACCGTCATCAGCTTTTTCTAGAGCCTGAGGGCCATGACACTAATGAGGTTTATCTTAACGGTTTCTCAACATCTCTACCTGCTGAACTTCAGCAGGAATTGGTTCATTTAATCCCAGGTCTTGAAGAATCGCGCATCATCCGCCCCGGTTATGCCATTGAGTATGACTATGTTGATCCAAGGGAACTCACTCCTTATCTGGAAACCGTTCGTATTAAAGGACTTTTCCACGCCGGGCAGATTAATGGGACGACCGGCTATGAAGAGGCTGGCTGCCAGGGTCTAATTGCTGGCATCAATGCCGCTCTTTCTCTTCAAGGACGCGAGCCTTTACGTTTAAAACGCGAAGAATCTTATATAGGAGTCTTGATTGATGACCTTATCACGCAGGGAGTTGATGAGCCATACCGTATTTTCACCTCTCGCGCAGAGTTTAGACTCGCATTGCGCTACGATAATGCTGATACTCGTCTACAGTCTTACGGTCGCGACTTGGGCTTGATTGGTGATTCTGATTGGGACCGCTTTAACAGCCGCAGGGATCGTATTGCCCTTTTACGAACTGCTCTTGACAGAACACGTTATAAACGCTCTGATGCCGTTTATGCCTCTTTAAGCCATACTCTAGGGATTGATCTCGGAGATTCTATAACTTTGTCGCAACTTGCTCAGCGCCCGAACGTTAGTCCACATCTTATAAAGGAACTATTGCCTCCATTTATACAAACCGAGATTGATATTACTGACCTTGAATCAGCCCTGGCAGATTCCCTATATAAGGGCTATATTGAAGCCCAACGTGTTACCTTTAACCGACTAAACCAGCATGATACCCTGATAATTCCTTCCGATTTCAATTATCGTGCTATCAGTGGCCTATCCCATGAGATGGTTGAACGCCTTGAACGGTCCCAACCACGTACTTTCGGTCATGCACGCAGAACTCCTGGGTTAACCCCGGCTGCTCTCTCCACCCTGCTTATTCAATTAAACTTGCAAAAACAGGCAGCTTAATTCTCACATAGATTGTTTCACGTTTCCCGCTTTGTCTAACCCCTTGTCAGGATTTAAATCAGGTTCCGAAGAAATGCCTTAATTTCTCAATGGGATACGTGAAACGGTTGATTTTCTCAGGCTTTTCTAGCCTGTAATGGATTTAGGGAGGCTCTGAGTGAGATTTCTACCGCTCTTTACTCTCTGAACGTAAAAAGTGTGGCGTAAATGTCTCTTGTTGTGTTACGTTACGCGCAGTTCAGCATATTGTATCCTCTAAGGCTTGTCTATGGCTAAAACCATCGCTGTGGCAAATCAAAAGGGCGGAGTCGGGAAGACCACAACAGCAGTAAACCTGGCATCTTCCCTGGCGGTGGCAGAAATGCGTGTGCTGCTTGTAGATGCAGACCCACAGGCAAATGCAACTTCCGGGATAGGCATCCAGCGCGGTAGCTTTCGCAGGAGCCTCTATCACGCGCTTGTCTTGGAAGAGTCGCTCACCAATATTATACATCCAACCGAGCTTCCTCTGTTAAAAGTCCTTCCTGCCGACAAAAATCTAACGGGCGCGGAGGTCGAACTGGTCGAACTTGAAAAACGCGAATATAAATTAAGAGAGGTGCTTAAGAGCATTCAGGGTGATTTCGATTTTATCATCATAGATTGCCCACCCTCGCTGGGATTATTGACGCTGAACGCTTTGACTGCCGCTGATTCTCTGCTTGTGCCTATTCAATGCGAATATTACGCGCTTGAAGGAGTGACGGAATTATTCGACACTTTGGCTCGCATACGTCGCGTGTTAAACCCAGGATTGACCATCGAAGGGCTGCTCCTCACCATGTACGATGAACGCACAAATCTTTCTTCAGCCGTCGCCTCAGATTTGCGTGACTTTTACGGCCAGCAGGTTTTTGAGACGGTGATTCCGCGTAATGTTCGTCTGGCGGAAGCGCCGAGCTACGGTAAACCTATTATTTTGTATGACATACGTTCAAGAGGTGCGGAAAGCTACCTTCAGTTAGCAAAGGAGGTCATGGCTCATGACAAGAAGAGTACTCGGCAGGGGCTTGAGCGCACTGCTGTCGGATACGCCAGCGACAACCAATGAAGAGTTGCTTGAGGTGGATATAGACCTCATTGAGCCCAGTCCGGCACAACCGCGCACGCACTTCGATGAAAGTCGCCTGGAGGAACTAGCCCAATCCATACGTTCTAACGGCATCGTCCAGCCCTTACTTTTGCGGCGCCGTGGTTCGGGGTATCAATTAGTAGCCGGGGAAAGAAGATGGCGTGCAGCGCAGCGTGCCGGGCTGCAACGTGTGCCCGCCGTCGTGCGTGATATTCCCGATAACAAACTATTGGAACTGGCCTTAATAGAGAATATTCAGCGCCAGGAATTAAACGCCATTGAGGAGGCTCATGCTTATAAAAGATTGATAGAGACACTCAATTTAACCCAGGAGATGGTCGCTCAACGCGTCGGGCGCGACCGCTCTTTTATCACTAACTATTTGCGTCTATTGCGTTTACCTGAAGACATTCAACGTCTCTTGGAGGAAGAAAAGATCACTATGGGCCATGCCCGCGCGTTGCTCGGGGTGGACGACCCTGATATACAGAGACGTGTCGCGCGCAACGTTATGGAACAGACCCTCTCCGTGCGCGAGACCGAGCGTGCCATCAAGCGTATCATCGCCGGGGCGAGCCTGGTAAATGACGCTTCCAGTCCTACCAGACGCGACGACGCAAATGTACGTGCTGCTGAGACCAAACTGCGCAGACGTTTTGGGACACAGGTCCGCGTCCTCCCCAGCCAGACAGGCGCGGGCGGTAAGATCGAAATAGAATATTATAACGACGGCGACCTAGACCGTATTTACCGTTTACTGGTAAACGCGCAGGACATCTCGCCCGCCACATAAACCCCTCGTACTTAAAATTTATGTAATGAAAGCCATACCTTCGACTACCCACCTTAGGTAGTAATAGGGTAAGATTGAAGAGTCTGGTCTGAGTGTATTTAAATTCGGCTCAAATTTTAATTTCTCAGTTCTCGTCGAGAGAGATTAAATTTGAATGGTCGTAGTAGTTTGTAAAACGAATTGACGGGAAACATAATGGGCATGGATTACAAAATAAAATGAAGAAAAGATTGACTGAAATGGTTTCTTGTGCCGGTTGAGTGGCGAAACTCGCGCCGCGCGACCTAGCCCAAGTTTTGGGCGCACTTCCGAAACAGCCGATTAACGACAACGTACTCGTCGGGTACGACATGGCAGATGATGCCGGTGTGTTTCGTCTGAGAGACGATGTTGCATTAGTGCAAACAGTGGATTTTTTTACCCCGGTGGCGGACGACCCGGAAATCTATGGGCGTGTGGCGGCAAACAATGCTCTCAACGATGTTTACGCGATGGGGGGAAAGCCTCTGACAGCGCTGGCGATAGTCTGTTATCCGCAAAAGGAGGATATGAAGGTGCTCGGCCAGATTTTGCGGGGCGGCCAGATGGCGATGAATGAGGCAGGCGTGATGATTCTCGGCGGACATTCGATTGATGATGCGGAGATTAAGTTTGGTTATGCGGTGACGGGGATAATCAATCCTTCACAAATTATTACAAATGCGGGGGCACGGCCTGGGGATGCTCTCATCCTGACCAAGCCAATCGGGACGGGGGCTATTAGCACCGGAATCAAACGCGGCGTTGCGCGTGCAGCAACAGTTGAAGCGGCGATGAAGGCTATGACGACATCCGCCGCTATGCCAGCGGAAGAGATGCGGCAGGCTGGCGCACATGCTTGTACGGATATTACTGGCTTCGGCTTGCTCGGACACGCTTATGAGATGGCGCGTGCGAGCGATGTCTGTCTCAGGATAGAGGCGGCGCGAGTGCCTTTGCTGCCTGATGTTCTGGATTTGATTGGTCAGGGAATGTTGACGCGTGGCGATAAGAATAACAGAGTTTATGTGGGCGACACTGTAGAAATCGCTTCGCATGTTTCGCGCGAGATGCAGAGCGCGCTGTTCGATCCGCAAACTGCCGGGGGCCTGCTCATCAGCATTGCTCGCTCGAAGGCCGAAGCGTTAGCAGACAAAATCGGCGACGCCGTTATCATAGGCGAAGTTCATCCGCGCGTAGACAAATTAATACAGGTCATCTAAAGAAATAACTTAAGAGACGGTCGTCAATTTGTGGGAGCGACGCGCCTTGACTGTTTGTGAAATTGCGTGCTAGACTCGCAAGCTTTTGACATAGTTGCGGTTTCTCTGTTTAGACAACCTGTGCGGTCCAACTCGTTCGTTAAACCTATTCGAGCGTTATGATTCTTCTGGCCTTCGCTGAGAACTCTATCCAATTAGTGCCGGACGGCACTCTTTTTCTCCATATTGCGCTTATTCTAGTGATGGTGTTCGTGCTCAATGCGACGCTTTTCAAGCCCATCAATCGCATTCTGGAGGAACGTGAGCGGCGCACGCGCGGGCAGTTGAACGAAGCGCGCGATACCTTGCAGCGCGTTGACGAGAGAATGAGCGCTTATGAGCGCGGTTTGCGAGAGGCTCGCGCGGAAGGCTACAGGTTGATGGAGCAGGTGCGTGCGGAGGCTATGCGCGAGCGGCAGGAGAACTTGAGCGGCGTGCGTGAAGAGATCGAACGCTCCGTCACTAAGGAGAAGGAATCGGTACACGCGCAGGCGGAAGAGGCTCGTGCGACGCTGGACACGGACGCGGTTCGCCTCGCTGCGGAGATAGGTTCGCACATTCTTCATCGCCCGCTCAGAGACACCTCGGCGACGGGGCTTGATTCGCGCGTATAAGGTTTTATGATGATCGCTCTCATCAAATTTTCAACTCTGCTGGCTCTTCAGGAAGCAGCCGTGGCGTCGGACGGCCCGCCCTGGTGGAACTATCCCGGCTTTGAATTGTGGAAGTTTATCAATCTCTTTCTCTTCGTCGGCGTGCTGGTTTATATCCTGCGTCGTCCGCTGGGAGATGCTTTGCGGACGCGGCGCGAGACCATTCGACGCGAGTTGATGCGCGCACAGGAAGAGCGCAACGCGGCTCTGGCAAAATTGGAAGAGGTCGAAGCGCGCCTTGCGAGGCTCGATGCTGAGGTCGCCAGCGTCCGCGAGCATGCGGAGAAAGAGGCGGTCGAAGAGCGCGAGCGAGTTAAGCGTTCCACAGAAGACGATGCGCGTAAACTGCGCGAGCAGGCACAGAGAGAGATTGAGAGTGCGGGCAAGGCCGCGCGACAGGAACTTCGCGAGTATGCCGCAGAGCAGAGCGTGCGTTTGGCAGAAGAGATGATTCGCAGAGACATACGTCCTGATGATGACGCGCGTCTGGTCAATCTTAATGTGGAAGAACTGGGAGGGATGAGGCGTTGAGCGTACAGACGGTGGCGCGTCGTTATGCAACGGCGCTGGCGGATGTCGTGATGGCGCGGGGCGAGGCGCGCGAGGTGCAGGAAGAGTTGTCTGAGTGGGAGCAGATGATGAATTCCAACACGCAACTGATGGAAGTCTTTCGCAACCCGACGATTCCTTACGAGCAGAAACAGAAAGTCCTGACGGCGCTCATCGCGCGCACGCGTGTGCGTCCGATGACGGCCAACTTTCTACAGGTGCTCTTGCAGAATCAACGCCTCGCGGAACTCTCCGAAGTCAACAAGCGTTTCGCGCAGGTTCTGGATGAGCGCGCGGGAGTCGTCTCGGCAGAAGTTTCTACGGCGCGGCCCGTGCCGCCCGCGACGCAGGAAGCTTTGCGCGACAGGTTGACGAAGTTGACGGGCAAGCAGGTGCGTTTGAGTTTCGCCACCGATGAAGAATTGATTGGCGGGATGGTGACGCGCATCGGCTCGACCATCTACGACGGCTCCGTGCGTAATCAGTTGCAGCGAGTCA
The DNA here is from genome assembly GCA_036009045.1 of Pyrinomonadaceae bacterium. Lineage (GTDB taxonomy): Bacteria > Acidobacteriota > Blastocatellia > Pyrinomonadales > Pyrinomonadaceae > DASYML01. Next base: position 9,279 of record DASYML010000222.1, read on the forward strand.
AAGAGAGTCTGACGGGAAAATGAAGAGGTTGAATCATTGACCCATTGATTCATCGGCTCATTGACTCAATGGAATGATGGACCAATGAATCAATGAGCCGATGAATCAATGAGTCAATCCTTTTAGTTCATAATTGAGGAAGATATGGAACCAATCAGGGCCAACGAGATTAACGAGATTATTCGCCAGCAGATTGAGAACTTCGAGACGGGCGTGACCGTCACGGAGGTCGGCACTGTCATTAAAGTGGGTGACGGTATCGCGGAGGTTCACGGCCTGGAAAAAGTGATGGCCGGTGAGTTGTTGGAGTTTCCGCACGAGGTGCGAGGTCTCGCTCTGAATCTGGAAGAGGACAAAGTCGGCGTCGTGCTCTTCGGCAACTTTCAAGAGGTCAAGGAAGGCGATCTGGTCAAGCGCACGGGTCGCATTATGGAAGTGCCCGTGGGCGATGCGCTCATCGGGCGCGTTGTGGATGCGCTCGGCAATCCGATTGACGACCGTGGTCCAATTATGACGGACGCCTTCAATACTATCGAACGGATGGCGCCGGGCATCATTGATCGCCAGCCCGTGAAGGAGCCTTTGCAGACGGGTCTGAAGGCGATTGACTCTATGGTTCCCATAGGGCGCGGGCAGCGCGAACTGATCATCGGCGACCGCCAGACTGGCAAGACAGCTGTCGCCGTTGACACGATTATTAATCAGAAGGGCAAAGATGTTATTTGCATCTACGTCGCCATCGGCCAGAAGGCTTCGACGGTCGCGCAGGTCGTCAAGACCTTGCAGGACTTCGGCGCGATGGAATACACCATCGTGGTCAAGGCGACGGCCTCGGACCCTGCTGCGATGCAGTTTCTAGCGCCTTATTCGGGCGTCGCGATGGGCGAGTATTTCCGCGACAACGGGCGTCACGCGCTGACCATCTACGACGATCTCTCGAAGCAGGCGGCGGCCTATCGTGAAATTTCTCTGCTGCTGCGTCGTCCGCCGGGCCGCGAAGCCTATCCGGGCGATGTTTTCTATCTGCACTCGCGCTTGCTTGAGCGCGCGGCCAAGATGTCGGATGCGAAGGGCGGCGGCAGCCTGACCAGCTTGCCCGTCATCGAGACGCAGGCGGGAGACATTTCCGCTTACATTCCGACCAACGTGATTTCGATTACGGACGGCCAAATCTTTCTCGAATCGGACCTCTTCAACTCAGGCATTCGTCCGGCCATCAACGTCGGTAACTCCGTCTCGCGCGTCGGCGGCGCAGCGCAGATTAAGGCTATGAAGCAGGTCGCCGGAACTCTGCGTCTGGACCTCGCGCAGTTTCGTGAACTAGCCGCCTTCGCGCAGTTCGGTTCGGATCTTGATAAGGCGACGCAGGCACAGCTTGCGCGCGGACAGCGCCTGATGGAAGTGCTCAAGCAGCCGCAGTATCAACCGATGGATGTGGCCTTGCAGGTGCTCGTCATCTGGACCGCGACTAACGGTCATCTGGACGATGTGCCGGTTGAGAATGTGCGTCGTTTTGAGGGAGACCTCCTGCGCTTCGTCGAAAATTCTCATCCGGGATTGCTCTCAGACATTCGTGAGAAAAAGTCTCTGACGGATGACATCAAAGCGGACCTCGGAACTGTCATCAAGGACTTCAAAGATCGCTGGAATGAAGAGACCCTCGTCGCGCGCCAGACGCCTTCGAGCGACGCTCCGGCTTCGACCACGACCTCACCCGGCGGCGCGGGCACTACCCCGTCAACGGTCACAGCGGGAGTATAAAAACAGATAATAGAGGCTGGAGGCTAGAGGCTAGTAAAAGTAAAGAAGGTTTTCACTAGCCTCCAGCCTCCAGCCTCTCGAATCTTATGGCAAACCTCTTAGACATACGTCGCCGCATTAAGTCGGTGAAGAATACGCAGCAGATTACCAAGGCGATGAAGATGATGTCTGCGGCGAGGCTCAGGCGCGCGCAGGATGCTGTCGTCACGGCGCGTCCCTTCGCCAACAAGATGACGGAAGTGTTGGGCGAACTGGCGGCGCGCACGGATGAGAATTTCCATCATCCATTACTGGACCAGCGCGGCGACGAGCGTTATTTACTGGTCCTGATTACGGCGGACAAGGGATTGTGCGGCGCGTTCAATACCAACCTGATTAAAGCGGCGCAAGCCTTTATGCAGGAGCACGAAGGCAAGCACATAGAGATGATGCCGGTCGGTCGCAAGGGGAGAGATTTCTTTCGCCGTCGCAACGTCCCTCTGGTGCAGGAGTACATAGGGTTGACGGGCAAGGGTCACGTCGTCTATGGCGAGGCCGTGGAGGTCGCGCGCGAAATCATACAACGCTTTACGGAGGACCAGGAATTGGACAAAGTGTTCGTCATCTTCAACGAGTTCAAGTCTGTCCTTCAACAACGCGTGCTGATTGAACAACTGCTGCCCGTCTCGCGTGCGACGGAAAATGCCGAAGAGGGAAGCGACGCGCAGGGGCGTCCCCGCACGACGACGGATTATCTTTACGAGCAGGAGCCTGCGGAGATTTTCAGCCGTCTCCTGCCGCGCCTCATCGAGACGCAAATCTTTCGCGCGCTGCTTGAATCCGTGGCGTCCGAGCATGGCTCGCGGATGACGGCGATGGATTCTGCGTCGAAGAACGCAGGTGAGTTGATAGGCACTCTAACGCTCAACATGAATCGCGTCCGCCAGGCCGCCATCACCAACGAGATTATCGAAGTCGTGTCGGGCGCGTCCGTGCAATAGCCTGAAACAAAAATCCGAGGACATGGAAGCAGCACTGAAGTTGCGCGGGCGTGTGTGGCGTTATGCGCCGTTGGTGTTGTGGATGTGTTTGATTTTCTTCGCTTCGACCGGAGAGCTATCCGCTTCCAACACTTCGCGCATCGTGCGTCCGCTCTTGCTCTGGTTGTTTCCTGACATCAGTGAAGCGCGCATAGAGTTGGCGCATTTTCTGATTCGCAAGGCCGGACACTTGACGGAGTACGCGATTCTCGCGCTGTTGGCCGCGCGTGCCTTGAGCGGCTCATTGCATGATGCGTTGCGGCGCAGGTGGTTCTATGTCTCTCTTTTAATCGTCATCATCTATGCGCTCTTGGATGAATTTCATCAAAGCTTCGTTCCCTCCCGCACAGCCTCCATCTACGATAGCCTGATTGACATCGCGGGCGGCCTGACGGCCCTCGTCTGGTTCGCCCCGCGCCGACGGAATAGAGAGGCTAGAGGTTAGAGGCTAGACGGTGTCTAAAAAGGTCAGAGCAAACGATTCAACTTTATCCACGCCAGTGGATACATGTGAGAGCCGGGGGCAGCGCCCCCGATTACTGGTCCAAGATAGAAACAGACCCTGCAAGGGTCGCACCACAACCTTGCAGGTGCGACCCTTGCAGGGTCGAATTGTGTGCTGGTAAGAGTTCCGGGGGCGCTGCCCCCGGCTATCATATTCGGCCCTTTCAGGGCCAGACGGCTTTTCAGTCAGCCTCTAGTGAAAACATCTTTGCTTTTCACTAACCGCTAGTCTCTAACCTCCAGCCTCTAGCCTCTCTTCTCTTTCGCATCTCTTTGTGCAATAGTTTTGGGGTGGGGTTTTGCGGCTGGCGTGTTGAACTCCGCGTTGAGTTGAAGCGTATAATGTCTGGCGGCGGCTCTTCGTAAAATCAACGCGCCGCGTTTCGGAAGGAGAGTGAAAATAGTATGGGAATCATGGATGCCCTCCGCTCGCAGTTCATCGAAGTCATAGAGTGGTTGGATAACTCTAGCAATACGATGCTCTATCGTTTTCCGGTTGAGGGGCAGGAGATTAAGAACGGCGCGCGGCTCGTCGTGCGTGAATCGCAGGCCGCCGTCTTCGTCTTTCAGGGACAGATCGCGGACGTTTTTCCGCCGGGCCTGTACACGGTCGAAGGCGGCAACACGCCTCTCCTGACCAAGCTCGGCGCGTGGAAATACGGCTTCAACTCGCCTTTTAAATCAGAGGTCTACTTCGTCAATACCAAACAGTTCACGGACCTCAAGTGGGGCACGCCGAATCCGGTCATGATGCGCGACGCGGACTTCGGGATGGTCCGGCTGCGCGCCTTCGGCATCTACACGATGCGGATCATTGACCCGCGCGCCTTCATCAAGGAAGTGGCGGGCACGAACGCGCGTTTCGAGACCGCAGACATAGAGGGCCAACTCAAGCGCACGCTCGTCAGCGGCTTTACGGACGCGCTTGGCGAATCGAAGATTCCGGCGCTGGACCTGGCCTCGAACTATGACGAGTTGAGCCGCTTTTCGCGTACCAAACTCAACGAAGAGTTTAAGGCTTTCGGGTTGGAGTTGACGAAGTTTATCGTCGAAAATATTTCGCTGCCGCAGGAGGTAGAGGCGGCGATGGACAAGCGTACTTCGATGGGCGTCATCGGGGATGTCAATCGTTACACGCAGTTTCAGGCGGCGGACGCGATGCGCGCGGCGGCGGAGAATCCTTCCGGCGGCGCGGGCACTGGCGCGGGTTTAGGCGCGGGCTTCGCCATCGGCAACGCGATGGCCGGAGCGATGTCGAACGCTCTCAATCCATCTCAGCAACAGCAGCAGGGCGGGCACGGAAGCGGCAGCGTCGGCTCTGCCAGCACCAAGTGTCCCAAATGCGGCGCGGCCAACGACGCCTCATCCAAATTCTGCAACGACTGCGGTGCGAAGCTCGAAGCGGCAGCGCAGGAGACTCCTTGCATCAAGTGCGGCTCGGAACTTCACGCAGGGGCAAAGTTCTGTAGCCAGTGCGGGGCCAAACAGGAAGAGGAAAAACAGAAGTGTCCCAACTGCCATGCAGAGGCCGCGACGGGCGCGAAATTCTGCAACGAGTGCGGGACTAAAATCGAGGGCGGTGGGCCAACACAGCCTGCAACATGAGTTGACAGAAATAAACATTATGGGCAACGCTGGTCCTTGATAAGCGTAAGATGGACCACGGGCGATTGACAGGATACATTCCTTCAAGGTCGCCTGTGGTCCATTTTGACGAGGTGAAATTTTATTTATGCTGAGAGACTTCAGACAACCACGCCGCGTCGTGATTACGGGGATGGGCTGCGTCACGCCAATCGGCATCGGTCGCTCGGCATTCTGGAACGCGCTGCAACAGGGCGCAAGCGGCGTGCGTCGCATAGAGAGCTTCGACGTGACGGATTCTCCCGTTAAGATTGCGGCACAGGTCCGGGGCTTTGACTGGGAGGCGCAGCTTAACGCGAAGGACCGCAAGCACGTCCCGCGCACGGTCCCGCTGGCCCTGGCGGCGGCGCGCGAGGCCGTCGAGGATGCGGGGATTCACACGAGCGATCTGACGTTGGACCAGAGCCGTGAGATAGGCGTCCAGTTGGGAACGGGCGGCGGCGGGCTGGCCTTCACAGAACAGCAGTACGCTTATTACTACAACGGGCAGGGCAACAGGGCGAGCGTCTATACCATCCCCGCATCAACGCACGGCGGTCTCTCCAGCGAGCTTTCGATGGTCTTCGGTCTGCGCGGTCTGTCGCACGTCATCTCGACGGGCTGCACCAGTTCGACGGATGCGATAGCCTACGCCGCGTGGCACATCGCGCTCGGTCGCCAGCAGGTCATGCTCACGGGCGGCGTTGATGCGCCCATCGCGCCGGGCATCCTCGCGGGCTTCAACCTCATGACGGTCCTCACAGACCAGTGGAACGAAGAGCCTGAGCGTGCCTCCAGACCTTTCTCCAAAAATCGTTCCGGCATCGTGCTCGGCGAGGGCGCATGGATTTACGTGCTCGAAGAGTATGAGCGTGCGAGGGAGCGCGGCGCGAAAATCTATGCGGAGATTACCGGCTACGGCGCGACGTGCGACGCCTATCATCGCGTGCGCTTAGCCGAAACGGGCGACGAGCCTGCGCGCGCCATGACCTTAGCGATGAAGGACGCTGGACGCGTGCCAGCGGATGTTGACTATGTCAATCTTCACGGCACGTCCACGCTGCTCAATGACCGGATAGAGACCAACGCGGTCAAGCTGGCCTTCGGTGAGCGCGCGGCTGCCATCCCCATGTCCGCCACCAAGTCTCAAGTCGGACACCCGCAGGGCGCGAGCGGCGCTGCCGGACTCGGCGCGGCCCTCTGCGCCATGCACACCAACCTTATTCCCCCGACCATCAACCTCGACGAGCCGGACCCCCTGTGCGATCTTGATTACGTCGCCAACCACGCGCGCGAAGCGGATGTCCGCGTCGCCCTCTGCAACTGCATCGGCTTCGGCTCGAAGAACAGCGCGCTCATGATAGAGAAGATTACGTCGCATAAATAAAGATGTGTTATCAATACATAAGGTCTATTCAAATATCAAATGATATAAGCCACAGAGACACGAGCAGAACCATATTGCTGTATGTAAATGAGTGTGCCTTATGTCAGTACCGCCTGCTTAAGCCGGGCGGGTTTCTGGTCCAGCAACGACCCGCCCGCTACCGTAGGCGGTACTGACATGAACGCTATATTCAGTCCGACAGCATTTTGCGGCGAGCCAGTGAAGGTCAGCGGCATCATCACTTTCAACTACGTGGCCCAGCGGTAGGACGCGATTCGCTTTTGAGAGCCGGAAAGTATTTAAAGGGCTTGCGGGACACGCTCTCTCATCTTTAGATCATCATGTTCAGTCGTTTCAATCAGCGCAGTGATGAGCTTGAGCACCTGGACAAGGGCGATTACACGCCGGAAGAATACGAAGGCTGTCTGGCCGAATTGCGATTCATCAATGATTATCTGGGAGACGCGAGCGCCCTGCGCCGCGCGTGCCTGCCGCTCATAGAGAGCGCGAGGCTCAAGAGTTTTTCGGTGCTGGATGTGGGCGCGGGTTCGGGCGAACTGTTGCGCGTGCTGGCGAGTTGGGCCAACCATACGAAGCGGCGCGCGCATCTGGTCGGACTCGAACTCAACGCGCGTTCCGCCCGCGCCATTCTTGAAGAGTCCAGAGGCTTTCGCGAAATCACTTCGGTGCGCGCGGATGCTCTTCATCTACCCTTCGCGGACAGCAGTTTCGACTTCGCCATCTGCTCGCTCTTTACACATCATTTCAGGGATGAACAGGTCCTGGCTATCCTCTTCGAGTTGAGCCGCGTGACGCGCCTTCGTCTCTTCGTGATAGACCTTCATCGCCACGCCGTCGCCTATTATCTGTACACGACGGTGGGCCAACTCTTCCTGCACAATCGCCTGATTCGAGAAGACGGCGCGCTCTCCATCCTGCGCGGGTTCAAACCCCGCGAACTGCGCCAACTGGCCCAACGCGCCCATCTCTCAAACATACAAGTCGAACGCCGTTTCCCCTTTCGCCTCGTCCTCAGCGGAAACAAGGAAGAGAAACTGGAGCCAGGAGCCAGTAGATGAGCGGTTGAGCACACTTTTTTCTGACTCCTGAATTTATGATAACCGGGTCTTCAAAAACTTATGACGTGTTGATTGCCGGGGGTGGCCCGGCTGGCACGAGCGCGGCGATTCATCTGGCGATGAGGGGCGCGCGCGTGTTGTTGGCGGAACAGAAAAGTTTTCCGCGCGCCAAGCTCTGCGGTGAGTTTATCTCGCCCGAATGTTTGGACCACTTTGAGCGTCTGGGCGTGATGGAGCGTATGAATGAAGCGAGCGGCGTTGAGCTTCTGGAAACGGTCTTTTACTCGCGCGGCGGGAACAGCGTGAGCGTGCCGTCCGAGTGGTTCGGGACGGGACGGGGGGGCGCTCTCGGCCTCAGTCGCGCGGAGATGGATCAGCGTCTACTGCTGCGCGCGCGCGCGGCTGGCGTGGATGTCCTGGAGGAGGCGCAGGCTGGCGGCTTGTTGATGGAAGGGACGAGAGTTTGCGGCGTGCGTTTGAAGGTCAGCGGAGAGGTCCGTGAATACAACGCGCGCGTGACGATTGACGCGACGGGGCGGGCGCGTGTTCTCGCTCGTCGTCTTGAGGTAGACGGTCGAACGCATCAGCATAACGGGACCAGTCAAAATAATAGGACCAGACGCGCGCCGCTCGTCGCTTTCAAAGCCCATCTTGAAGGCGCGCGTGGCGAGCCTGGAAACTGCGAAATATATTTTTATCGCGGCGGCTACGGCGGGTTGAATCAGGTGGAAGGCGGACTCAGCAATCTCTGTTTTATCGCGGCGGCGCGAGACGTGCGCGCGTGCGGCAGCGACCCCGAAAGAGTGTTGCGCGAAGTGGTCTGCTCCAACTCGCGCGCGGCCCGGACGCTTGAGCACGCGCGCGCGCGTTCCGAGTGGTTGAGCGTCGCGCTCGAAAGCTTCGGGCGGCGTGAGCTTGTGCCTGCGGAGGGCCTGCTGGCGGTGGGCGATGCCGCCTCGTTTATAGACCCGTTCACGGGTAGCGGGATGTTGATGGCGCTGGAGAGCGGAGAACTCGCGGCGTTGACGTTGGCGCGACATCTCCCTTCGTTGCTGGCGGGCGCATCCTTCCAGACAGTAGCGGTTGATTACGAGGCGCGCTATCGAGAACAGTTCAACGCGCGCCTGCGTGTCTGCTCGCTGCTGCGGCGTGCCGCGTTTGTCCCTCGACTGGCCGAAGGCGCGATTCTCCTGCTCGGCGCGAGCGACCGTGTGCGTCGTCGTCTCGCGCGCTCGACGCGGCGCGTGGGCCAACCAGACGGGCGCGGCAATATTGGACCAGAAGAGCGAAGAGAGAAAAGGGATGTCGTCTGAAAGAGCGGCTATTTCTTTTCGAGCAGGGTCGTGGTCCGCTCCGTGACGCTCGGAGGCTGAACTATTTCGGACGTATTAGTGGGCCTGGAATCAATCATCTGCGCGGGCGCGGGTTGTGGTAAAGGCGACTCGAAGCGCCGTTCGTTCGCGCCGGGGATGGCGGGCTGCGGGCGCTTTTCCGGCAGCGCGTTCTCGCTGAAGATGCGGACGTAGAGGACCTGTGTCAATCCTGCCAGAAAGAGTATGAAAGGAATTAAAAGAGGGCCGGGCGAATCAACGGCGGCGGACAACGCGATGGCGAGCGGCACGAGGACCATGCTGAAGAAGAGCATCTTGGCCCCGATACGCGTGCCTTTATGCGTGCCTTGAAGATGCCGCAAAGAGAGCTTCCGGTGCGTCTCCGTCTCGCGCCTGATGACCTCACCACCGGCGAGCAACTGCGCGACAGGGCCGAGCGAAAAACCGCAGCGCGAACAAAAACGCACATCATCAGAGACCTGCTGCTGGCTGCATTGGGGGCAGTACATTTTGAATCCTCACTCGAAGCTACGAAGCGACCGGATAAACTTTCAGAGAACGGTTACGAGTAATACGCTGACAAAGTTCTCTTTGATTCCCTCATCAATCATGGGTAATGTGTTCAGTTTGATTTGAGCAGTCATGTCATGCGTTGGCTGCGCCGAGACCGACGCGATGGAGGAGGTCCGCGAAACGCGCGTCCGCGCGGAGGCTGTCGAAGAGCGGGTCAACCTTGAGCCAGACGAGACCCTCTGAGCGGCTTTCGCAGGCTTGATCGAGCCAGGCCAATGCCCGCTCTTTTTCGCCGAGTCCGGTGTAGATGGCTGCGATGTAGTAGGGCGAGACATAGCGTCTTTTGGCGAGTTGGGCCAATTGGTCCAGCACGGCCTGCGCCTCGTCTCGCTGGCCGAGCGCGGCGTAGGCGTGGCCGGGCGCGGCGATCATCAGCGGATGACCATGAGAGAGCGCCTGTGCCTGCTGGTAAGCGGCGATGGCTTCGTCGAACATGGACGCTTGCTCGTGGGCCAGGCCGAGCAGGAAGTGTGCCATGTAGAAATTCGGGTCCATCTCAAGAGTCTTGCGGTATTCTTCGACGGCGCGGTGATACTGGCGCGTGAGAAAAAAGTGCCAGCCGACGCCGACGCTTATCGGCAGCGAGAGCGGGTCCAATTCCTGGGCCAATTCTATCTCTTCGAGGGCTTCGTCGTGGCGTCCCATCGCGCCCAGGTACATGGCGTACCAGTGATGCGCGGTCGCGTAGTTGGGGTTCAATTCGATGGCGCGGCGATAGGCACGCTCTGCCTCGTACCAGTGCCAGTCGAAGATATGCACGTAGGCGACGGAGGCATGCGCTTCGGCCAGCGCGTCGTCAACTTCAAGCGCCTTGATGGCGGCGGCCCTCGCCTTCGGCATCGCCTCCGTGGGCGGGAGCGCGGAATATTCCACGGAGCCTAAGAGCGCGTAGGAATCCGCCAGGCCCGTGTAGGCCAGAGCATAATAAGGGTCCTTGTCAATCGCCTGTTGGAAATATTCCACGCCCTTCTTCAAGCCTTCGAGCGTGCGCTTGCTCCAGTAGAAGCGGCCCATCAGATAGATGCGATAAGCTTCGGGGCTTTCCGTGTAACGCTTCGCCAGACGCTTCTTCTGTTCGCCGCTCAAGGTCGAAAGGAGCTTCTCCGAAATGACGCGCGCGATCTCTTCCTGCACCGCGAAGAGGTCCGAAAAATCCAGGTTGTACTGCTCGCCCCAAAGCTGCGAACCGTCCGCGACATCCACCAACTCCGTCTGAATGTTGAGCGTCTCGCCGCGCTGTAAGACCCTGCCCGTGAGCACCGCGCGCACGCTCAGTTTATTGCCGACTTCCTGCGGGTCAACTTCGCGCCCCTTATAACGAAAGACAGTGCTGCGCGCCATCACGCGCAAAGAATTCAGTTGCGAGAGACTGTTGATGATGCTCTCCGTCATCCCGTCCGAGAGATAGTCCATGCTCGCGTCGTTGCTCGCGTTGATGAACGGCAGGACGGCGATTGAGACAGGCTCTTCAGGCGCGGCGTCTTCTTCCAACGCGCCCGCGCTCTCGGTTTGAGGCAGCTTGCTCCCCGCCGGAAAACCGTTGTTCTCATGCGGGATTTCCCTGGCGGAAGGGGCAAAACGATAGCCGCGCTTCGGGACGTTATCAATGTATTGCTCTCCGTTCTCGCCCGTGCCCAAAGTCTTTCTGAGCAGCGAGACGTTGACGGCGAGGATGTTTTCCTCAACCGCAGTGTCGGGCCAGACGGCGTTGATGATGGTCTCCTTCTCGACCACATGGCCGCTATTCTGGACCAGTACGAGGAGCGTCTCGAAGGCTTTCGGCGTGAGGGCCACGGGCTTGCCTTCGCGCAGCAGAACCCGCTCAGCCTCATCGAGTTGGAAGGGGCCGAACTGGTAGAGACGCCTTGGTGTTTCGCTCGTCATAGCCATGCGCGGCTCTTTAAGAAATCTTTAAGAACTATTTAAGCGCCTTTAAAGGACTTCGGCGGCGCTCTCAGAGTATGCTCTGCGCCGTCCAAGATCAGATGCGCGGGTTCGTCTCTGCACACGTTTGATGCGGCGCTTATTGTAGGTCAAGGCCATCAAAAGGGGCAATGAAGAACAAGTCGGAAGGCGGAAGGAGGAAGGACGAAAGAGCGGTTATTCAAGATGAGCAGGTCTGCTTTAATAGTTTGTCTTTCATCCTTCATCCTTCCTCCTTGATCGTCAGCCTCCTGCAAAATCTCAGCGCTCCCGGCATCAAACATTGATAGAAATCTCTTCCCTTAAGCTTTGGGAGAGAGAAAAGGCATATCTCCGCTTATCTATCTCCCCGGTAAACTCTCAACCTGGAGAATAAGATGCTTAAAAAGTTTCTCTCATGCACGCTCATAATACTGGTCCAGATGATTTGCGTTGGGCCAATCTACGCGCAGTCCGCCACGACCAGGGACGACGCGTCAATCCAGAAGGTCAAGCGGGAAATAGGGAAGCTCAACGCGAACGGAAAAAATATCGCCAGGGTCAAGTTGCACGACGGAACGAAACTGAAGGGCTATATCTCGCAGGCCAACGAGGATAATTTCGTCATCACGGATAAGCACGGCCAGAAGAACACGGTCGCTTACACGGACGTGAGCGAGGTCAAGAAGGGCAGCGGCCTTTCCCGGACCAGCAAGATACTCATCGTTTCGGGCATCGCCGTGGCGGTCGTGGTCACTATCATCGCGGTCTCTATCGCCAAAGGCTTCGGCAATTTCGATCTTCGTGGTATCGGGTTGTAATATCCGCCTCTGAACGTCACATTAGCTTGCAACGCATGCATGTTTTGCGGTACAAAGGCAGCGCGCTCGTTGAAGAGATTGCTCCCGAAGCTTGATCTGGCGGACCCTCGCGTGCTCTCGAACGGGTGCGCCCATCTTCACTCCTGAGCGTGACCGTGAGCTTACTGACAATTTACCGCGACCCGATTTCGCCCTCTCCTGGCGCGAGACGGGAATGCGTCTGTTCAAGCGCATCTTGACGGGCGCGCTCCAAATTGTTGACGAAAATTTCGAGAACCTATTTCTCAGTATTTCCGAAGGAGACTAAGATATGCGTGCGTTCCCTCCGCAATGGCTCAAGGCCACTTTCCGGTTAGCGCTGCTGTGCGCTGCCACCCTCTTCTGTGCGAGCGTTTCTCTGGGCCAATCACAGTCCAACGCGGCAGACTTGAACGGCACTGTGCGCGACGCACAGGGCGCAGTCGTCATCAACGCCAACGTCACCGCGCGTAACCCCGCGACAGACTTTACGCGCAGCGCCACCACCAACTCCGATGGCTATTACCATATTACAAACTTGCCGCCGGGCGAGTACGAAGTGACGGTCGAAGCTCCGAACTATAAGAAAGCCGTCGTGCCTTCCTACAAACTGACGGTCGGAGCCAGCGCGGATTTAGACCTCACACTGGAGGTCGGACAGATTAGCGAGGTCGTCAACATCTCGACCGAAGACCAGCCGGTTGTCGAGACCAGCCGCACCACCGTCGCCAATACCATAGAGCAACAACGCATTGATAATCTTCCCGTCAACCAGCGCGATTATCTGGGTATCTCTACGACCATCTCAACGGTCAATCGTGGCAATGATCGCCCGATTGGCCCAGCGCCCTCTTCCGGCTTGAACATCGGCGGCCAGCGCGGTCGTTCGACGCTGGTCCAGGTGGACGGCGCGGACAACACGGATAACTCCGTCAACGCCTCGCGCTCGACCGTGTCGCAGGAGGCCGTGCAGGAATTTCAGGTGGCGACTAACTCTTACGCGCCGGAATTCGGACGCGCCACCGGCGGCATCATCAACGTCGTGACCAAGAGCGGGACGAAGGATTTTCGCGGCGATGTCTTCGGCTTTATCCGCCACAAGACGATTCAGGCGCGCAACGCCTTCGCCCCGATTATTGACAATGATCCGGGCAAGAAACCGCCGTTCACGCGCGTCCAGTACGGCGCGACGTTAGGCGGGCCGATTGTGCGCGACCGCACCTTCTTCTTCACGGCCTTCGAGCAGCGTCGTCGGCAGGAGTCAAGCTTTTTCACTTCCAACGTCGGGGCCGGGCTGACATCGAGCGTCACCATCGGCGCGCCCTTTCTGCCCTTCACGAATGTCTACAGCAACCTGACGGCGGCGCAGGCCACCTTCATACAGGGCGAACTGGCGAGCGGCGATCCCGCGCGTATCGGTCGCGCGATTACCTATGCGACCTTCGCTTCGGCGGGCGGGCAGACGGCGCTCAACGGCACGAGCACGCTACGCAGTCCGGGCGGCGCGATTACCGCAGGCAGCGTCATCGGCCCTCGCTTCTTCATCTCCGGCGCGCCCGTCCCCATCACCTCCAACACGGCGGGCCAACTGATAGCGTTTCGCCCGCTCCAGGCTTTAGCGAGAGTCTTTCCGATTTCCGAATCCACGAGCTTCTTCTCCACGCGCATAGATCACAAGGTCAATAACAGTAATCAAATGACTGCGCGCTTCGGCTATAATCCGAGCGACCTCTCCGGCATTCAGGACGAGTCGCAGAATCAGACGCTCGGCCAGAATGATTTCTCGCGCACGGGCACGCAAACCATCCGCGACCTCTCCTTCGTGACCTCTCTGACGAGCACGATTTCGAGCGCCCTCGTCAACGAAGCCCGCTTCAGTTTCTCTCGTCGTCACGCCACGTTCCGCTCGCAGACGCAGGACGGCCCGGCGCTCCAAATCGCGGGCACGGCCTTTATTGGACCAAATCCCTTCTCGCCCGTGGACCGCGTCGAGAAACGTTATCAACTGACGGACAACCTCAACTGGGTTTACAACACGCACACTTTCAAGTTCGGCGGCGATGTCAACTTTGTTGATGTCAAGGCGAGTTTCCAGTTGAACTTTCCGGGCCTCTTTAACTTCGGTACGTTCGGCTTGCAGCCCTTCATCACGGGCCTCTCGGCCAGCGCGCCCGCCCTCACGCCGGTCCAGTCTTACGGCGCGGGCATTCCGGGCGTCTTCATAGAAGGCTTCGGCAATCCGAACAGCAAGATCAAGAATCGCCCGCTCGCTTTCTTCGCGCAGGATTCATGGCGGGTTCGCCCGAACCTGACTTTCAACTATGGCATCCGCTACGACGTGGAATTGACGGACACGATTGCTCCGGTCGCTTTCAAAGACCCGCTCTCCGGCATCACTCTCTCAGCGTCAGACCTGCAAACGGCGCAGGATGTTTTGGGAGTGCAGCAGGGCTTCCCGCGCGATAAGAATAACTTCGCGCCGCGCGTCGGCTTTGCCTGGGACGTGACAGGTGACAATAAGACGGTCATCCGCGCCGCCTATGGTCTCTTCTACGATCACCCGCTGCTGGCTATCGCCTTCAACTCGGACATCGCGGACGCCTCGCAGCAACAGCAGTTCACGACCGTCTTGCCGGGCAGCCCTTCGCCGCTCGCCAACCTGAATCTCTTGCAGATTTTTCAAGGCACGGTCATCCCCGGAGTGACGCCCGGCGTCGCCGCCAGTTCGCAATATCTCAACGGGCGGATACGTTTCAACGATCAGACTTTTCCGGGCTTTGGTCCGGTCCTGCCATTCACGCTGGCCGTCGCCAAAAACTTCGAGTACGCCTACGCGAATCAGGCCAACCTGACGGTTGAGCGTCAGGTCGGAAGAGACACTTCCGTTTCCGCGAGCTACATCTTCGTCGGTGCGCACCACCTGCCGCACCCTGAAGACATCAACGCGCCGCGCAATGATTTGCTCATCGAAAACTTTCGCCGCTTTAGCGTCGGCAACCCTGCGCTCTGCGGGACCAACGCCGCGTGTCTCGCCAACGGAAGAGCGCCGACGGGCTTTGCCGAAGCCGTCCTCTTCCCGATTCCGACCGCGAGCAATGCGCTCTTCACAGTGCTCGTGCCGGGACTCGTCGCCATCAACAACGCGCCCGGCGGCGGCGCGGTCATCAGCCCCTTGGCGGCCAACTTCTTCCGTCCCTCCGGTCCCAACTATTTCTTCGTCCAGTCAGTGACGGGCGGGGCCGTGACGCCCGCCGTCTTAAACGGTATTCTCGCGTCAATCAACTCCGTGCGTAAGCCTGGACCAATCTCGCCCTTCGGAGACGTGAGCGCGCAGCTTTCGGACGGCAATTCGAGCTACAACGCTTTGAATCTGGAAGTGAAGCGACGCTTCTCTAACAACTTTCAGTTCCTGGCTTCCTACACGCTCTCGCATTCGATTGACGATTCGTCGGACTTGCAGACGCTGCTCAAGCCGCAGGACAATCGCAACTTCCGCGCTGAACGTTCCGACTCGCTCTTCGATCAACGCCATCGCTTCGTCTTCAGCGGAGTCGCCACAGCGCCCACGGCCTGGCGCAATGCTTCGAGTTTCGCGCAACGTTTCTTCTCAGACTTTACCATCGCGCCGATTCTCGAAATCTCTTCGGGACGCCCCTTCAACATCATCACGGCGACGGACACCAACGCGGACCTGCAAAGCTCCAATGATCGTCCGAGCGTCGGGGCCAACGGCGCGCTCGTCCTGCCAGCGTTCCTGAGCAGCGGCAATCTTGGACGCAACAGCGGCATCACGCACTCTTACGCTTCGCTGGACCTGCGCGTTCTGCGCTCTGTTCGCTTCGGGGAGCGTTATCGTCTTGACCTCATCGCGGAGGGCTTCAATCTCTTCAATCGCTTCAACGAAGCCGCCGCCTCGCCCTTCTTCGACGATGTCAACAACTTCGGCCAACGCGCTGGCAACGGTCGTTACTACAGCCGCCCGACAGCGGCCTACGACCCGCGCCAATTCCAGTTCGGCATCAAGTTCAACTTCTAAAGGCTCAATATGACTGGAAGGATAAGTTTGCCATCGCGGCAAACTTATCCTTCCGCAAACTTGCGGCGAGCTTATGCTTCCATAAAATTCCTGTTCAAGAGACAGACTTGAGTGACCAGCTTGCTGACAGTTAGCTGGTCATTTTTTTTGAGAATTTAAGAGGGTCGTTTTGAAAAGCCGCTTTTCATCTCTCTCTCTGCCCGGAGCGAGAAGACCTGCGGCGCGATTAAAAGATTAGACATAATGTTGCATTTTTCTCAGCAAACGCTTTATAAGTAAGCAGACATCTTAGGTGTGGGTTCAAACAGGTTACGCTGGCAACCGACTGGCTCCTTAAGCTGGCTATTTCCACTCTCTGTATAACGCACTAAAACGAGTGGAGAAACTCTCATCCCGTGGAAAAAACTCATCGTTTAGCTGCGTAACCTTTTAATTATGGTGAGCACTGAAGCGCACTGAGAGCTTCAGCTAAAGAGGTCGCACACTGCCATGCCTCCCACTTCGGAAATCACAATTCTTCTAACAGACTGGTGCAACGGTGATCAGACAGCGCTGGAGAAACTGATGCCTCTTGTCGAGAGAGAACTACACCACATAGCCAGCCGTTACATGCGCAGGGAAAACCCTTCGCATACTCTGCAAACCACGGCGCTGGTCAATGAAGCCTACCTGCGGCTCGTTGACCAGAAGAACGTGCGCTGGCAGAACCGCGCCCACTTCTTCGCCATCGCGGCGCAAATCATGCGCCGCATCCTGCTCAATTACGCACGCGACCGTCACCGCGCCAAAAGAGGCGGGAGAGCCATCCAGGTCTCGCTCTCGGAGGTCTCCATGATGTCCGAAGAGAAGTCTTCCGAGTTGATCGCCCTGGACGAAGCGTTGAAGAGATTGGCGGCGGTTGATGAGCGCAAGTGCCGCGTCGTCGAGTTGAAGTATTTTGGAGGGCTGAGCGTCGAAGAGACGGCGGAAGTATTGCAGGTCGCTCCCATCACAGTGATGCGTGATTGGAACATGGCGAAAGCCTGGCTCGCTCGTGAGATCAGAAATGGAGATTAATAACTGGCAGGAGATTGAAACCCTCTTCCACGCGGCTTTGCAACGCGCAGGCCCGGAGCGGGCTGCCTATCTCTCTCAAGAGTGCTCCGGCAACGCTCTCTTACTGCGCGAGGTCGAATCGCTCATCACGGCCTTCGAGACGGAGCACAGCTTTATGGAGCAACCTGCTCTGAGCCTTGGGATGCAGGTCCTGGTTGATGTGCCGTCCGGCTCTCTGGTGGGCCAACTAATCAGTCATTACAAAATTGTGCGGCTGCTCGGTCGAGGCGGCATGGGGGAAGTCTATCTCGCGGAAGATTGCCGACTCGAACGCCACGTTGCGCTCAAGTTTCTCACACACAACTTTCTCGACGATGGCCGGGGTAAGCGATATCTGGCCAGGGAAGCGAAGGCCGTCGCGCTGCTGGAACATCCGAACATCTGCGCCGTTTACGGGATAGAAGAGGCCGATGGTCAAAATTTCATCGTCATGCAGTTTGTCGAAGGGCAGACTCTGGACCACCTGATTGATGATGACAGGCTTGAGGTCGAACGTATTCTGGCCCTGGCTGAACAGATCGCCAGCGCGCTTTCAGCCGCGCACGCTCGCGGCATCATCCACAGAGATATTAAACCTCAGAACATCATGGTGACGGCGAGCGGTGGGGTTAAAGTTCTGGATTTCGGACTCGCCAAGTTGATTGAGGAAAAGCCCGGCGTCAAAGGTGCGGGCGATAATCCGAGCCAGGTCTCGCAGCAAGGGTTAATCATCGGCACTCTCGCCTACATGTCGCCGGAGCAGTTGCGCGCGGAGGAACTCGATTACAAGAGCGATATTTTCAGTTTCGGTATCGTTCTGGATGAAATGCTCCGTGGCAAGAATTGTTTCAAGCGCGCGAGCGAGGCCGAAACCATCTCGGCCATTCTGGCGAACGACCCGCCCCCGCTCGATGCGCTGACGCACCTCATCAAGCGAGAGACCGCGCGCATCGCTCTCAAGTGCCTCAAGAAAAATCGTGACGAGCGCTATCAATCCACAGACGAGTTGCTGCTCGACGTACGCAGCTTGCAGAAAGGCGACGCGATTCAATCTCAGGCCCGCCTGACAGGGTTCGCACGTCGGGCTGTGAAGCGAGGGTCTTACGCGGTCGCGGGTCTGGCCCTCATCGTCGTCTTGCTCTCTCTCCTGGCCTTTCAATACTTCAACCACATGCGAGTCCGCACCCTCGCCATTCTGCCTTTCTCGAATGAAAGCGGGGATGCGGGCGCAGAGTATGTGAGTGACGGGCTGACACAGAGTCTCAGCGATAAGCTTTCGCCCCTGTCGAAGTTATCGGTCAAGTCTCCGACGATGGTCTCGGTTTATAAGAACCGGAAAACCGATCCCCTCGTCGCCGGGCGCGAGCTTAAAGTTGAGGCGGTGCTCGTCGGGAAGATAATCAAAGAGGACGACGCGCTCTTTCTCAATACCAGGCTCTTGAATACGGCTGATGATTCGACGCTCTGGGAAGGGCACGTCAAGATCGAGATGGATGAAATTCCGACGACGCAGAATAAGATTATCGGCAACGTGATCTCGAACCTGCCCGTGTCGTTGAGCGAAGATGAAAGAAAGAGTTTAACCAGGCCACAGACCGAACAGCCGGAAGCGTTTCGCCTCTACCTGCTCGGCCAGTACTACTGGAAAAACAGGAACGAAGAAAATATTAAAAAGGCTGTCAGCCTCTTCAACAGGGCAACCGACATAGACCCTCTCTATGCTCAGGCGCACGCCGGACTGGCCAATTCATTAGTCATGCTGCCTCGCACTTCTTTCGGCGCACAATCAACGAGAGATGTCATGGCACAAGCGCGTGCCGCCGCCAGGCAGGCGATTTTGATTGACCCTTTGCTGAGCGAGGCGCACACCTCCCTGGGCATCATCGCATTCACATACGACTGGGATTGGCGAGAGGCCGAGTCGAGGTTCCAACTGGCTTCTCATCTGAAGCCGGATGATGCCGCGCCTCATTACTGGTACTCGAATATGCTGACGGCTATGGGCCGCTTCGATGAAGCCGTTAAAGAGAGTGTGATTGCCAGGGAACTGGACCCCTTTTCTCCCGCCGAAACCCTCAACGTGGGCAGCACGTTCTACAACGCGCGCCTGTTTGACAGGGCGACGGAATATGACAGAAGGTTGCTTGATGAGAATCCTAACAATTCGAGAGCGCTCTATTTGCAGGGTCTCATTTTGCTGAAGCAGGAAAAGTATGACGACGCCATCCAGGTTTTTAAAAAGATAGAGAATAAAATCTATCGCGACGCCGTTCTTGGCTATGCCTATGCCAAGTTGGGGGACCGCGACGATGCGCTGGGAATGATTAAAGAACTGGAAGAGCTTTCCAAACCTGAAAACAAACTGCCGATGGAGAAAGCGATAGTTTACATCGGACTCAACGACAAGGAGAATGCTTTCAAGTTTCTGGAGGAAGCATACACAGAACATTTCATCACGGTCGCTTATTTAAAAGTTGAGCCGATCTTCGATGACCTTCACTCCGACCGCAGATTCGCAGACCTCATCCGCCGGATTAACCTTAACCCCTGAACAATTCGTCTTCGTTTTCGCCCGGACATCTTGTGCAAATTCAGGCGGTGAGTTGAGAGAGAGCGGCTTGCAGTCTGCGCGCGGCAACTCCGGCACAGGGCCTCCGTGCGGGGTCTGCGTCGAGAAGCCGCATGACGATTTCCGTGATGGCTGGCGGGACATCCCGTCTTAGTTTTTCAATTGGCAGCAGAGGCGAAGCTTCGGGCAAACATCCTGTGAGCAGTAGATACATGATGACGCCGAGCGCGTAGAGGTCTTCGGGCACTCTCGATTGACCGCGAAATTGGTCACACCACTCCGGCGGGACATAAGAGGGACTGCCCCACGGCATCGGGTCCGGCCTGTCTACAGGACACGCGCCTTCAAAGTCGAGCGGTCTCATTTCGCCCTGTTTCGTGACCATCAGATTGGTCAGCTTGCAATCACGCCAGACCCATCCCGCGAGGTGAATGCGCGCGACGACGTTTGAGATTTCGATGCCGTAGTGTAAAGCCCTGGAGATGGCAAGCCTTCGTTTCCGCTTCCCCAGCCATTTGTCCAGGGTTTCGCCTTCGATGTATTCGAGCGCGAGATAGTAATTCTGATCGCCCTTGAAAGAAGAGTAAAGGCGCGGAACGCCAAGCCCTGCCGAATGCAGAGCCTTCAGCACGCGCCCTTCATGTTTGACCCTGTCATAACCGTCCAGACCGTCCAGACCCGTCTCACCGTTTTTACGTCCTTCCTTCAAGATACAGAAGCGCGGCGGCGAGGCGCTCAGGTCCAGCGCCTTGTAAACGCCTCCCTTGCCTCTTTGCGACAGCGCGCAGAAAGCACGAAACCTTTTTTTGAGAGGCGTCTCTAAGACCTTTTTTGTGCGTGGCGGGTGTTTCAGAGGGAAAGGGTCTGTCACCCAATCAGGCATCGCCCGTTCGGCATCGCGCCTGTCTGCCACCAGGTTGCCGTCCGGGTCTCTGATGGCTAAGGTGCGCGTTCCGTCCGCGTTCTCTTTTTCCAGTGAAGAGAATGAGCCGTAGCGATAGTAAAGACATCCATCCGGGCGAAACTTCAGATCGAATGGGACAGCGGGCGCTGGCGTGTCGCGCGTCAGCCTGTGCAGCGCGCGCGCGAGCCTGACGGCCTCTTCGGTCGTCTGCGGGTAAACGGTAATAACCTTGCCGACCTGGCAATACCCGTAATAGATACCGCTATTGAGCTTCTCCAACTCTTGAAGCGAGACGGGAACTTTGTATAAGAGATGACAGCGACTTAAGCAAGGGGCGATCTTTTCCAGCACAGTGCTCGCCGTCGGCGCGCTCGTAGAGATGTGCAGCTTCCAGCCCTGTTCCGGGTCGCGCCGACTCAATCCACGGCTGTATCTCCAGATTGAGCCGCGCACCTTGACCGGCAGATAAAGCTCGCAAAGTTCCCGCCACCTCCCGCACAAAGACCTGAACAACGTGCCGTGGTCCCAGCCTTGATTGTCTAGCTTCTCAGACATCTCTCGCGCACTCTCTCTCCGCTCGTATTCCATCATGAAAAGATAGCTATCCTTGCTCCATTGTGCGGGGTGAGACATGGTGTGAGGCACAATTAGAGCGAGAGAGCAAGGATAGCTATAGCGGTTCTCAATAGGATGCGAGCATTGCGGCAAGCGTCCTTGTCAGTCCCGCCTGCTTAAGCTGGGCGGGTCGTGGCTGAGCAAGGAAACCCGCCCAGCTTAAGCAGGCGGGACTGACACGTTGTCGCACTCAACTGCAAACCGCTATAAGCATGCCGCCTTAAACGAACGTCAGCGGCGGGCTAATATCATCTTGACCTTTAAGAAATAGGGACTCCCGGATGCGGGTCCGGGATATCGAGCGCTTTCGGTACGGACAGGCTGCCCGGCGTCGTATCATTGATGTCGTCGTCTATATGCTCATCAATATTATCGGTGAAGCGTAAAGATGAGGGCGTCGTACAGACTCCGTTGGATACCAGATAAGCGGTTGTTTCTGGAAACCATGACTCGTTTGCTAATGCATCATTACCCAGCAGGCGCTGTAGTTGCGCTTCATTGTCGGCAAAGATCGCCATGTATTTCTTCCAGTCATCGGAGTCTTTACCGCCCCTCACGGCTTTCACCGCCACCGCTTTCACCTGAGCCGCCAGGTTGTCCTTCAGCGAAGCGCTATGGACGATGGCTCTCTGTACCCTCTTGACGTTCTGCATTATTTTCATAGCTTCTGCCCTCCTCAGCAGGTCTCCGAAAAAATTCTCTTCAATCCGTAGCTCTGACCTCTCACCGCAGCACGGGTGTCAGAAACACGGACGTTTATCTGCAAAGCGGGTAGGCTCAAACAACCGATTGCTCTCAAGCACAAGCTTGTAATTGAAACGAAGCTTGATAGGTAAAGGCATGATGGATGCTGCGCGTCGAACCGGACGCTGCTCGCAAAGCGAGGTGTGAGCCTCTCTGCCGCTACGGTGTGCCTTGACCCTCGGTCAAATTATGGTACTGGCCCATCGGGTCGATCACCTCTGCGACATTTAGTAAATCAATCATGGCGAAGTGTCCCGGCTGATGTGCGGGCAGAGAGGGACGCCAATCCTTATCCCTGAGTATTGAGATGACGCTGTTGCTTAAGATTCCGGCAAAGGTCTGGGCAACGATGAAGCCGCCGACATCTCCCAGACGGCTGTCACCACTGCGTTCGGCTTCTTTCAGAATGTAGTACCAGAGCGGCGTGCGCTCTTCAAAGCCGTACTTGCGGAGCACGTCGGCGTGCGGGCTGTCCAGTAAAACTTTCTTCGATAGCGGCTCCACGGTTCGCCCGGATTTCAAGATGAAATCTGCCACCTTCTGCCCGCACGGAAGTCCGAGCGCGTAGCCATGTACAAGATTGCGGACGGTGAGCGGCTTGTATTTTTTATCTTGAGGATGAGGATAGTTGGGCAGAGTTTCGATTTTCAGGTTGAAGGTGGTATCAATACTTTTCGCCAGGTTGAGAGGTAGATTACCTGTCACCTTCCGGATGCCGCTAAAGTCGTAGAAGTGTCTCCAATCAACAACCCACTGGTTCTCCAGTGATTTCTTATTACCCCCGCTAAAATTTGTGAAGGCGAAGAACTCGTTGATCGAGACTTTACGGGAGCGGACAGAGTTGTGAAGCATATTCAACTCGTATGAATCGCGCACCATGCTGTGGCCGAAGCGAAAGGCAGCGCCTGAGAATTCGACGGGCATGAACATCTTTTCCGCGTTCTGAAAAAACTCCGGCGTGCTGTTGAGCGCATCGTTCAGGGTGGTCTCATCAATCATTCGTGGAAGGAAATCATGAAGCACAATCCATTGGAAATGTTTAATCACACACTCTTGCGCCTTCTTAAATAATTCCGGCCCGGAAAGCTCCTGCTCTTTTTTAATCTTCTCGACGACCTTATTGTGAAACTCGATGAGCGCAACATGCGTCTGGGCGATAAGCAGATTTTCATCGTTACGCGGGTCCGGGATCAGTGCCTGGCCGAAGCTTTCGTCCTTGACGCTGCTTCGCAGCAGATCGTTTTGTAAAATCGCTCCATACCCGTCACTCGGCAAGGTGCTGCCGATTTTCAATTGAACTCCGTCCGCCTCATAGTACTGCTGGCTTTCCTTTGCTTGAGGCCCCAGCCCGTACAAGCTGTCCAGATCAATACTCGGCGTGCGTCCCTGCTCTATAGTGCGGAGGTCGGCAATCATCAAGGTCGGAAAGTTCTCTTTAATTTTGGTCTTGTCAAAAGTGATTTCATGAGCGATAAACTGACCCAGGTATGTATATCCTGATGGGATAGACGAGTCCTCATCATAAACATTGACATCCTTCGGATTCATCGCGTTTCCGAGTCCGACGAGGGCTTCGACATCCTTTATCTGCTGCGCTTTCGGCACCCGGTTCCTTGCCGAAAGCTTTGGGAACATCCTGCCGAACTTGAAATCGCGCGTCTCGTCAACCGCAGGCGGAGGCGCGGTGAGTCCCTTGCCCGCCGCCGCCAAGTGATTGACCGGGCAGCCCGACGATGACGGCACGACAATCGGTTCTTCCCCGACCATAAAATAGATTTGCCGACCATAATGTTTGTCCATGTGCTTCTCTTTCTTTCCGGGAACGTCCGCGCGAGGGCTTCGCGTTGAGCCATCAAAAGCGTGCGCGCTCAACCGGAATGAGCGTGCGAGATGAGAATGCGCTTGGCCGTTAGAGGGGCGAGACCGGGCTTTAACAGAGAAGGCATCCCAATCCTGTCAGATGACGAAAGCATCTCCGCCTCTATCTATTAACGCCCTGAATCTGGGTGAGAACTATCAACCTGAGCAAAGGATGCGGGGTGAACTGCAAAGACCGGAATGAGGCGCGAGAAGCCAGCGGGCTTAATGGCTGCCGGTCGCTTCTCTTTTGTGGGCCGGACATGTTTCTATAGAATCCGCTGTGACTAAAGCGAACCTAACAAACGCTGGCGGCATCCACATGTTGCCGTGTAAACTCTCTCTGCATCGGCGTGCCTTGAATTGTTTGCCAAAGCGGTAGAGAATCTTTAACCATGAAGAGTAAATATTTGCCACGCATCATCGCCCTGGGAAGCGCCGTCTTAATCCTGTCCGTCGCGGTCAACGCGCAGTCCGGGGCGAGCCGCCCGCGCCGCGTCAACCCGCAACAGCCAGCCTCAAGCCCCGACGGCGCGCGCCAGCCAGCCAGGACTTCGCGCCAGTCCGCCGATAGCCCTTTGCTGACGCCGATTAATGCGACGGCGACGCCGACGACTACGACAAACGGGACGACGACGAGCGCCACGACAACGTCCCGCGCCGATACCGCCCACGCTTATACCTTGCTTCAGCAGAAGCAGTATGCGGCTGCGGCGGGCGAGGCCAAACAACTCACCGCCAGTAATCCTGAGGACTCCGAAGCATGGAAGATAGCGGGCTTTGCCGAGTATAACCTGAAGCAGTACGAGGAGGCCGCCTCTGACTTGCAGCGTGCGCTGGACCTGCAACGCGCCGCCGGGAGTGAGGACGCGAACACCGTTGACGCGCTCGGGCAGGCTTACGTGTTGACGGAAAAGTTCGAGCAGGCTTTGCCTCTGCTGGTCAACGCCACTTCGCGCAAGGGAGCGACACCGGATGGCGCCTTGCTCTACTATCGCGGCGTCGCGGAATACCGCACGGGCAAGGGCACGGACGCGGAGCGCTCATTCAACGCGGCGGTCAAGGCCAACCCGAAGGACGCGGCCTCGCTCTATTACCTGGGCCAACTCGCCTACGCGAGAAACGATCTGGACGCGGCCATCTCCGCGCTCAATCGCTCGACGCTCATTGATGCGCGCGTCGCTCCCGCCTGGGCCTTGCTCACCACTTCATACCTGCGCCGCGCCGCCGCCGCGACCGTGCCCGCCAAGGCCGACGCCGATTACCTGAGCGCAGTGCGCGCCGGTGAATCGCTCAACAGGTTAAAGACGGATGCGGATACGGCCACGCTCTTCGGGCAGGCGCTGATAGGAGCCAAGCAGTACCCGCGCGCC
The DNA here is from genome assembly GCA_036009045.1 of Pyrinomonadaceae bacterium. Classification (GTDB taxonomy): domain Bacteria; phylum Acidobacteriota; class Blastocatellia; order Pyrinomonadales; family Pyrinomonadaceae; genus DASYML01. The sequence continues at coordinate 34,469 of DASYML010000222.1, forward strand.
GCGATGGTGCTCGAACGCGCGGCGGGCGCGAATGATGCCAGGGGCGTCACGCTCTACCTGCTCGGCGTCGCTTATTCCCGGTCCAAAAATTTCCCCAAAGCCATCGCCGCGCTCGAACGCGCCGCCGCCAAAACGCCCGACGATGTCAACACCTATCGTGAACTCGGCTATGCCTACGAAATCTCGAAGCAGTACGCCAAGGCGCTCGCCGCTTACGAGAAAGGCTTGAGCCTCGCGCCGGGTGATGCGGACTTCAAAGAGTCCGCAGAGCGTGTCCGGCCCTTCGCTAAATGAGTCTCAAGTCCAAGGTCTTATATGAGTCCTAAGTCCAAGGTCCAAGGTCCAAGGTCAATAGCCGGAAACGGGTTCCTGACTTTGGACTTTGGACTTAAATAGCAGTAGCATCCTCTTTATGAAAAACAGGCTTCTAAGCGGTTGTCATGTGCGGCGTGTGATGGGGCGTCTGGTCATCGCGGTCGCGTTGGTCTCGATACTTTCGCAGGCGGCCTGGGCCGCGTCCTGGAATAATATCGAACCGCTCAAATCAAGACGCGCGGATGTCGAGCGCATTCTCGGCAGGCCCATTAATACCGAACAGCCCGGCACGTCCGGCACGCTGCGTTTCAAGGTCATGGGCGGCATCGTCACCATCACTTTCGTCACGGCCCGTTTCATCGCCAACAAAAAACTATACCCGGAACTCGAAGGTTCTGTCCTGGAGATAGTCTTACAACACGAACATTCGACGGACACCCCGGAGTCTATGGGCCTGACGAAAAATTCCGACTTCAAACGACAGGACGCGCAGGGCGGCTCGATCTTTCTCAATCAGAAGGAAGGTATTACCTACACCTTCGTCGGCGGGCAACTGAAGACGACACGCTACTCGCCCGCCGCCCAACAACTGGCGCACGCAAGAAAGGGATAGTTAAG
>DASYML010000223.1:0-13032 GCA_036009045.1 Pyrinomonadaceae bacterium
CCCCATAGGTCTGCCGACCGGAGTGGTCTTCAGCGGTTCGGCCTCGGACTTTTCCTTCACCGGAGGCGGTTCGACAGGTCCTGCCCGTTTCATCTTCGCGACCATCAGCGGCAACATCGTGGCCTGGAAAGGCGGCCTGACCACTGCCGTCGTCGTCGCCAGCAAACCTTTCCCCGCCAATGTCTATACGGGCCTGGCGATTGGCAATAACGGCACGGCGAACTTTCTCTACGCGGCGAACTTCGGGCAAAAGAAGATAGACGTGTACGACAAGAATTTCGCTTCGACGACGCTCGCCGGAAGCTTTACGGACCCGACGCTTCCCGCAGATTATGCTCCCTTCAACATACAGAATCTCGGAGGCAAGCTCTATGTAGAGTATGCGAAGGTTGACCCGGCGACGGGCAGGGACTTGCCCGGACCCGGCAACGGCTACGTCAGCGTCTTCGATACCAACGGCAATTTCCTGGGCCGACTGGTCTCCAACGGCCCGCTCAGTTCGCCCTGGGGCGTGACCATCGCGCCCGCAGGCTTTGGCGCGTTCCCCGGCGCTCTGCTCGTAGGCAATTTCGGCGACGGCAGAATCAACGCTTTCAACCCGACGACCGGAGCCTTCCTCGGCACGCTCAACGACGAGGCGGGCAATCCCATCGAGATTGATGACCTCTGGGCACTCAACTTCGGCAACGGCGTGGGCGCGGGCGACACCGGCACGCTCTACTTCTCCGCCGGTTATGATGATGAAAACCACGGTCTCTTCGGTTCGCTCAAACCCTCATCTCCCGCGACGACGACCATCCAGTTCAGTACGTCCGATTACGTCGTCAACGAGGGCAGCAGCGCGATTGATATTACCGTCACGCGCTCCGGCGATTTGACCGTCGCCTCCACCGTCAACTATACGACCTTCGACGAGTCAGACCCCAGCATGGCGGCCCATCAGGGCAGCGATTACATTTTCGCGGGGGGCACGCTCAGATTCGCCGCTGGCGAAGCGAGCAAGACCTTCACCATCCTGATTCCGAATGATTCCTATGTTGAGAACAACGAGATTGTTGATATAGCTCTCAGCAATCCGACCGGCGCGGCCCTCGGCTCTCCACAGGAAGCTCACCTGACCATCGTGGACGATGATGGCGGGTCCATCCATCCGCCGCAGAGAGTCTTCGTGGCGACGCTTAACGGCGCACAGGAAACGCCGCCCAACGCCACGACCGGAAGAGGCACAGGCATCGTCATCCTCGACCCCAGCGGAACCTCCGCCAAAGTCTCGCTCTACTTTACGGGACTGACCGGACCCGCCACGGCTTCGCACATTCATGGTCCAGCCGCGCCGGGAACCGCTGCGCCCGTGCTCTTCCCCTTCCCGACCACTCCGGCAGCCACCTCCGGTTCCGTCAACAACGTCAGCATCACGTTGACACCGACGCAACTGCAACAGTTGAAGGACGGTCTCTTCTACTTCAACGTCCACACCGCCGCCAATCCCGGCGGAGAGATTAGAGGCCAGATTCTCTTCAACGAGATTGACGACTCGAACTTCTTCGCCCGCGAGCAATACTACGACTTCCTCAATCGCTATCCTGACGGCCCCGGTCTGAGTTTCTGGGCGCAGGAGATTGAGAAGTGCGGCGCGGACTCGCGTTGCTACAGCACTCGAAGGGTAGATGTTTCCGCAGCCTTCTTCTTCTCGACGGAGTTTCAGACGACGGGCTTCTTCGTCTATAGCGTGCGCCGCGCCGCGCTCGGCACACAGCCGACCTACGGCCAGTACGTGATAGATAAGACGCTGCTCGGCCCCGGCACGGAAGCCAACAAGACGGCCTTCGCGGAGGCGTTCGTCCAGAGTCCTGCGTTTCTGGCGAAGTATCCGGCGAGCCAGAACGGCTCCGACTTCATTGACGCGCTCATCGCCACGATTCAAGCCAACTCCGGCGTGAACCTGACGCCGAGGCGGCCTGAACTGGTCAATGAGTACCTACTCGGCGCGACGCAGGTGCAGAGCCGCGCCCGCGTCATTCGCAAGGCGATCTCTTACACAGAGTTCGTCAACGCCGAATTCAATCCGGCCTTCGTGCTCTCGGAGTACTTCGGATACTTGAGGCGCGACCCGGACCCTGGCGGATATGCGTTCTGGCTCAACCGTTTGAACTTGAACGGGAGTAATTTCCGTTCGATGGTCTGCGCGTTCGTCACGAGTGCGGAGTACCAGCACAGGTTCGGGCCGACCGTCACACGCAACGATAAGGAGTGCCAGGACCTCCAGTAAGGTCCTCTAACTAATCACCCACGGGCAAAAGTGAAGGTTGAATGAGTTATCTATTCCGCCTTCACTTTTGCCCTTTACTTTTCTTTCTGTCCATGACCGCTCTGTATCATCTCCGCCCGCGATGGTGAGTTCTCTACTGACCTGACATCCATCTGAAAATTGCTCTGAGCATGATAAGAGTGAAAGATTTATAGCGGTTCTCAATTGGATGCGACCATTGCGGCAAGCGTCAGATCAGTTACCGCCTGCTTAAGCTGGGCGGGTTCCTGGCCTGGCAACGACCCGCCCAGCTTAAGCAGGCGGTACTGACACGTAATCGCACTCAATCGCAAACCGCTATAGTGAGAAGAAAACCCTGGATGGTTAAGCGAAAAAAATCAGAAGCCGGACATGACAGCCAGCCCTCCGCGATAGCTCTCAAACAACCCGCCAACATTTTCGCCCAGCAGAATCGAGGGAGGCTTCTGGACATTCTGATTTTTCTGGTCAACCTCTTTCTGATGCAGTTGCTCGTGAGACTTTTTCTGTATGTCGTGAGGCTGGCTAACGCGGGCGATGTCATCGCCAGGACAGGGTTGCTGTTGTTCTATCTGGGAATGTTAGTCCTGCCCTCGCTCGGAGCGATTCTGAAGCGCTGGCACTTTCATCAAAGAGTCAAGCGACAGGAGGGAAAAGATGAAGATGGCTGCCTGCCGTTTGGTTGCATGTTCCTCCCGTTCGCCTACTTGAGCGTGAACATGTGGATTACCCTCGGAGTCAGCCTCACTTTATTGGACCTTTTTCCCGACTCGGCATTTGCCGGGACGTTTATTGCATTTGGCGTCATTTACAACATCGTACAGACCATTCTGGTGTTCCGCTATTTCATCCCGCCGAAGCGAGACCCGGCATCCGATTTCCTGCGCGACCCGCGCTCGGAGATACTGGGCGACGCCTGCATTTTCCTGAACATGATTTTGTATCAGATATTGTTGAACTGGGGGGCGTTGGTGTATCCGGGTTTTCATGAGGGAAGTTTTAAAGACAGGTTTTTATCTTTGATTATCTTCGCCTTGCTCATGTACATGACGGGGCGCATCTTTTTTCTGGTTGAAGACATACGTCACCCGCGAACCTGGCTGACGATTTTGTTAGCCAACTCGGTCCTGATTCTGCGCGTCATGCTGGCATGAAATTTCGGCGGATGTGTGCTCAGGGTAGTGGCTGGTTTTCATCAAAGCTGGCTGCTCCTCACTTTTGCCTTTTTACTTTTTACCTTTGCCTTCTTTAGTTTGCCCTTGACGCTTGCCTTCTCTCAGACTATCTTCGCTCGCATTCGAATTTTGCAGCCATCATCTGACGGAGCGTTAAGAGGTATGTCATCACAACTCGTCATTCCTTCTCCATCCTGGGCCATCCCCGAATATCTTGAGGCGCGGGACGGTCACTTGAGCATCAACGGGGTGGATGCCACCGCGTTGGTCCAACAATACGATTCGCCGCTCTACGTCTTTTCCGAGCCGCGCATTCACGCCAACATCGAGCGCCTCAAACGCGCCGCAGAGTCCGTCGAGCGCCCCGTCAAATTCTGTTATGCCTCGAAGGCAAACTCAAACATGGCCGTCCTCAAGTCCGTGCTCGACGCGGGGATTGATATAGAGGTCAACAGCGGCGGCGAACTCTACAAGGCCATGCGCGCGGGCTTTCACCCGTCGCAGATAGTCTTTAACGGCACGAGCAAGACGGATGAAGAATTGGACCAGGCCGTGCGCGCGGGAATCTATGCCATCAACGTTGATTCCATTTACGAAATCGAACTCGTCGAAGAGGCCGCGAAAAGAACCGGGCAGCGTGCGCGCGTCGCCCTCCGCCTGACTCCCGAAATCGGCACGCGTTCACATCTTGGATTACAGACGGCCCTGCTCACCTCCAAGTTCGGCATCTCTTATTCTGATGTGCTGGAAGCTTTCCGGCGCGGGCTTCATCACCCGGAATTGGTCCACCTTTGCGGCATACATATACACGTCGGCTCGCAAACGCCGGACGTTGGCCCATACGCCGAAGCCTTCAAGGCGATGTGGGATTTTCTCCTCGCACTGCACCGCGAGACGGGCCACACGCTCGAACACATCAACCTCGGCGGCGGCATTCCCGTCAACTACCTGCGCGATAGCTCGCTGGCCGACAAACTGCCGGAGCACAAGCGAGACATGCTCGGCGCGGACCTCGAACCCACGGACCTGCTCAAGGCCGCGCTTCAGGCTGCTCGCGAGTCCGCGCGTGCAGCCGACGCGGAACACTTGCTCGACCGCGTCACGATCCTGCTCGAACCGGGCCGCAGCATCATCGCGGACGCGGGACTCGTGCTCACCACCGTCCGCAATATCAAGCGCAGGCCAGAGACGGGTGATGTCTGGTTACTGACGGACGCGGGCTTCAACCTCCTGCTCTCCATGACGACCTATAACTGGTATTACCATCTTATCAACGCCACGCGTGCCGACACGCCGCACTTGACGGAGTACAAAGTCGCGGGGCCGCTCTGCGATTCCGGCGATGTCTATTTCGACATCGAACGCGAGGGACGCTTGCCGGACTATCGCACGCTTCCGGCGGACGTGCGTCCCGGCGAAGTGCTCGCCCTCCTCAACAGCGGCGCTTACTCCCTCTCGCAAATGTTCACCTACAACGGTCGCCCTCTCCCCGCCGCCGTCATCATCCGCGCAGGCGGCCAGGTGGACCTCGCCCGCCGCAGAGATACTTACGAAGACCTGCTCGCGGGCGACGTATGGGAAAAGGAGGTCCAAGGTCCAAGGTCCAAGGTCCAAGATCAATAACCGGAAGAGTTCAGTTCTTGACTGTGGACTGTGGACTGTGGACCTTGGACCTTGGACTTATTTCGACTTTGGACTTTGGACCAATTATGAAAACAGCGCCCGGCAACGTGACATTAATTCGCGGCCTTGGATTGACGGCGGCGGTCTCCATCAACATCGCTAACATGATCGGGACGGGTGTCTTTCTCAAGGCGCGTGTGATGACGTGCAACGTGGGGAGTCCGGGGCTGGTCATCACGGTCTGGATTGTGGCGGGCCTGTTGTCGCTGGCGGGCGCGCTGACATATGCGGAGTTGACGGCGATGATGCCGCGCGCCGGAGGCGAGTATGTGTTGATGCGCGAGGCTTACGGGCCGGGCATGGGTTTTCTCTACGGGTGGACCCAGTTTCTCATCGCGCGCACTGGTTCGGCAGCGGCGCTCGCCGTCGGCTTCGCCATCTTTCTCAACGACCTCACGGGCAAGGCGCTCCATCATGTGTACTTCACTCTGCATCTGCCGCACGGATTCGATGTGGCCTTCGGTGATATTCAATTAGTGGCGCTGGCGGCCATCGCCTTTACGACGGTTATTAATTGCGCCGCCGTCAATGTCAGCGGATTGGTCGCGTCCCTGCTGACCTTTCTCAAGATTGCGCTGGTGCTCTTCGTCGGCGTCGGCGCGTTTCTCTACGCGCAAGGACACTGGTCCAATTTTTCGCTCGCCAACATGGGCGGCACATGTGAGGGCGTGGCGGTCGTGGGCGGCGGGCTGGCTGGCTTTGGCGCGGCGATGCTGGGCGCGCTGTGGGCTTATGACGGCTGGAACAACATCTGCTTTATGGCGGGCGAGGTCCGCAATCCGGGTCGTAATCTCCCGCTCGCCTTCATCGGCGGCATGTTCGTGGTGGGCGTGCTCTACATCTTCGTCAATCTTGGTTACTTCCACGTCCTGACGCCGACCGAAGTCGCCAGCGTTCCGGCTGTCTCATCCGTCGCAGCGGAAGTCACGCAGAGATTTCTTGGTCCACTCGCCGTCAGCCTGATAGCCGCCGCGCTGATGATCTCATCCTTCGGCGCGCTCCACACTTCGATTCTCGCCACGGCGCGCATCCCCTACGCGATGTCGCGCGACCGTCTCTTTTTTCAGGGCCTCGCGCGTCTCAGCGCGCGCACGCATGTGCCCACTCGCTCGCTCATCGTGCAGGGCGTCTGGGCCGGTGTGCTGGCCCTCTCCGGCTCATATGATACGCTGACTGACTACGCGATATTCGCGCTCTGGCTCTTCTACGGACTGGTCACGGCCTCCGTCTTCATCTTCCGCAAGCGAATGCCGAGCGCCGAGCGCCCCTATCGCACATGGGGCTATCCGGTCGTGCCCATTCTCTTCCTGCTCGTCACCGCGTGCCTCATCATCATCACGGTCTATAACTCGCGCGTCCAATCGCTCATCGGCCTCGGCCTCATCGCGCTCGGTCTGCCCGTCTATCTTTACTGGTCCAGACACAACCGCATCAATTATCAGGGAGCGCCGTTGGATGAAGAGGAAAACTAGAGCGAATTCTAATTAAGTTTAGAGGATGTCTAGACAGTTATAGCGGTTCTCAATCGGATGCGAGCATTGCGGCAAGCGTCCTTGTCAGTCCCGCCTGCTTAAGCTGGGCGGGTCGTCTCCGTGCGAGTACCCGCCCAGCTTAAGCAGGCGGTACTGACCTGTAGTCGCACTCAATTGCAAACCGCTATAAAGCAAACCCTTCCACCGTATCGGATACATATGATAGCCGGGGCAAGCGTCAGCGCCACCCCGGTTAGTGGTCCAACATAGCAGCCGACCCTGAAAGGCTCGCATCTCAACATTGGAGGTGCGACCCCTTCAGGGTCGAATGGTGTTGATGTGAACAGACCGTGGGCGTTGCCCCCGGCTATCATATTCGGCCCTTTCAGGGCACAGGCGGATTGCCAGACAATTTCTTAGCCGCGAGGGCTTCGCGCGCCACTTCCTTATCGTCAAAGTGAAAAACTTCCCTGCCGATAATCTGGTAGTCCTCGTGCCCTTTGCCCGCGATTAAGACGAGATCGCCGCCGCGCGCTTCCGCTATCGCCCGATTGATAGCCGTGCGACGGTCTGCGATCTTCTCATAAGGCTTGTTGGTCTCGCGCATCCCGTCTTCAACGTCCGCGAAAATTCTTTCAGGGTCTTCCGTGCGCGGGTTGTCCGAGGTGAGTATCACGACATCGCTCAGCGAAGCCGCCGCTTCTCCCATCGGCGCACGCTTCGATCTGTCACGGTCGCCGCCGCAGCCGAACACAGTGATAATTCTCCCCTCCGTCACTTCACGCGCCGTCCGCAGGACATTGAGCAGGGCATCATCCGAGTGTGCATAGTCAACTACGACCGCGAAGTCTCCCTCGTGCGGCACGCGCTCGAAGCGACCGGGAGCGCCCGTGCATGTCTCTATCGCACGCGAGATAACGTCCAGGTCATAGCCGAGTTCGAGACCGCACGCGACCGCCGCCAGAATATTATAGATATGCGGGCGACCGACCAGCGGCGAATGTAAATCTCTTTGGCCCACCGGAGTGCTCAAACGAAAACGCATCCCGTCCAGAGAATGTCTGACCTCGGACGCCGTCACCTCCGCTTCCTCATTCAAAGCATAACTCACAACGAGCGCGCCTTCCGCTTCAAGTTCTCGCGCCAGTTGCGCGCCACGCTCGTCATCAATGTTGATGACGGAAGCGCGCGGCGGCACGCTCAGGCTGCCGTCGAATAACCTGCGCTTGGCCGCGAAGTAATTATCCATCGTGCCGTGATAATCCAGGTGGTCCCGCGTCAGGTTGGTGAAGACCGCGATGCTGTAAAAAAGCGCATCGCAGCGATGCAGGTCAATCGCCTGCGATGAAGATTCCATCACCGCCGTTCTGCATCCAGCCTCAACCGCGCGCCGCAGCAGGCGCTGCATGTCTGTCGCCTCCGGCGTCGTCCGCTCAGCCTTGATATGCTCATCCCCGACGCTGTACTCGACCGTCGTCGTCATCGCGACCTTCTCGCCCGCAGCCTTCGCGATGGAAGCCACCAGATACGTCGTCGTCGTCTTCCCATTCGTCCCCGTGATACCGACGAGTTCAAGTTCACGCGACGGATGCCCGTGCGCCATCGCCGCCGCCTGAGCCATCGCCAGCCGCACTTCCGAGACCTGTATCCACGCGCCCACAAAATTTTCCGGCACGACGCGCTCCGAGATAACACCCAGCGCGCCCTGCTCCATCACCGCATCCACAAACTTATGCGCGTCCAGATTCGCCCCCGCCACCGCCACGAACAGCCAACCTTCCCGCGCCTGTCTCGAATCATGCGTGACATCCTTAACTACCAGGCCATCATCGCCCGTCAACGTCCCGCCCACCGCACGCGCCAACGCGCCGAGCGTCACACTTCGTCTTTGCTCTATCGCTTCCGCCACTTTTCACCATCCATCCGAAAGATTTTTCAGTGCCCTTTGATTATAGACCAGGCCAGGCCGCTTGCCACTTCTGCATTGCGCGTGAGGAAAGCTATCGTATAATCCCGCAGGTCGCCCGGTCGCGCCCGGCCACTGTGGAATGATATTGATTCGGCTGCTTCGGAATTTTGACAGTCAACTTCCTTTTTACATCGTCGGTCCCAAAGGATCATGTGATGAAAACCAGATTAACAATTCTAGCCTTCGTGCTGCCCGCCCTTTTCTTTGCAGCATCGGCAAAGACGGTCATGGCCCAAACATCTTCGAGCGCGGATAATAAAACCGACGCCGTTCATACTTTAAGCGAAGCGCAGAAGCAGGCTTTGAAACGCATACATGTCGAAAGCGAGAAGAGAGCGGCCCCGTTGGCGTTGCGGCTGGCCGGTCTTGTGAGCAGGATTTATGAGAACATGCTGGCAGACAGGCCAGACGAAAAACTTCGCTCGACCTTGAGCGCAGAGATGAAGAAAACCACCTGGGAACTGCTCAGCATAAAAGGGCAAGCCATACGTGAAACCGTCAACGTCCTGACGCCTGAGCAAAAGCAACTCGTCAAGATTGAAATGAAAAAGCCGGGCGTCCCTGCGGACCTCTCAGAGGTCATCGCGCGCACGTTTAAGCTCGCGGACAAGTAGTTGATTATTCAATCAAGCGTGAAGGTAAAAGTTTGTGGAAGCCAGCTTTTATTTAGGGGACACTTTCTTTATTTAGAGCGGATTGCAGTTGAACGTATGGAAAGAGTTATTCACCACCGCAGACACAGCGGACACAGAGTCAGCACAAAGAGTTGAATCTTCTTCTCTATGCGTCCTCTGTGTCCTCTGTGTCTGCGGTGGTGAATGCCTTGTTCCAGACACTCATTTGAGAACTGCTCTAGAGGAAATTTTTTAATGTCATTGATGCTACAGGAGATTGCTGAGCAGCCGACCGCTTTGGAGAAAACGATTGCGGAGGAACGCGTCAAGGTATCGCGGCTCGGCACGTTTTTGCGCGGGCGCGACGTGGATTTGATAGTGCTGGTGGCGCGCGGCAGTTCGGACAACGCGGCTCTGTTCGGACGTTACCTGCTGGAAATCGCCACGGGCATTCCCGTCTCGCTCTCCGCGCCGTCGGTCCACACGCTCTACGGCGCGAAGCTAAAGTTGGACCGCGCGCTCGTCATAGGCGTCTCGCAATCCGGCGAGGGTGAGGACATCAACAGGGTTCTGGAACACTCGCGCGCCTGCGGGGCATACACCGTCGGCATCACCAACGAGGCGGCTTCGACGATGGTCCAATTAGTTGACGAGACGCTGCTCATGCATGGCGGGCGCGAGCGTTCCGTGGCGGCCACCAAGACTTACACGGGCCAGTTGATGCTCTTCTACATGCTGGCATCAGCTTTGAACGACGGCGCGGCGAGGTTCGATTACGGAGTCATCCCGGAGATGGCCGCGCGCGCGCTTGAGTTGCGGGACGAGATACGCGAACTCGTCGAACGCTATGTCTTTATGGAGAATTGCGTCGTGGTCGGTCGCGGTCTCATCTACGCCAACGCCTACGAGATGGCGCTCAAGCTGATGGAGACCTGTTACGTCGTGGCTGAGCGTTTCTCTTCCGCAGACTTTTTTCACGGCCCCCTGGCGATGGTCGAGCGACATTTTCCCATCATCCTCTTCGCCCCGCCGGGCATCACGCTCGACGGCGTCAAGGTATTAATGGACCGATTACAAGAGTTGCACGCGGACACACTCATCATCACCGGCGACGAGGAAGCCGCGCGCATGTCCACCCGCGCGATACGCCTGCCGCCGTTGATAGAAGAGTTCATCTCGCCGATTCCCTACATCATTCCGGGCCAACTCTTCGCCGCGCTCCTGGCAGATGCCAAAGGTCTCAACCCGGACGCGCCACGCTCGCTCTCGAAAGTGACGCGCACACTCTAGCTACTGAAAATATCAAGGTGAATCCAGAGTTATGCTGAGCAGCTTTAAACTCCCCTTCAATTTCGACCCGGCGCGATTGCAGAGTGACCTGTTACAGATAGAGTCGTCGGACTGGATTCCGCATTTCAATCAATCTTATTACGAGGGAGATTGGAGCGTCGTCGCCCTGCGTTCAATCGGCGGCGTGGCGACGCAAATCTATCCAGACCCGACGGCGCGCGGTTCCTTCGCTGATACGCACATCCTCGCGCGCTGCCCTTACATAGTCGAAGTCCTGGCGACGTTTGAGTGTCCCGTCGAATCCGCGCGGCTCTTGAAGCTCAGCGCCGGGTCGAGCATACGCGAGCACAAGGATTTTAATCTCGGCTATGAAGATGGAGAGATACGCATACACATTCCCGTTCGGACTAATGAGGACGTGAGTTTTTTTCTGGCGGGAGAAAGGCTCTGGATGAACGAAGGCGAAAGCTGGTATCTCAACTTCAACCTGCCGCATCGCGTCGAGAATCGCAGCCGTGCGGACCGTATTCATCTGGTCCTGGATTGCGTCTTGAATGATTGGCTGCGCGCGCGATTTCCCGCGTCCTGAGCTTGCGTCAATGATGAGAGACAAGCTGGCTCTTCATCTTTAGGCGTATTTAGTTGAGTGATTATGGAAGAGGCGTTCACCACCGCAGACACAGAGCGCACAGATTAAGCACAGAGGCTTGACTTCTTTTCTCTGTGCTGACTCTGTGCCCTCTGTGTCTGCGGTGGTGAATCTCACTGTTCAACTCACTCAGGATTAAATTGAACCATCACCCATTCGTTTCGGATGCTCGTTCCATCAATTCAAAATCAGGAAGGCTTTTTGCCATGTCTCAAGAAAACTTCGAGCAGTTCAAGCAATTGGTCCTGCAAGATACGGCGCTTCAACAGCAGTTGAGAAGCATATCCGACCGCGATCAGATGGTCGCCCTGACACAACGGTTGGGCGCGGAGCGCGGTTACAGTTTTACGACCGAGGACGTGTGGGCAGCCCTGCACGCCAGCCAGCGCGAGTGGATTGAGAGGTGGCTGCAAAGATGAAGGCGATGCATCTGGTCGGCTGGACCCCGATTCGCATCTTCTGGCGAGGGTTAGAGCCTTTCGTTGATTGGGTGCTGCTCGGAGACCAGCGCCCGACGGAGCCTTTCTTCGAGCAGACCATCGGGCATGCCATGCACCTTCCGTTCAATATACTCTTTCGTCAACGGACGCCGGTGGCGGCCCTCAAGGAATTGCAGCAGATAAATCCGGGCGTGCCGCCGAAGGGTTTTATCTTTCACATGTCGCGTTGCGGCTCGACGCTCGTCTCGCAGATGCTGGCCTCGCTCCCGCGAAATATAGTGCTCTCCGAAGCGCCGCCGATTGACTCGGTCCTGCGCGCTTACGCGCAGTTTCCACACGTCACGGACGAGCAGAGGATAGACTGGTTGCGCGGGTTGATCAGCGCGCTCGGCCAGCGACGACATGAAGCGGAGCAAGACCTCTTCATCAAGTTCGATAGCTGGCATCTGCTGGACCTGCCTTTGATAGAGCGGGCCTTCCCCGGCGTGCCCTGGATTTTTCTTTACAGAGAGCCTGTCGAAGTGATGGCCTCGCATCTCAGGAATAGAGGCGGACAGATGTTGCCGGGTTATATCAAACCCGAATGGCTGGACCTGAATCTGGAGACCGCCAGCCGCCTCTCGCTTGATGAATACTGCGCGCGTGTGCTGGCGAAATTCTGCGAGACGGCCTTGCAGCACAAAGACGTGGGCCGGAGTCTGTTCGTCAATTACAGGCAGTTGCCGGATATTTTCTTCTCTTCATTACTGGACCATTTTCAAGTCTCATACACGCCCGACGAACTCGAACAAATGCGCCGCGTGACGCAGTTTAACGCCAAAAGCCCCGGCATGAATTTCACCAGCGATACCGCCGACAAACAACAGGCGGTCACAGAAGAGATACGTCAACTAGCCGCACGCCGGGTTGGCCCACTCTACGAACAACTGGAAGCCGAACGAACGGCTTGAACGAAGAGTTATAGCAACTTGCAAATGGAATGCGACTCTCTTCTTCGCGCCTTAGCGCCTTGGCGAGAGCTTATCCGTAATCGTTTTCCTGCTTGCTTCAATAAGAGCGAAGCCATCTCACGCCAAGGCGCAAAGGCGCGAAGAAGAAGCCGCGAAGAAGATGGTCGCATTCCATTGTCAAGCGTTATAGCTTCCCTCTCATCATGCTCGACGAATTGAGAGCAGCCATGAGAAAAGCGCCGCGAACACTCGCGGCGCTTCTCTTCGTCAGGTGTCTGACGGAGGGATGAAATCTCACTTGAGAGCGTAAGGAGCGCTCTGTCGTGTTGGATTAGTTTCTGCTGGGGAAGAGACCTTCAACGCAGATGATGTAATTCAACGTCGTGTAGGGCTGAATATTTGGATGTGGCTGGCTGCCCCCCCCGCCAGTAATCATGACCGGACTCATCAACGTTCCATCGTTGCTCGCCTTGTAACCGTTGTCTATGCTGGCGAGAAAGTTA
>DASYML010000224.1:0-14483 GCA_036009045.1 Pyrinomonadaceae bacterium
AGGCGGGACTGACTAGAGTGTTAGTCAAGAGCATCAGTTGAGAAACGCTTTCAAACCGCCTCGCGTTCCCAATGATTCCTGCTCATGAGAAAAAGAGGCCCATCCGAAGATCGAATGGGCCTCGATAGGCTGTCTCGAAGATTTAGAATCTAGAAGACGAGCCGGAATCCGAAACGCACCTGTCGCGGTAACTGCCGCGTCAGCGGCTGGTTGAAGCGCGCGTCTTTGCTGATCTTGCCACTGGCGAGACCGGCCAGGATTTTATCCGTCAGCCCGCCGTTGAAAAGCGCGGCGAAGGTGTTGAGTTCCTGGACGCCCTCGGAGCCTTTGGTAAATGGACCAATTCCGAAGGTGTTGCCCGATAAGGAATCCGGGGAGATTTGCGTCCAGACGCTCGTCACGTTGTTCTCGTTGAGCAGGTTGAGAACGTTGATGTCGAACTTGAGCGCGAAGCGATTGTCGTTGCCAAACTTATACGTGTGCGTCAGGTTGGCATCGGTCTGGGTGTAGGCGGGCGTCCGGCCCAGGTCGCCGCGCGTCGTCAGGAATGTGTACGCGCCGTAGAGTTGGATGCGCGTGGAAAGCGGCGTCCCGCTCAAGCCTATGAAAGAGGCCGATAGCTCCGTGCTGTTGTGGCCCGATTTATCGAAGCTATGTCCGAGGATGTCCTTCCAGTCAAAGGTGTATGCGCCGTAGAGCTTGAGCGCGTGCGGACGATCCGTCGCCAGGCGACCGTTGTCCGGCTGGCCGTTGGTGTTGAAGCCTAAGAACGGCAAGTCGAAAAAGCGATTGACGTTCGGGCTTGAACGACCGACGCCGAGCGCGTCCGGTTCGTCTGAACTGGAGAGACCGGAGTAATTACCAGTCAAATGGCTGAAGGTGTAGCTGGCATTCAAGTAGTAGTTGCGCGCGTAACGTTTGTCCAGGCGCAACTCCATCGCGTTGTACTGGCGCGCGGCCAGCGGCGACGCCGGAAGGCCCGGAGCAAATGATTTTGAAACGAGGCCCATCCCCGGATTCGCGATGAAGAAATTCTCATTGCCACCGGCATCAAAGAAGCCCACGTCCTCAATCGTCCGGTCGAGTTTCTTATGAGTAAAGCGCCCGGCGAGGACGATGTCGCGGGAGAGGCTGTACTCGCTGCCGACCGTGAATTCCGTCTGCCGCGCAGCCTTCAGGTTCGGGTCCACGCGATTGTCTGCGGGGTTGTTGGAAGGCACGCGGAAATCGAGTGGGCCAACCAGCGTATGCGCGATGTCATAAGCTCGCGTGTAAGTGGTGTAGTTCGGGTCGGCCAGCGGGAAGAAGTAACGCAGGAATTTGTCGCCGCCGAACGAACCGCGAGGTAACTCATATTTGAAGCGATCATAGAAGCGACCGAAGCTGGCGAAGACTTTCATCTTGCCGTCGCCGAACACGTCATAGGCGAATCCCAGACGCGGGGCGACCTTGGCTCCCCAACCGAATTTAATCGCCACGCCGTTGGCGGTGAACGAAGGCACGTTCTCTTCTTCAATGCGGACGCCCAGATTGAGCGTCAGTCTGTTGAACGGCTGCCAACTGTCCTGCGCGTACAGCGCGTGGTTCGTACTGCCCGCCTGACCGACCGTGCCGAAATCTTGCAGGTAGCCGTAACCGAAGGAGGCGCAAGGCCCGGACGGGCAGGTTCCAGGTCCAATACCATTCGAGCTTTGACCGAAGAAGAGACGCACTTCGCCTCTGCCAAAGTAGCCCTGATCCACGTCGTTGAAAAGTTTATTCAACTGGTAGCCGAACTTGAAATTGTGACGGCCAGCCAGATTGTCAACGAGATAGGTCATGTCGGCATCGAGGGTTTTGCGTATCGAAATATCCTTCGCTGTTTTGGTGATGTCAGAGGTGCTGTTGAAACCCGAAACGCAGGGGAACGCGGCGGGCACACCGGCGGGGCTGTTGCCACCCTGGCAGCGGAATCTGGGACCCTCCGGGACGCCGTATGAGCTATCCTTCTCATTCAGATAGTTGCGTCCGCCGCGTATGGTAAAGACGAATTTGGAAGTCGGCGTCCAGACGGCGCTGCCCGTCACGTTGTTGGCCGCGACGCGTCCTCCGAGTTGGCTGAAATCATTCGACGGCGGAGCGCCGAAGAAGGCCGCGTAGGATGGAATCTGACCATGCTCTCGCTGCGGGCTGTAAGTGAACGTGCCCGTCAGGCGAAGATTGTTGGTCACGCTCGCGTCCAGACGCGCGAACTCGTAATCGTTACGCAGGTTTCTGACGTAGCGCACGGACTGGCCGTTGCTGAACAGAAAATCGCGCTTCGTGTGATAGAACTGCGGCGAGCCGCTGACGAGAAACCACAAACGGTTCTTGATAATTGGTCCATTAAGCGTCGCGGTCGGAAACGTGTTGAGGAAGCTGTCTCCTGGGGGATTGATATAACGGAGCACCGCCGCGCTGGAATCCTGTATCAAGGGGTTGGCTTGAAACTGCGGGTCGCTGTTATTAATCTTGCCGGTCAAGTTCTGGCGCGCTTCGAGGTTGTTCGCCTGAAACTGCAAGCCGAACTCGCCGTGCCAATCATTGCCTCCGCTCTTGGTCACGACGTTGATGACGCCGCCCGTCGCGCCGCCGTATTCGGCGTCGAAGCCGGAGGATTTGACCTGCACTTCCTGGACGAACTGGAAGGGGATGTTGTTGGTGTCACGCAGTTGGCCCGTGCGGAAGTTGGTGACTTCAGAGCCGTCTATAATAAAAGTGTTTTCCGAACCGCTGGAGCCGTCAATCTGAAAGCCACGGCTCAAAGGCTCTTTGCGTGTGGCTCCTGAAAGTTGCAGGATGCTGTCAATTCTCGTTCCCTTCGGGAGCAGGTCTATGACCTCCGAAGTGATGTTGGTTTGAATCTTGTTTGAAGTCGTATCAATGGGCGCGGCGTCCGCCGAGGAAACGGTCACGTCCGCCGAGACCCCTGCCGTTTGCAGCGTCACGTCAACGGGGGTGGTCCGGCCTAGAGTAATTTGGATGTCCTCTTTTTTCGCCGAAGTGAAGTTACTGGCGCTGGTCGTGATGGTGTATCTTCCCGGCGGCACATTCAAGATGCGGAAAAAGCCTTCGTTGTCTGCGTTTGCCGTGCGGGTGAAAGCGTTGCCTTCGACCAGCACGGTCGCCCCGGCGATTCTCCCGCCCTGTGCATCCATGACCGTGCCTTCAATGCTGCCCGTCGTCTCCTGCGCGAAGGCAGAAGCGCACAACACAGAAGAGAGTGCCAGCATTGTCAACAGGACAAGCAGACGTATGGGTAATTTCATAGAGCTTCCTTTCTCTTACTTTATGAGTGATAAATTTTCTCAAGCGGAAATAACTCGACCCGCTTACGAGATTTCGTAACAAGAGAATCAAGTTTCTCTCGCGTGCCCTTCTTAAGCGCAAGGTCCATGCCAATGAGTGGTCCAACCCCGCAAGTGAATGTCTCTTCTCAGGTAGAGCTTCGAGGTTGGCCCATGAGCGAGAGAGAACCTTGCGATATTTGGATATTGGCTCGCAGGTATCTCGGTAGAAATGAATATTTGAAGATGAGGGAAACGCTGGCTGGCCTCAGACTATACGAAAAACCGTATCTTATAAGCCTGGGTGAATGATGTTCTTCGGCAGTCACACGAAAGGCGCGACCCCTTGACGGGTTCGCGCCTTTCGTGTGAGACGATAACTGGTCCGGTTAATGTTGAAGACTCAGGCGGGCGCGTGTTTCTCCAACGCTTCGCCCTGGACGGACATCTCGATCATGCCATCGGGTCCGCCTTCGGTCGGAATATCATAGCGCTTGATTTTGGTGTTGAGCGTCGTCACCTTGACGCCGAGCATGCGTGCGGCGCGCGTCTGATTGCCGTTCGTTTGTCGGAGCGCGTGCAGGATGAGTTCCCGCTCAAACTGACGCACTTCATCATAGAGCTTCATCGTGCGCTTACCCTTGGAACGTTGCGCCTCTCCGAGCGCCTCCACTTCGTTCAGGAGCGTCAGCACGACCTGTTTCAAGTATTCTAAACGGTGCTGGACCGTCTCTGTTTGCTGAGAGGTTGTCTCTGGGCTGTACATCATATTTATCTCCTCTTGTTCGCCGCACAAAACTTTATTTCTGTCCGTCGCGATGCCGGTGGCGAAAACCTCTTGCCGGTCTCATGTGCAACGGTGCGGTTATGCGTTCGACGCGCTCGACGGCGCTGGTTGAAAGCGTGTCGAACACTCATCCTGAACATCGGGTCGGCCCGGGAGCTAGGCCATTTCGCTTCAACGCCGGGCGGTGCTGTCCGGCTCTCATGCGAATATACGTATCATCACCACAAAATGGAAAAACTTTGTGACGGAATGGTTGAGCGTTGTGACAAAGCGGGCTGAGGATGGGCCGAATTGTAAGTCCGCATTAGAGCGCTTTGCCGAGCGCTTCCTGCAATTTGTCCCTGTAGTTGCGGCTCAGCGTCAGTTGCGTGCCATCCCGCATGGTGACTCTGTAATCACCATGAAACAACGGTTGCAGTTCCTGAATTTTCTCTATCCTGACGATGGCGGAGCGATGTATCCGCAGGAATTTTTTCGGGTCCAGTTGGACCTCCATGCCGCTGATCGTATCTCTCAGGAGATATGATTTCTCACCGCTGTGAACGCTGACGTAATTCCCTTCGGCCTCAATCCAGTCAACCTCGTCCGTGTCCAGAAAAAAGATGCGCCCGTTGGTTTTCAAGACGAGCCTTTCGAGATAGCTCGGTTCTGCTTTGAGACCCTCCAGGAGAGAGAGGATGCGCTGGTCCAATAATTCATTTCTCTCCCTCTGGATGCGCGCCTTCGCCTTTTGCCAGGCGACTTTAAAACGCTTGCGGTCGAAAGGCTTGAGCAGAAAGTCCAGGGCATTGACCTCGAAGGCGCGCACGGCATGCTGGTCATAAGCCGTCACAAAGATGACGAAGGGCATCTTCTCCTTCGTCAACGCTTCGAGCACGGCGAAGCCGCCGACTTCCGGCATCTGTACATCGAGGAAGATGAGATCGGGCGCGTGCGTTTGAATGGCCTCTATCGCTTCGCGGCCATTGAGACACTCTCCGATGATCTCGACCTCTTCATCTTCCCTGAGCATCTCCAGGATAAAGTTACGCGCCAGCCGCTCATCATCAATGACCAACGCGCGAATAAGTCTGGCGTTTGTCATATCCTTTCACCTGTTTCGTAGCGCTTCAGATTGGGCCTTCGTGTTGTTCGCTTCCCTACTCATATATAAACACCGCGCGAGACAACCTTGTGGCAAAATTTTTATATGTCTTGACAGAGAGACTGAAAAATGCTGACAGCCGTTTTTACGTTCGTGGTCCAATTATTGTTCGATGGTTTCTCATCCGATGGTTTTCTTCCAGACCAATAGCAATAACCCTTACCTTTAATTACATGCTGCGGTGATAAAGTTCCCGCCAAAAAAAGAGTTGGCCCAGAGAGGCCCACATAAAACCATCTATTCGTCTGAGGTACGAAAATTCGGAAGCGACGCCTTCTCAATACCGAATTGCACAACAAAGAAATTTGTAGGGGCAGGGACCAGCCCTGCCCCTACATTAACGATTGATGGCGGGAAGAGGCTTACTCTCTGTTTGAGTAGAGGCTTCGAGGCGTGGTGTGTCTGCGGGCTGAAGGCTCAGGGATTTAATCTGCGCGCTGCACTTATTCATGATGGTCATCGTGTTGGCGGCGCTCAGGGCGTCGTCGCCTCCGTCGTCGGGCAGGAGCCAGCGCCCGTCCGGCCCCTGCAAAAGATGTCCAAGCTCATGCAGCAACATGGAGACACGAGCCTCTCGCGTATTCGCTGAGAAGTGGCCGATCTTATGAAAGTAACCCTGAGACTGGTAATTGACGCTCTGGTAAAATGGACCATCCTGATTGACCAGGGCCTTCTCAAAGAGCCTGTATTTGACGCCGGTCCCGAAATCCGTGACGGTGGTGATTGGCCCAAACATGCCTATGCCCGCAGGACTCTCCGCCAGTGATGTCTTCTTCAATCTTGGGTGTAGAGAATTCAAGACTCCCGTGGCGATGCGCGGCCCGCCGAAAAATCGGCTGCAAGAATTATTCTCTTGCAGGATGGTGTAGGCATCCAGGTAAGTCTTATCAATGAGCGTGAGCCGTCTGTTGGAACTGCTGAACAGGGGCTGCGCTGGAATACTCAGATTAGCTTGACCGGAGAGGACGATTTTATCGCTCGGTCGCTCAGCATCCGGCTCAACATCCAGCTTCGTCTTCGCTTTGGAATTAATCGCATCTTTGTCAGAGGGTGCGAGAGACTCAGCGGTCTTCAAAATAAATTTCTCGAACTTGACGGGGTCGCCGGGCATCTTGCTTAACTCTTTAGTATTGGACAAGTAGTGATTAGTGTTGGCTTGATGGCTCAATCTTAACTGCTCGTCTTTGGGAGCGGCTGCGTGAGTCAGTAACGGGATGACCAGCATGAGAGCGAAGCTTTTGAGAAATCTGCTGATGCTCATTTTCACACCTCCAATTGTTCGGACGGAAGGGCCAGTTTTCGGAAGTTGTCTGTTGTCCAGGCGTTGAAGACTTATATTTCTTGATACCTGCGACGGGTATCTGATTGCAGCGAACTATACGTATGAGAGTTGATGTAAAGCGGAGGTATGTGACGGAATGTCAAAGGAATGTGCTGAGCGGGGCTAAACGCGTGATGTGAAGGACGAGATGGTTGACGACGCGGTTCGCGCTCATGACGAACTTACATTTAATGGTGTCGAACTCACAAAAAAAGGGCGGCTGATGAGCCGCCCTTGAAGGCTGTTGCATGAATGGTTGTCAGAGTCTCTCAGAACACGTAGCGGAGTTGGATGCGTCCGGTACGCAGGTATTGAGAGTTAGCACCCGGTCCGCCTTCGTTGAGACGCGGGCGATTGAAGAAGGGATTCAAGACGTTCGCATCGTTCGCGTTCTGAAACGAGAACTGCGGCTGGTTGAGGACGTTGAAGAACTCTACGCGAATCTCAAAGCGGTCTCTCTCCGTATGCGTGAGAGGCACGTTGAGCGAACGTTGCAGGCTGAAGTCCAGACTGCTCACCTTGGGCGCGCGCAGGGTGTTGCGTCCGGCGACGCCCGTGCGGATATTGCGGTCCACGACATAGCGTGCGTTAGCCAGCGCAATCGGATCGCCGTTGGCATCCACGTAGCCGGTCGGGGAGGTCAGGCCGAAGAAGCCCGCCGCGATTGCCACGGAGGTCGCAGGAGCATTCGGATTCGAGATGGACGGTCGGTCGTTCTGCGAGCTTCCGTCACGATTCAAATCAATGCCGCCTGCGAAGGGCGTGTCCACGTTGCCAGATTGAATACGATAGATGCCGGAGAGTTGGAAGCCACCGAAGACGGATTTGCCGAAACCGCTCTTGAACGGACTGGGAAGATCATAAAGAACGGTCGCGACTAATCTGTGCGGGACATCGTAGGAGGCTAGGCTTCTATCCGTGCGCAAGCCTCCGTGCAGGTTGAGCGGGTCGCTCTGCCTGAAGGTGTTGCCGCCGGTCGTCACGAAGACCTCGCTGTTGCCGACATCAATCGTCTTCGAGAAGGTGTAAGCCGTGCGGAAGAAGAGGCCGTTGTTGAAGCCTCTCTCAAGACGTGCTTGCAGCGAGTGGTAGTTTGAATCTCCGCTGTTGGTGCGAAGGATGACAGAGCCGAAATCCGGGCGAACGCGCGGTGCGCCATTCCTGCCCGTCAGTTCGCCTATACGCGGGTTGAAGTCAACGTTGAGAAACTGGTGCAGCCCGCGCGAGCCGACATAGGCTATGTCGCTTATCAAGTGCCAGGGCAGTTCGCGTTGAATGCCCAGATTCCAGACGTAAGATTCCGGGTTCCTCAGATTGGGCACGATGCTGTTGATGCCGCCCTGCGGGTCAGGTGCGCCCGTGAACTGTGAAGGCAGAGAGCCTGTGATGGTGGCGTTCGCAAACCCGCGCCCGCCCACATCGCTGCCGAAGATAGCCACCGCGTTGGCGTTGGGCGGACCAGACGCCGTGTTCTCAAGAATGTTGGTGAAGAAGAAATCGTAGTTGACGGCGAAGCCGCCGCGTAAGACGGTCCTGTTTTCACCAAAGAGCTTCTTGAAGAAGTCCGGCTGGTAGGCGAAGCTGACGCGCGGAGCGAAGTTGTTGTTGTCCGGCTTCTGTTCGACGCGCTGCGTGAACGGCGTGTTAAAGTCGAAGGCCGGGAATGGAACGGCATTGTAAGGCGTCCCGTAGTTCTCATAACGCAGGCCCAGATTCACGGTCAGGTTGGGCTTGACGCGCCAGGTGTCGTTGACAAAGTAAAACTGGTAGAAAGGCTTCGGATGGATAATCGGGCTGCCGAAGACCTTATTGCCAAACCCGCCTTCAACGCCCGAAAACTGGTCCACGAAATTGGCGAAGTCCGAAAATTCGCCCGTGTCATCGGCTGAGAAAGTCAACGCTCCACGGTCGCCGAAGGGGACGAACTCTTTCGCATACTGCTTCAGAAAATCCACGCCCACGCGCAACGTGTGGTTGCCGATGGTGTGGCTGATGGTGTCCTGAAACTGGTAGTTGTTGAAGATGCGTCCCTGCGGGAAAACCCCGTTGAGGTTGAAAGAGTCTATGCCGGAACTGGCAAAGCCGACCTGCGGGCCTGCGGTCAGGAGCGCCTGGTTTCTTGGTCCAAAAACGACGTTGGTGCGGAAGAAGCCGAAACGAAATTCATTCGTCGTGCTGGCCGAAATGGTCCGCGTATAGTTCGCATAAAAGTTCTGCGTCAGGCTCGGCACGTCAATCTCGTAGCCGCTGAAGATGGAAGGAAATTGATTGGCGAAAAGCTGGTGGTCGAACAGGTAACGGAACCCGTAAGAATCTTTTGAGTTGGGCGTCCAGTCAACGCGGAACAACCCTTGATAGTCGTTGACGGGTTGTGGACTGGAAGTCGAAGCCGTGCCGAATTCCACATCGGGACGACCACCGCCCAAGGGGACCGTGAACGTTTGCGAATTGCCGCGCACGTTTCCCACTGTCGCGAGGTACGCATCGAGATTCGCGCTTCTGCCCGCAGGGAAAAGGGCGCGCAGTGTTTGAAAGCCTGCCGCCGTCGGGACGACGCCCTGTGCAGATGTCGTCGAGCGGGTCAGGTCCGGCTGAAACGTGCCGAAGAAGAAAAGCTTATTCTTGAGAATTGGACCGCCCAGGCTGCCGCCGAAAGTGTTCTCCGTGAGCACTGGCTTTTTATCATCGCGCGAGCGTTGTCCGGGCGTTCGCGAGTTCAAAGCGCTGTTGAAGATAACGTCGTAAGCGGAGCCGTGAAAATCGTTCGTGCCCCCCTTCGAGATGACGTTGACGACGGCCCCGCCCGCGCGCCCGTACTCCGCAGAGTAGTCGCTCTGGAGGACCGTCACTTCGCTATAACCATCGCGCAGGACTGGTTGATAATTCTGTCCCGCAATCGAGTTGTCGTTGTTATCAAGACCGTCAATCAACTGGTTGTTGTTGCGCGCGCGCAAGCCGTTGACATTAAACTCCGTGCCTTGCACGAAGCCGCCAGCCTTCGAGCCTGGGTTGGTGACGCCCGGCAAGGTGAAGACCAGATTGACGGGGTTGAGTCCCGCCACGGGCAGTTCTGTAATCTGCTGCGCGTCGAGCGTGTTGACGCGCGTCCCGTCCTGAGTTTGGAGGATGACGGTCTCGGAAGTGACCTGGACCACTTCGTTTGGATTGCCGACCTCAAGCGTGACCGGATAATCGCTGGTCTGACCACCGGCAGACGTGACGTTCTGTAGCGTGGCCGCCTTGAAGCCGCCTGCGGTCACTTCGATTTTGTAGTTGCCGGGATCAACCGCCTCGAAACGGAATGTCCCTTCGGAAACGGTCGTCGCCTCGCGCGAGACTCCGGTGGCGATGTTGGTGAGTTTGATGGTCGCGCCCGGCACGGCAGCGCCGTTCGGGTCCAGCACCGTTCCCACAATAGTCCCCTTGCTCGTTTGCGCGAGGGTGTTGGAAGGTACGCCAAACAGCATGACCGCTGCCGCGATGATGATTAATGTTACTTTTAACATACTCTGTTTCTCCCTCAAAAAACTTTGTCCGTTGATGGCCTTGTTCCGAAAATTCGGAAGAGATTAAAAGAGAAGGCCAACTGCTCCCTGATGAATTGCAAGGCTTGTACCCCTGTCATCAAAGGGCCGGGAAAGTTTGCGGTTGAAGGAAGTAATGGACGGGTGTCAAAGGTGCGACAGACTCAGGCTTGTAGAATTTGAAGAAGTGAGGATTGAAATCTTGCTGATTTCGGATTATCAACGAAAGCACTCACGATTGGTCCAGCCAACGCTTCCATAATTTCGGAAAGAGTTCGCTGCCAGTGGACCAATTCTAAAACCTGCGAGTTAGAGCGTATTCTCAGAGGAACATATGGAAAGCGAGATTCACCACCGCAGACACAGAGTCAGCACAGAGTCAGCACAGAGGCTTGAATATCACTAAACCTCTGTGCTGACTCTGTGTCCTCTGTGTCTGCGGTGGTGAACGCCTTGCCCGATACACTCAATTGAGAACCGCTCTAATTGTCGTCTGACCACGCAAGATGCTCAGCGCGTGCTCGCTTTATTGAGATGATTTCCCTGCGCTTGAGGTGTCGTTAGCTGTTGCTGATTTGCCTGTGTGGTATCCGGCTTCTTTTGAGTGTAGATATAACTGTCGCGCGCGGACACCGCCAGATTGGGCTGATTGACGCGCACCTTAATCTGGCGACGCTGGCCTACCTGCGCCGTGGACTTAGGGTAGTAGCCGAGACTGTATTGCCGCCGCAACTCATCCGCGATCTGCGCGAACGCCTCCGAGATATTTTGCAAGGAATCCCCTTTGTAATATCGCCCGCCGGTTTTGTCCGCCAGGTCATGCAGGTATGCGCTGGCCCGCCTGTAGTCCTCATCGTTCGAGCCGCCTCCACCCGGACCGCCGCCGCCTCTTCCTCCCCTTCCTCCACCGGGGCCCGGCATGGGCCAACGCGGGAACGGACTTCCGAAAATGATTCCGCCGCGACCTCCCGGCAATGGCAAACGCTGCTGACCCGGACCGTTTCCGACGCCGTCGGAAGTATCGTAGGCGACAGGGTAGGCGAGCGCGTCTAGTTCCTCTGCTTCCCGGATGGTGCTCTCATACGTGGCGTGGCGGCTCGTGGTATCAACTCCGTCTGTGAATAAGACGATGGCCTTGCGCCCTGTCATCCCTCTGAGATGCTGTTTGATGACCTGGTCCACGGCGTCGTAGAGGCGCGTCCCGCCTCCCGTGCGCGTGCGGCGAATGGCGTTTATCAACACGTCGCGGTCGTCGGTCGGTTTGGTCAGGACATTTATTTTATCGTCGAAGGAGACGACCATCACGCGGTCTTCGCTCTTGAGTTGTTTGACGAAAGCGATGGCAGCTTCCTGTATATCTTCGAGTTTGAAATTGGTAGAACGACTCGTATCCATCAGGAGCGCGACGGTGAAGGGCTGGTCCACTGTGGCGAAGTAGGAGATTCTTTGTTCGACTCCGTCTTCAAAGATATGAAAGTCCTCGCGCGTGAGGCTCGGAATATATTTGCCGCTGCGGTCCATCACGCTGACGGGGACGGTGACGAGAGAGGTCTCAACGCGCAGGACATCTCCCGCCACTTCCTCGCTCCGGTTGATGTTCGAAGCATCTGTTCCTTCTTCTTTTGAAGAACTACTCTTGACAGAATCAGACGAAGAGGAAGGCGCGCCATTGCCGTCCGCGCCCTGGCTGGCCCGGTTGCGCCCGGACTGAGCCGACGCCGTGCCCGATAAAAAAATCAGCGCGAAGAGAAAAAGGAAGACGGTTGCGAACTGCTTCATATAACTCAAACTCCTATTTTAAAAAGTCAGCGGCTCGATGGTGATGAGTTTTCCGAGAGCTTTTGCTCCGGTAGTTGAAAATCATGTTTGAGCAGTTCGCGCAATTTCTTTCTGGCCTTGTGCAACTGCGACTTGCTGGTTCCGACACAGCCTCCGAGCATCCGCGCGATCTCCGCGTGCTCGTACCCTTCGACATCATGCAGGATGAAGACGGCCCTGTAGCCGGGCGGCAGTTGCGCGATAGCTTTATCGAGCACCAGACGATCCAGCGCCATCATCTGGCCCGGAATCGGCGCGTTGTTCACCTTCGGCTCAGGCACTACTCCATCTTCGGTCGTCTTTTCACGACGCACTCCGCTCTTTCTCAGATGCATCAATACTTGATTGACGGTCACGCGATGCAGCCAGGTCATCATCGTTGACTCGCCGCGAAAGCTGCCTATCTTCCGGTAGACGTGCAGGAAAATCTCCTGCGTGAGGTCTTCGGCCTCTGTCTGGTTGCGCATCATCCGCAGGCAGAGGGTGTAGACGCGGCGATGATAGCGTTGATAAAACTCTTCAAAGGCGTGCATGTCGCCATCTGCAATCCGGCACGCCAGTTGGTAATCGTATGCGGAGGCATCCGGCGGCAGGGCTGTCTCTGTCGCATGCGACCACACCAGTTGAGAGTTACTGAGCGTTGCTGCCTGGTCCATTTACTTCGCGTGTCCTTTCAAGCGGCCTCGTACATTCTCTTGCCGAGAGCATGGTTGAGAAGCGTTTCGAGTTGCGGTAGCTCAAAGGGTTTCCCCAGAAAGCTCACGGTCGGATGTTTGAGAAGCTCTTTAAGCTCTACAGTTCTGAGGCCGCCCGTCATGATGATGACAGGCAGTTGCGGGTTGATGTGATGAACCCATTCGGTCAGGACCAGTCCATTAAGTCGCGGCATCTCCACGTCTGTGACGATGGCGACGACCCGCTCACCGTGTTGCGAATAGGCATAGACAGCCTCAAGGCCGTCTCTGGCTTCGAGCACGTCATAGCTCTCTTCAAGCGCCATCGTGAGCACGTCTCTGATGACCTCGTCATCATCAACAATCAGGATTGTTTGTTTGATAGACATCAAAGTTGTTCCGGCTCTGGCCTGCTCAACAAACAGGACGACTTTCATTGACACATTTGACGCGAATTTCAGGATGCGGAATGTAAAGAGTTCGTCAACGCAACGTAAAGTTTTGTAAAGTGAGCGAGTCGCCCTCTTGACACTTCTTTACAATCCTGGAATCGCAGTTAGGGTAGAATGGCTCGCGTTCGCCTCTGCGGACGGAGTGGACAGAAACGAGTTTGAATGATGCAGCAACTGCTGGTGATTGATGATGATGTTGGACTCTGCGAACTGGTCGCGGAGTATCTGGAACCCGAAGGGTACGGGGTCGAGGCCGTGCATGACGGCGAGGCGGGGACCACGCGTGCGCTTTCCGGCGAGCATGCGCTCTGCGTGCTGGATGTCATGCTGCCGGGCATCAACGGCTTTGAGGTTCTGCGGCGGATTCGCGCCTCTTCAAGCCTGCCGGTCGTGATGCTCACGGCGCGCGGCGAAGACATAGATAGAATCGTCGGGCTGGAGATAGGCGCTGATGATTATTTGCCAAAACCCTTCAACCCGCGCGAACTCGTGGCGCGCATCAATGCCGTGCTGCGGCGCGTGCGTCCAGATGAGCATGATGAAAGGCAAGCTCCTGAGATGCTCTTTGTCAGCGACATCGAAATGGACCTCGGCACGCGTGTCGTACGGCGCGCGGGCGAGACTGTGGAATTGACCGTCGTCGAATACGACCTGTTGGAGAAACTCTTGCGCGTGCCCGGTCGCATCGTGTCAAAAGAGGAGTTGGTCCGGGATGTCTTACATCGAAGTCTCTCGCCGTTCGACCGCAGCATAGATATGCACGTCAGTAATCTACGCAAGAAGTTGGGCCATCAGGTGCAGGGCGTCGAACGCATCAAGACCGTGCGCGGGGTGGGCTACATCTACGCCTCGACGGGTGAGCCGGAGGATAAGCAAAAGCCGAATGCCTGATCTCTCTGCCTGATCTCTATGCGTAGTCTCTTTCTGAAAATCTTTCTCTGGTTCGCGCTGGCGATGGTCCTCGTCAACGTGGCTTCCTTCGTGACCGGAATCATCACCGAACGTCAGTCTCAACCACCCAGAACTAACCCGATGGCTCCGATGTTTGGCGTCTATGCACAGACAGCCGTCGAGATTTTTGAAAGAGACGGAGAGGCCGCGCTGGCTGCATACCTGTTGCGCGTCGAGCGCGCTTCGCACATTCGCGCGATGCTCCTGGATGAACGCGGAGATGAGGTGTCAGGGCGAAGCGTTGCCGCAGGCGCAAAGGAGTTGGCCCAACGCGCTAACGAGAGCGCGCCGTTCGTCTTCGAGTTTCCAAGGCAGCAACAGCAACCGCTCGCGGCTCAGTCTGTGCGTTCACCTCGCGGCGTGCTCTACACTCTGGTTGGAGAATTGCCGAGACCGGAATTTCCGAGGCCGCCGCCCAGAATAGGAGAGCCTGGATCATTTCACTTTGGCCTTCGCACAGTTGGCCCACGCCTGCTCGCAGTCTTACTCATCGGCGCATTGTTTTGT
>DASYML010000225.1:0-39075 GCA_036009045.1 Pyrinomonadaceae bacterium
CCTACCACGTAAGCAACGAGGCGTGGTTCCGCTTCATCTTGACGTACGACTACTGCTTCTCTCACCGCTGCATGTTGATTGAGCACCGTTTCGATCTCGCCCAACTCGATACGGAAGCCGCGAATCTTGACCTGCTCATCGGCTCGTCCCAGATATTCTAAGTCTCCATTGGGAAGCAATCTGGCAACATCACCGGTCTTGTACAGCCGCGCTCCTTTCAGCGTTGAAAAGGGGTCTGGGATGAAGCGCTCGGCTGTAAGTTGCGGACGATTCAGATAGCCACGCCCCAGTCCCGCGCCCCCCACGTACAATTCGCCAGCCACCCCTGTCGGCACCAAATGCAACTGTTGGTCAAGCACACAGACTTTAAGATCCGGTAACCCGGCGCCGATTACGCCTGGCCCCCCCAGGTCTGACAGCCGCAACGACCGATAGGTGACGTGTACCGTCGTTTCCGTGATCCCATACATGTTCACCAGTTGTGGCCGTTCCTCACCATGGCTTTCAAACCAGGGTCGCAACGAATTCAGTTCCAGCGCTTCGCCTCCGAAAATTACCAGCCTCAATGACAGTTCCCGACCTTCCCGGCCATCAACTTCAATCAACTGCCGGAAAGCTGAGGGCGTTTGATTCAGCACTGTCACCCGCTCCGCCTCCAGCAACTGAGAGAAGGCTTCTGGGCTGCGGCTGACCCAATAAGGCACGACTACCAATTTCCCACCGTACAGGAGTGCCCCCCACATCTCCCAAACAGAAAAGTCGAAGGCATAGGAGTGAAACATCGTCCACACGTCTTGTTCGCCAAAGTTGAAGTAGGCTTCCGTACTCTGAAATAGCCGCGTTACATTCTGATGGGTTATGCTTACGCCTTTTGGCTTCCCGGTTGAGCCGGACGTGTAGATCACATACACGGTGTTTTCAGCCGTCGCCTGAGGCTCCGGATCGGTTGACTCTTCCCGCGAAATAAGATCCCAGTCACGATCCAGACAAACTATCTCCGCCGCCTGCGCGGGCAAGCTTTCCAGGATTTTCTCCTGCGCCAGGATCACGCCCAGTTGCGCATCCTCGATCATGAATGCCAGCCGCTCCGGCGGATTGACAGGATCCAATGGCAGATAAGCGCCCCCGGCCTTAACGATCCCCAGCATCCCCACCACCATCGCCGCCGACCGCTCCAGACAAACTCCCACCAGAGTTTCCGGACCCACTCCCAATTTCATCAGGTAGTGCGCCAGTTGGTTGGCGCGTTGGTTCACTTCGCGATAGCTGAGGCGCTCTTCCTCAAACACTAGCGCCACTGCACCGGGCGCGCACGCCACCCGCGCTTCAAATAACTCCGACAGCGTGCGCTCGTCCGGGTATTCAGTTATCGAGTCCCAATCGCTGAGATGTTGCCGACGTTCGTCTTCAGTCAGCAACTCGATGGAGTCATGATTTTGCTGTGGGTTGGCGGCCAGAGCCTCAAGGGCTCTGGCGTAATAGCCGCCAATGGCCTTGATCTGCTCTTCGTCCAGTTCGGTGGCATTGCAATCAAGGATGGCCTGAATTTGATTGGTGGCGATCCCCAGACTAAAGTGAATTAGCAGCGTGAAGTTTGTTTCAGCTACGCTGATGCTATCCAAAACTCTCACTTCAGGTATGTCAAAGAGATCCTGATAAAGATGAAACTGGGTAAAGCTGAAAGCGGTTTCGAAAAGCGACTGGCCGCCCCGATCTCTTTGAATCCTCACGAGCGGATAACGTCTGTGCGGCAGTATTTCATTTTCGGTGGCAAAGACCTTGTTGATGAGGTCCAAACATGATCCCTTTGGCAATTTCATTCGGAACGGAAGAGTGTTCAGAAAGAGGCCCGCGATGCGGTCGCCATCCGTCGCTTCCGGTCGCCCATTCGAGACTAGCCCCGTCACGACATCGGGTTGACCGGCCAGCAAACTCATGACCTTCAGGTGGGCCGCCAGCAGAACATCCTTGATCGGAACGCCAGTCGTCTGCGTGATCTGTTTGAGCCCGTCTGAGACGGCTGCGGAAACGGGAATTATGACCCGATACAACCGGGCGGCACCTCGGTCGCCGTCGGCAGTAGTCCAGCGCGGTACCATACTGGCGACGCTGTCTCTCAATTGCTCAATCCAGAAGCTTCGCGTCGCTTCGGATTCCATGACCACACGCTCCAGCCAGACGAACTCTCTGTAGGGGATCGACGGGGGCACGGTTTCCGGCTCGGCCTCTCCCTTTAGCAGACCGACGTAACGCTTGAAGAGTTCGGCAAATACAATACTGTCGCTCCAGCCATCGAGGATCGAGTGATGCGCTGTAAACGTAAACTGGAAGGTCTCATCGGTGTAGCGGTGAACGTGGAAACGGATCAGCGGGGCTTGCGTCCATTCAAAAGGACGAAGCTTCTCTACCTTTAACCACTCAGTCACTACCTCGTCCTGGCGCGCGGGATCGAGATCACGCAAGTCGGTTTCGGCCACGGGCACTCGTATCCGGCGATGGACCACTTGCAAAGGCTCGCTAAATCCGTGGAGGTGGAATGATGTGCGCAAGACCGGATGCTGTTCGACAATGCGCTCGATGGCAGTCTCCAGGGCTTGCAAATCAAGCTTGGCCTTGATGCGTCGTGAACTGATGCTGTGATATACGGCGGATTCGGGATGATACTCAGTGTGGAAAATCATACCCGCCTGAAGCATTGACAGCGGATAAGCATCTTCGACATCGCCCGGCAATCGCTCAAGATCCTCAGCGGAAATCAGACTAAACGGATGTGTCTGCAAGGTCGCTTCACTGGCGGACCCGGTGACCGTGACCTCCTCGGCCAAACGACGAATTGTCAGATGCTGGAAGATACTCTGGAGCGAAAAACTCAGGCCACGCTGTTGCGCTTTGGACAACACTTGAACGCTGCGAATCGAATCACCGCCCAGAGCGAAGAAGCTGTCATCAATCCCCACCTGCTGAACGCCCAGCACCTCGACCCAGATCTCCGCCAAGTTCTCCTCAACCGAATTACGCGGCGCGACAAAAGGCGTCTCTAAGTGGGGCCGGGAAAGGTCGGGCACGGGAAGCGCTTCGCGATCCACCTTGCCATTAAGATTTCGCGGCAGCTTTTCCAACATCACAAATAACGCAGGCACCATGTGATCCGGCAGCTTCTCTTTCATGTAGCTGCGGGCCTCCTCGACGCTCAGCCCGCTCGTCGGAGCCAGGTAAGCTATCAGGCGCTTGTCGCCGGGCGTATCTTCACGCGCAATGACGACCGCTTCCGAGACCTGTTCATGCTGAACCAAGACCGCTTCAACTTCTCCCAGTTCGATGCGGAAGCCGCGAATTTTTACCTGGTCGTCATTCCGCCCGCAAAATTCGATCGCGCCATCTGGAAGATAGCGAGCGACATCACCTGTCTTGTAGAGTCTTGACCCTGGCTTTTCGGCGAAGGGATGAGGGATGAACTTCTCGGCTGTCAGCGACGCTCGATTCAAGTAACCGCGAGCCAGACCCTCTCCGGCAATGTGCAACTCGCCGGGCACGCCCACGGGCACCAGCCGCAGGTTCGCGTCAAGGAGATAAACTTGAACGTTGGTAATCGGACGGCCAATCGGCACCGTTCGCGAGACAACTCCGCGCCGACAGGTCCAGGAAGTGGCATCAATTGATGCTTCGGAAGGACCATAGTAATTATGCAAGTCTGCCTGGAGCAGGTGATGGAATCTATCCTGGAGTTCTCCAGTGAGGATCTGCCCGCCGCAGATGACGTGTTTGAGGTGCTGGCAATTAGCCAGGCCGGGTTCTTGCAGCACCATCTGTAACCAGGAAGGAGGGAATTCAACAGTTGTGACCTGGTGCTCGGCAAGCATCGAGACAATGTAGGAGGGATCCTGATATCCGCCCGGTCGCAGCATGATCAATTCGCCCCCGATTGCCAGCGGCGCAAAGAACTCCCAAACCGAAGCGTCAAACGAGAAAGAATTTGTTTGCAGAATGCGATCCGCATCCGTCAAAGAGAGCGCCTTCGTTCGATGGAGTATGGTATTGCATAGGCCGCGATGGGTAACCATTGAAGCCTTCGGCGTGCCGGTCGAACCTGAAGTAAAAATGAGATTGGCAAGGTTGTCCCCGTTTACACCGCTGACCGGATTTTCGTCCGGGAAGGAAGTAAAGCTCTCCCACTGGTCGTCAACAGCAATCACCTGGCCCCAATGTGCTGGCAGCCGTTCCTCCAATCGCCCCTGCGTCAGGACGACCCACGCATTGATCTCATCCATCATGTAACGCAAGCGCTCCAGCGGGTATTCCGGGTCGAGTGGCACGTAAGCGCCTCCCGCCTTCAACACCGCCAACATGGAAACCACCATCTCCGCTGAGCGTTCCATGGAGATGCCGACCAGCACCTCCGGTCCGACGCCCTGCTGGCGAAGGAAGTGGGCCAATTGATTTGCTCGTCGGTTCAATTCCGCATAGGAGAGTTGCTGTTCAGGCGTTTGCAGGGCCACTGCGTGCGGCAGGCGGCGCACCTGGTCTTCGAAAAGCTCGTGCAAACATTGATGGTCCGCGAAGGGAGCCGCCGTCTGATTCCATTCCACCAGCACTTGCTTCCGCTCGTTTTGCGTCAGCAGCGGCAAATCAGACAGGCGTTGGTCCGGGTCGGCCACGATGGCTTCCAGCAGAGTCTCTAGATGACCGAACATCCGCGTGATCGTCTCGTCTGCGTAGCGTCCTCGATCGTAAGAGAATCGAAAGTGCAACTGGCGTCCTGGTGATGCGCCAATCGCGAGCGGATAGTTGGCCCTGTCTATGCTGCTGACA
This sequence comes from Pyrinomonadaceae bacterium, assembly GCA_036009045.1. Classification (GTDB taxonomy): domain Bacteria; phylum Acidobacteriota; class Blastocatellia; order Pyrinomonadales; family Pyrinomonadaceae; genus DASYML01. Next base: position 4,810 of record DASYML010000225.1, read on the forward strand.
TCCTTGAGAATGAGACCTTCTTGCCGCTGGCTCAACGACGCGTCTACCGGGTAGTTCTCGAAAAGCAGAATCGTTTCAAACAGAGGTCTGCCTCGGGGCACGTCGCTCCAACCCTGCACGTCAACCAGGGGCGTGTACTCGTACTGCTGTGCGTTGACCTGATGTTCCTGAAGCTGTTTGAGCCAGGGCAGCAGCTTGTCTTGATCTTCAATACGCACGCGCACCGGAAGCGTGTTGATGAATATGCCGACCATTGACTCGACTCCCGCGAGACCGGCTGGACGACCGGCGACGGTGGCACCAAAGACGACATCCTTATCGCCACTATAACGACTTAGCAATAATCCGTAGATCCCCTGCACGATTGTGTTCAAAGTCAGATGGTGTTTGCGGGCCAGTGCTTTAAGGGCCTCCGTCGTCCGTGCCGAAATCTTCCAGCGCTGGTCCAGGTAATCCTCTTTCCTCTCCGCTGCACCACCAGCAGGCCGCTCCACTTCCAGCGAAGTCGGCGAGGTGAATCCTGCCAACTCAGTTCTCCAGAATCTTTCCGCCTTGGATCGGTCCTGCTTCTGCAACCAGGCTATGTAGTCTTTGAAAGGACGCCCGACTGCCAGGGAGGACTCACGGCCTCTGGCGAAAGCCTCATAGAAATCAAAAACTTCTTTGGCGACGTGCATTACAGCCCAGCCATCCAATAACACATGATGGTAACTCCAGATGAAGCGGTAGGTATCTTCGCCCAGTCGAGCCAGGGTGCAGCGCATTAGCGGCGCCTCTGCAAAGTCAAAGCCGCGTTTCTGATCGGCCTTCAGGAAAGCGTCCAACTGTGCATGCTGGTCCGAATCCGAGAGGCCGCGCCAATCCAACTCCTGCCAGGGCAGCGCCACTTTTTTGCGAACCAACTGCAAAGGCTCACTGACTCCCTCCCAGATGAAGGCGGTTCTCAGGACGGGATGACGATCTACCACGCGTTGCCAGGCGCGCTGAAGACACTCAACGTCGAGATGCTGCTGGTCAATGGTGCCGCTCAACTGCGTAAAGTAAACGTCCGACTCTGGAGCATAGAGCCTGTGAAAAAGCAGCCCCTGCTGAAATGGTGAAAGCGGATAGATGTCTTCTATCGGCTTGTCACTTCCCGCAATGAGATCAAGCTCAGGCTGAGTCAGAGTTGCAAGCGGAAAGTCTGAAGGAGTGAAGCCACCCGCTTCCGGGGATCGGCAGTGGGCGATCAACGCTTGCAGAGCTCTTTGGAGGCTCTCGCCGAATCTCTCAATGGTCGTATGCTGGAAAATCTTTTCACTGTAGGTGAGTCCCAGTTGAAGCTTACCGGCTATGACGCTGCCATTGATTTGTAAGAGATATGGCAGGTTCCCGCGCAGGCTTTGGGTCTGCCCTCTTGACTCGCGCGCTATGCGGAACAAAGAGGACTGTGAGAGAACCTGATCGAACTGGCCCAAATAGTTGAAGCTGATCTCGGGTTTTGCGAGTTGGCACAGATGACTCCGTGTTTCATCATCATCGCTCAGGTAACGCAGCAACCCATAACCGATTCCTCGTTGCGGAATCGCTCGCAATTGCTCCTTGACAAGGCACAGGGATTCACCCTCCGACTGGCCCTCTTTCAGAGTTATGAACACCGGGTACTCAGTGGTAAACCATCCGACGGTGCGCGACAGGTCTACGTTTTCGATAATGTCTTCGCGTCCGTGTCCTTCAAGAGTAATCAGGACAGATCGCTCGCCAGTCCACTCCTGAAAAGCCTGGAGCAGTGCGGTGAGGAGCACATCGTTAATCTGCGTGTTATATGCCGCTGGCACTTCTTGCAGGAGCGCCCTGGTCTCGTCTGCATCGAGTGACACGTTTACGCGCCGCGCCCACTCGATTGTATTCGCTCCAAGCTCGTAATCTACCGGCAATGACGGCGCGCTGACCCGCGCCAACTCCAGCCAATAGGGCTTCTCCGCATCAAGGCTACTCCCCCGCGAATAATCAACCAGATGCTCAGCCCAGTACTTGAACGATGTCGTCTTCGGCCCAAAGTCGATCGGTTCTGCGCGCAAGCCCTGACCGTAACCGATCTGCAAATCATCCAGAATGATCCGCCAGGACACGCCGTCAACAACAAGATGATGAACAATCAGCAGGAGCCGCGAGGGATGACGCGGCCCGCAGTCAAACAAGGCGATGCGCAACAATGGTCCTGTAGTCAGATTCAAACTGGCCTGCAATGCGTCTGCGTGTTGTTCAATGGCTGTACTCAGTTCATCTGGAGGCAGGGTGGACAAATCGAAGTAGTCAACCGCCGGTGCCTCACTAAAACCCGAGTTGAACTGCTGCCATACTCCTGCGTTCTCCGAGTAGCGGAGTCGAGGCGCGTCATGGTGCCGCAGCAATTGCTCGAATACCGCTTTCAACACGCCAAGGTTGAGCCTCTCGTCCGTTTCCAGCATCACAGACTGATTATAGTGATGCGGCTCAGACCAATTCTGTTCAAAAAACCAGGATTGAATAGGTGTTAGCGGCACCGGGCCGCTAACCTCTCCCTGCTCTGCTTCAACTGTCGGGGCCGTGTCCGCAACCAGCGCCAATTCGGCGATAGTCTGGTGTTCGAAGAGGTGCTTGAACTGCAACCTCAATCCTGCCTGATTGGCACGAGCCACCACCTGCATCGCGAGGATTGACTCCCCACCAAGAGCGAAGAAGTTGTCTTGCACGCCAATCTGCTCCACTCTTAACACTTCTTTCCAGATTCGTGCGAGCGTCTGTTCCGTTTCACTGGCAGGCTCAATGAAAGCGTCGGCCAAGTCGGGGCGACCATGGTCCGGAGCCGGAAGCATGCGGCGATCAACCTTGCCGCTCAGACTTAAAGGCAATTGCTCAAGTGTCACAAACGCTTGCGGCATCATGAACTCCGGGAGCTTTTGTCTTAAAAAATCGAGCAGTTCGTTGACGCTTGGCGATGGCAATTCGCGTGGCACCAGGTAGGCCACCAGGCGCTTGTCGTCGGGCCGATCCTCCCGAATCATGACTACTGCATCCTGCACAACTGGATGCTGCTTCAATACCGCTTCTATCTCGCCCAACTCGATGCGAAACCCGCGCACTTTCACCTGGTGGTCCAGACGGCCCAGAAAGTCCAGACGCCCATCGGCCCGGTACCGAGCTACGTCGCCCGTGCGATAGAGACGCGAGCCCGGAGCGGCTGTGAATGGATGCGGCACGAAGCGCTCCGCCGTCAACTCGGCACGTTGCCAGTAGCCGCGCGCCAGCCCCGCGCCACCAATGTACAACTCGCCCGCGACGCCAATCGGGACCGGCTCAAAATGCTTGTCCAGTACGTAAACCTGCGTGTTCGCGATTGCGTTTCCAATAGACGCCGATCCAGACGTTACGTCCCCTGCGGAAACTTCATAAACACAACACCCCACCGCTGTCTCAGTTGGTCCATATTCATTTATGAGGCGCGTCGCTGGCGCATGCTCACGCCATAACGCGACGGTTTCCATTTGCAGTGCCTCGCCACCTATGACCAGCACGCGCACGCACCCCGCTAACTGCTCTGCCGACAGTAGCGCTGCCAGTGCTTTCAGGTGCGTCGGCGTGAGTTTCAGCAGGCTGTAGTTCGCCTTTTCAACCAGCGCACCGGCGAGTGCCTCTATGCCTTCAGGCAGCAGAAACAAACAATTGCCAGCCAGCAGAGGTGCGAAGAGACTGGTTACTGTCAGGTCGAAAGATATAGAGGAATGAAGAATTGAGCCACAACCCTCCGAAACCTGATAGGTATTCGTGCACCAATTCAAATAATTCACCAGCCCACGATGCGGTAACATGACCCCTTTCGGCTGGCCCGTTGAACCAGAGGTGTAAATAACATAGGCCAGGTTGTCTGGGGTCGCTCGGCCTGCCGGGTTGATTTGGGATTGGCCGTCAAGCAGGTTCCAGTCGGAGTCGAGGCAGAAGCTCGGACAGTTAAGCTCTGGAAGGTCTGCCAGCAGGCGCTCATGCGTTAATAGCACGCTGACCAGCGTTTCTTCCAACATGAATGAAATTCTTTCACGCGGATTAGCTGGATCAATGGGCACGTAAGCACCACCGGCTTTGAGAATGCCCAGCAGCGCTACCACCATCTCCAGCGAGCGCTCCATGCATACCCCAACCAACTGGTCGGGACCTACTTCCAACTTCATCAGGTAATGGGCCAACTGGTTGGCTTGGGAGTTCAACTCCGCATACGTAAGCTGTAACTCATCGCAGACCAAAGCAACCGCGTCGGGAGTGCGCTCAACCTGTGCCTCAAACAACTCGTGCAATGTTCGGTCCGCCGGATAGTCCGCAGATGTCTGGTTCCAGTCCACGAGCAACTGCTGTCGCTCGGCTGCTGTCGCCATCTCTAAATCGCCGAGCCTCTGATCGCGGTTCCTGAGTGCCGCTTCCAGAACGGCCACCATGTGATTTGCGAAAACCACAATCGTTTCTCGAGTGTAGCGAGATGGGCTGAACTCGATAAAACCGGATGGGCTGTCCTTCTCCCTCTCGATCCTCACAGTGAGGCCATTGCTCAACTCGAGCATGTCTCCATGCAGGTCCTTGTGGGTCACGACCAGATCAAAGAAAGCACCACGACCGTTTCGATCTTCGACTCCAAGATCTCGCAGCAGATAGTCAAAGGGATAGCCTTGTTTCTCATAAGCTTCCAAGAGAGTCTCCCGCAAGTTCACGAGCAACTGCCGGAATGTCATCCCGGAATCAATCTCGGTCACGATTGCCAGTGAATTGGCTCTACCCAACTCTTTCAGCGCAGGACTACCGACAATTATCGTTTTGCCTTCTGAATACCTATGCAGGCAGATTTTTACGGCAGCCAGAAACGTGGTGTAAATCAAGAACGGCGAACCATTCGTAAGTTCCTCCAGATCCCGCATTACTGGTTGAGGGATGTGGAGCTCCACAACTGATTTGCTGGGCAAATGATCCGGGGCCGCGTCGTAATCGGGAGGCAGGCCGGACGCTGCGGTTAATCCCGAGAGTCGCTCCGTCCAGTAGTCGCGCTCTTTGAGCAACTGACCATCGAATATCAGTCCTTCGCTATTTGCGACGCTCATCAATTTTCCTTTGTGCTACTGAGGGTTAATCTCAGGCAGGATCGAACGAGGTTTCAGACAATTTCCGGCGCAAAAGCCACTTCAGCACTTGGACAAATCAGGTCCGTCTGGTTTCCTTGAGAGTCGAGAGTTATTTGCTTTACGACCGAGCTCCATAGGCACGCGCGTGCCTGCAACGCGGTTACCGCAGTATCGGCGCTTTCCTGCCACTTGCCCGGATCGTCCCCGCACAGATTGGACAGCATCTTCTCCGCCATTCCGGAATGCTCATCGCCGTCCAACTCGATGTGTCGTTCAAGATAGTAGATGAAAGTCTTCAGCGAGAAAGAGTCGGATTTTGGGAGACCGGCCAAGAGCTCGATGAACATCGTCGGTATTACGTCTTCGCGGCCAATGGAAAACGACGCGGCGAGATCATGAGGCCGCCCGTTACGCACGACGTTCATAGTGGTTAGCACAAACTCATGTGCTCCTCGTGGAGCGTTGCACCGCTCGAGCGCAGCCTCTACCTGTTGCCCGTTTTCCAACTCACTGAGGAAGCTTTTGATCGGTGAGATGTTCGCTCCAGCTTCTTCCATCGCTTCGAGATAGAGCTCGAAATGAGAAACGCACCGGCCAGACGGTAGTAGATCGCTCTCCTCACCGGTAACTATTTCATTGATGAGACGGCGGGTGGCGGGGTCACCACGCGGAAGCCATGGCGTCTCGACACAGGTGACGACTCGCTGTAACGCTTTGAGCAGGCACATGAAATCCCAAACGGCGAACACATGGGATTCCATAAGCAACCTCACATGATCCACACTTGAGATACTGCTGTAGATGGCATGATCTCGTATGGCAACCCGGTAAGGTTGTACTACTGCCAACGATGCATGTGAAAACTGTTCTTCTACCATAGGTTTTTCTACCTCTGCTCGTGTTAATTTCAAACAAACAGTTAGGGAATTCAGGTCTCCCGAAGTTTCAAGGTTCAGCACGATACGCTAAACATCAACTGGTTGGCTTCGAGCGCTCAATTCAGAATTTCAGTTCTGATGGCCTTAAAGAAATTGGTCCAGAGCCCCCACATCTCTTCGGCACTGTTTATGATTTGCTGCTGTTCCGGTCCGGTGAAGGATGAACTTAATGTTCCGCTGGAACTTTCCACATGGTCCGGTTCCTGCTGCACATGGATATTGACCCACGGCAGGTCTTGCTTGCCTGTGCAGCGCCTCATTAATACACCGATAGTTGAGACCATCGGCAGATCAACGACTTCAGTGCCGTACAAAAAGCCCAGACCAGACAAGTAGTGTTGTGAGGCCGCCTCATAACCCGCTACGAGTCTCCCGGTAGCCTCAAATGGAGGCGCTTCGGCCACTTGTTGCTCTCCAAAGTCCCCATCGAGAATGGTCTCAATGTAGATCTTTTCATGTGCGCGCATGGGATCACCCTCCCCTAGTTCTTGCCAAAGAATGCGCGAGATGAAGGTTTGCATGACTATCTCAGGCGCGACGGAGATCAGACGGGAAAGAAACACCGGGAAATAATGCAGCGGATGGAACCATTGTCCTAGAACTACGACTACCTTCTCTCGGCTGAGAGTGCCACAGCCGGCTTTAAAATCCCCAAGATAGCTTACAAGTTCCTTCCGTCGTGGGTTGGTGGATAGCAATTCAGCGGTATCGTTACCGAGTGTTGTTGATGACATGTCTGCGTTACCTCCTGTGGGATTTCAAGAGAAGAATGGGAAATCAATTAAGCGCGGACGGCGAGAGGGAAATTGGCTTTCTAAGCAAGCCATAACTCTAGAGCGCTGGCCTTCGAAAACCTGTCTGTTCCCCTGCAAGCGGCACCCGCTATTGGAAGGGCGCTGTTGTGCAAGTAAAGATTTATGACCAGAGCGAAGAGGAAAAGCAATTAGCCCAGCAATGCGGCTTACTTCCCTGCTACGTTACCCTCTTGTAGCGAGGCTTCCTTCGCTCCGATTAATGGTTGGTGTTGAGATCGCGGGATTGTCGAACTGAGATTCTATGAGAGCGACTTGTTCAATCGGAGTGTCATATACATATACAAAAGAGTTATTCAAATAAACCGGAACACTCCTCGCATTGGCAGGCACAGCTACCGCATATTGCACCGAAGGCAACTTTTCATTGGACTATTTGGTGGAAGACTTCGCACTAAACTGCCGACTGGAAAGCTCGAACGCTTTCTAGTTATGCATCCCCTTATTTCATCAGGCGGACCGGATCGACTTAAGTTGCTGGGCTGTTGGCTTTTTCGGTGTTTTGTGCACTAATTTCTAAGTCTGCAAGGTACACAAGAGAAGTTTATATCATACACTCCTTAGCCCCCATGTCAACGCGAAATTTTGCCAGAAGTCTTGCCTGTCGTATTGATTGACCAGCGGCTCGATGACCGTCGCATCGGCTAATTTGTAAAGGGCTTATCTCTCATCATCAATACTCCATGACATCAAACAACCTTCAAGCGAACGGAGCCGTCGAGCGTTCGCTCCACGGTCATGCGAAACGGTGGAGCGGACACGCGCGGGCTGCGAAGTTTTCATGTGGGCATCAACTTGCTCATCGGCCCAGGGGTTTCCGTGTAGCGTTTATCGCTGATGCGATTCTCCAGGCCAACCAGCACGACTTTCGGCACATGGCGGCGGGCCTCCGCGTCCTCCATCTCCGTAAAGCTGGCGATGATGACGAGGTCGCCCGGACGATTGAGCAACGCCGCCGCGCCGTTCAGGCAAATGATGCCTGAGCCGTGCGGGGACGGCAGCGCGTAGGTCGTCAGGCGCGTGCCCTGTGTGACGTTCCAGACATCCACGGCTTCGTTCTCGATAATGTCTGCGGCTTCCATCAACTCTTCATCAATGCTGATGCTGCCTTCATAATGCTGATCCGCATGGGTGACGGTCGCGCGGTGGATTTTGCTTTTTAACATCCGTCTAAGCATCTTCATCTCTTTTCTGTACGTCAGTTTCCTCAAGTTTATCGGTTCAAGATAAGCGCCAAGAGCAGCTTATCTCTCATGCAAGTTAGAAAACGTATTGAGCTTCGGCGGCGTCGGAATCTGGCAAATCCTGTGCGAGCGGGGCGAACATCGCGGAAGCCTTCTATTACATCCTGCATTTATCTCTCCTGAACGGTGTTACGGATCGTCCCGGTTAACGCTTCGTCTCCGCGAACATCTCGCCCATTGCGACTACGATTCTACGTGGGCCAACGTATGGGTTGCGCCCGTGTGCCCGCAGCATATTGTCGAGCATTAGTATGTCGCCGGGCTGCCAGGGAAAGCTGACGGACTGCTCGCGGTACAACTCGCAAATCTCTTCGACCAGAGAATCTTCAATCGGCGTCCCATCGCCGTAGTAGACATGGCGCGGCAGTTCTTCCCGTGAGTACATCGAGAGCAGCGGGTCACGAACCTGCGGGTCAAGGCAGGAAACATGATGAAGTTGAAGCTGGTTGAAGAAGACGGTCTCGCCCGTCTTCGGATGCGTCGTGATGGCGGGGCAAATCTGGCGCGTCCGCAGCGAATTATCGCTCAACCATTCGTAAGACATCCCGGCACGCCTGCACGCAGCCTCAGCCGCAGCCTTTTCCGTCGTCTGAAAGAAGGACTGCCAACTGACATCAAGCCCCTCTATAAAATTGCGTACGTACATCAGTTTCCGCTGCGCGAAACGCTCTCTGATCGAAGGCGGGAGATGCTGGCAAATCTTGCGGCAGTCAACGACAGGCGTTTCTCCGCCCTGCTCCGCCGCGAGCACGCAGTGAAACCAGATTTTCATAGGCCAACGCGGCAGATGAGAACTCTCATTATGAAAGAGAATCGGTTGGCTCGCGGGATAAGGAGTCGAGCCGTAGACTTTGCCGCCGACATCTTCACGCGGGAGGTCGCCGTATTCGCCGAACAACTCAGGACAAATGGCCGTCGCCACCGCTTCAAACTTCGGAACCGAATCTATCTCGAAATTACGCAGCAGCACCGCGCCGTATTTCGACAATTCATCTTCCAGATATTCGCGCTTATTACTGGCCCACTGAGAGAGGCTGACATCTTCCAGGGCCGGTTCAATAACGAGTATCTGTCCGGCGTGCAGGTGCGTCTTGACCAGCTCTCGCGGCAGGCTTATCGTGCGAGGCTTGATTGCTTTGAACTTGCTGCGCTTGGTCTCCTCATTCTTCTTTTGTTCCAGGAGGCGTTGATCCTGGTCTGTCTGGGCCAGCATGTCTTCCATCTCTTTCAGTCTCGCAAGGGGTTGGTCCAGAAAAGCGCGTAGCAGCTTCGAGAGCTTTTCCAGTATCCGTGTGGCAGTCGCGTCGTCGAAGCGTTGGCGGTCATAGACGAGCCTCATGCTCAGGACTCCGCGCGGGGCGACGATGAGAGTGGCGGGATAGTTAGTCTTGCTGTAGGCCCGCACGTCGCTCAGATTGAGAGTGTTTGTGTGCTCTTGCAGGCTCTCATCAATCGGGTAGTTTTCAAAACTGAGAATGCTCTCGAAGAGAGGCAAGCCGCGTTGGACTTCGCTCCAACGCTGAACCTGCACGAGTCGGCTGTAGTCATACTGGCGCAACTTGAAATGGCTCTCCTGTAGCCGCTTGAGCCAGAACCAGAGCGGCTCGTCCGAAGAGAGTTTGGCGCGCATCGGCAGGACGTTGAGGAAGATGCCGATCATTGATTCTATGCCGGGCAACTCCGCAGGGCGGCCCGCAGAGGTGACGCCGAAGATCACGTCTTTCATCCCGCTGAGCGAACTCAGAATGAGCGACCATGCACCCTGGACCAAAGTGTTGAGGGTCAACCCGTGTTGACGCGCAAGCGACTGTAAATCTGTTGCGATTGATTCGGGCAGCAGGATGCGTTGCTCTTCGATACCGGCCTCGGCGCGCACGTTGACGCTGCCATTCTTGCTCCCAAGAGGCGTCGGCGCGTTAAAGCCCTTGAGCGTCTCGCGCCAGAACTCTTCCGCAGAGGCTAGGTCTTGCTGGTCCAGCCAGGCGATATATTCACGATACGCGGGCGGCTCTTCGAGCCTCAACTCCCGCTCCTGCGCGTACGCGTCGTAGAATTGAAAGAACTCTCTCAGGACCAGGAATATGGCCCAGCCGTCCAGCAACAGGTGATGATAGGTCCAGACGAACTTGAATGTATCTTCGCCGACCCGTATGAGACTGGCGCGCATCAGCGGCGCACGCGAAAGCTGAAAGCCGCGATTGACATCCTCCTGTAGATAACTCTTGAAACGCTCCTCCTGAACCTGCGTCTCTAAACTACGCCAATCCAGTTTGCGCCAGGGCAGCCGCACTTCGGCGCAGACAACTTGCAAGGGTTGCGTCACGTTCTCCCACACGAAGGCCGTGCGCAAGACGGCGTGTCGTTTGATGACGGCCTGCCATGCGCGCTCAATGGCGGTGACGTTCAGCCCGCGAAACGTGCAGGATAGTTGCAGGACATAAACGCCCGGCTCCGAGCCGTAGAGACTGTGAAAGAGTATCCCTTCCTGCGCGGGAGATAGCGGATAAGCATCCTCTATCTCTTTCAAGACGCCGTCGCCCGCCCCCTCATCCTCTACTGCCTCCAACTCGACCTGCGCGCCGATGCGATCAAGCTCATCAGGCTCAAGCCGTCTCAGCGGAGGCTTGATAATTTCCGCGTCCCGCGAGTTGGAAACTTCCGCAGCATCCGTGTCGGCCACAGCCGCCAGGCTGGCGATCGTCTGGTGCTGAAAAAGCTGTTTGGGGATGCGGCGCAATCCGGCGCGGTTGGCCCGCGCGATGACCTGTATGCTGAGAATCGAATCGCCGCCCAATTCAAAAAAGTTGTCATTGATGCCGACCTGCTTGACGCCCAACACTTCCGCCCAGATGGCGGCCAGCATCTTCTCTACAGGCGTGCGCGGGGCGACATAGGCGTGTCCAGGGACCGTGCTTGTCTGGTCTGGCGCGGGCAGCGCATTTCGGTCCACTTTGCCGTTCGGCGTCAGCGGCATCTTTTCCAATCTCACGTAAAGCGCGGGGACCATGTACTCCGGCAGCTTCTCCCTCGCATAGCTGCGCAGTTGCGGACCCAATTCCTGAAGCAGCACGCCTTGCAGCGGGTTGTTGGCATAACGACTCCATGATTTGAAATCGGTGGAGGCGTTTGTCGCATCTGAGAGAGCGCGCTCGTCCAACTTGATTGGACCAATCCCTCGCCGCTTGAATATCGCTTCGTAGGAATCAAGCGCACCCGAAGCGGACCAGTTGATCTCTACCGTGTAAGGCTCCTGCTCGCCGATGGACCAGAGGTCTTCCGGTTCGACTCCGTCTTCGCGGACCAGTCCAGGGAGCGCGTCTGTCAACTCCCTGGCAGTTTGCAGCCCATCATGATTTTCAAGCAGGTCCAGCGTCTTCACATCCCTGAGCACGCGAGCGTTCGGAATATCTTTGAGCATTAAAACATCCGGCTTCGTCGCTGCCAGAAATTCCCGGACGGATGCCGGGTCGAAACTCTGCTCGCGCCAGCTGAGAGAGATAATCGCCGCCTCTTCATGCTCAAGCTCTGCTCCTACGCGCAACACGACATCGTAGCGATAACGCGTCAACTCATTTTGATGCTGCCCGCGTTTGAGTTGTACTTCGACGCGGCTGATTCGTGGGAAGCGTTGCCGGAGCGCAACGAAGAAAGCCGGGTCAAGGCACAATTCTTTTTCCTGGCGCACGCGTTGCTGCACTTTATATGAAAGGTCGCTGAGTGAGAGTTCGGCTGGCGCGCGATACAACTCTACGGAGGCATGCATGGCCGTCGCTAACTGTAGATGACGAATATCACCCAGGAAAATCGAACCGCCATCCCGCACCGCATTCAACGCGCCTTCGAGAACGCGCATGAGATAATCAACGCCGGGGAAATATTGGACCACCGAATTGAGAATCACAGTTTCGTAGGTCTGAGGCTCGATGCCATTGAAGTCATCCGCCGCTCTTTCGTGGAGAGAGACCTGCGGGAGTTTCTGGTCCAGCGTCAACAACTGTTGCCGTAGATAGCGCAGGGCTGAGGGAGAAAAGTCCGCGCCGTGATATTGAGCGTAGAGCGGAGCGACGCGAAAGAGTATCATGCCGGTCCCGCAGCCTATCTCAAGCGCCTTGCCCTTTCCGAGCGGGAGAATCCGTTCGACCGTTCCTTTCAGCCATTCGCGCATCTCTTCCGCCGGAATCGGCTCGCCCGTATAACTGCTGTTCCATCCGGTGATATTAAAGGTCGGGTCCGGCGTCGCCACGTCCGTCCTGTAAGTTTCATCCCACGCCGTCTCCCATTCCGAGACGCGCTCGAACTGTGAGATGTCCGGCCTCGTCCCGTCTTCTTCTTCGAGACCGCGCGGATTCTCTACGATGTAAGCGACCAGACGCTTATCCGTCGGCTGGTCCTCCCTGGCGATGACGACCACTTCTCGGACGGCCTTGTGTTGGGCCAACACTTCTTCAATCTCGCCCGGCTCTATGCGATGACCGTGGACCTTGACCTGAAAATCAATTCGGCCCATGTACTCTATGTTGCCGTCCGAACGATAGCGGGCCAAGTCTCCCGTGCGATAGAGACGCGCGCCGCTCTCATCACCGAACGCATCCGGGATGAAACGCTCTGCTGTCAGGTCGGGCCTTCCCAGATAGCCGCGCGCCACTCCATCGCCGCCGATGTACAACTCGCCGGCGACCCCGAAGGGAACAGGTTCCAGCCGCGCGTCCAGCAAGTAAATCTGCGTATTAGCAATCGGGCGTCCGATGGACACAGGCCCGTCGCCACGCTCTACAGGATGAATGGCGGACCAGATGGTGGTCTCTGTCGGGCCGTACATATTCCAGAGCGAAGCTGTGCGGTCCAGTAATTGTGAGGCGAGTTCGCGCGGGAAGGCTTCGCCGCCGCAGAGCGCCTTGACCGGCAGAGGCCGCTCCCAACCCGCGTCGAGGATGAGCCGCCAGGTCGTGGGCGTGGCCTGCATCATCGTGATGCTGTCGAGTTTCTTTAAAAGTTGCTCGCCGTCCGAAGCCATCTCGCGGCTCGCCAGGACCAGCCGCGCGCCCTTGATGAGCGGGAGGTAAAGTTCCAGCCCCGCGATATCGAAGGATAAAGTCGTGACGGCGAGCAGCGCATCATCTTCCGTCAGCCCCGGCTCGCGGCTCATAGAGTCAAGGAAGTTGACCAGCGCGCCGTGCGAGATCTGTCCACCTTTGGGCCGACCCGTAGAGCCGGATGTGTAGATGACATACGCTAGATTATCCGCCCCGACACTCCGCGCGAGATTCTCAACGCTCTCAAGCGCAATCGCCTGCCAGCCCTCATCCATCAACACCACTTCAGCAGCATGAGCGGGCAAACTCTTCATCAATCGTTGTTGCAGCAGGAGCACGGGCACGCGCGAATCTTCAAGCATGAAAGCCAAACGCTCTGCCGGGTATGAAGGGTCGAATGGAACGTAACCACCACCCGCCTTCAACACACCGAGGATGCCGACCAGCATCTCCATCGAGCGTTCCAGACAGATACCGACCAGGACTTCCGGCCCGACTCCGAGTCGGCGCAGGTAACGGGCCAACTGATTCGCACGCGCGTTCAGTTCCGCATAGCTTAACTGCTGGCCCTCGAACTCAACCGCGACGTTATCCGGCACACGCGCCGCCTGCTGCTCGAAGCGCGTCTGCACGCAAGCATCCCTGTCATACTCGACGCGCGTTTGATTCCACTTCGATAACACTTCCCTGCGCTCGTCTTCTGTCAGGAGCGGCAGTTCCGACAAGCGTCTTTCGGGATTGCCGACGATGCCTTCCAGCAAAGTCTCGTACTGGCTCAAGAGACTTTGAATCGTGCTCTCGTCGAAGAGGTCCGTGTTGTATTCGAGGGCCAGCGCGATGCCCGCATCCTCATCAGCCATTCCGAGGAAGAGGTCAAACTTGGCCGTGCCCCTGTCCGTCTCCACCGATGCGAGCTTTAATCCGGGTAACTCCACAACGGCCCCGGCAGTATTCTGCAAAGCGAACAACACTTGAAAGAGCGGCGACTGGCCCAGGTTTCTCTCAGGCTGTAATTCCTGGACCAATTTCTCAAACGGCAGGTCTTGATGAGCGTATGCGCCGAGCGCGACTTCGCGCACGCGCTTCAACAGTTCCACGAAACTCTGCTCGCCGGAAAGATCTGTTCTCAACACGAGCGTGTTCACGAAAAAACCTATCAGGCCCTCAATCTCTACGCGGTTGCGGTTGGCAATGGGCGTCCCCACAATGATGTCTTCCTGACCCGTATACCTGTAGAGCAAAGCCTTGAACCCGGCCAGCAGGAGCATGAACATCGTCACGCCCTGTTGACGGCTCAAGTCTCTCAGCGATTGGCTCAAGGATGCGTCGAGAGTCAGCGATTGCCGCGCGCCACGGAAAGTCTGTACGAGCGGGCGAGGCCGGTCCGTGGCGAGATTGAGAGTCGCCGGGGCGTCTTCAAGATGTTTCTTCCAGTAAGCGAGTTGTTCTTCAAGCACCGCGCCTTGCAGCCAGCTGCGTTGCCATTGCGCGAAGTCCGCGTACTGAATCTGCAACTCTTTGAGCGTCGCGCGCTGGCCCGTTGAGAATGATTCGTAGAGCGCGGCCAGTTCAGTGATGAACACTTGAATGGACCAGCCGTCGGAGGCTATATGATGCATGATGAAGACCGCGACATGCTCATCTTCGGCCAGCCGTAGCAGAGTGCAACGGAGCAGTGGCCCACGTTGCAAATCAAATGGCCGCTGGCTCTCTTCGTTGGTCAGGCGGGCAACCTCTCGCTCTCGCTCTTTCGTTGAAAGGTGGCTCAAATCATGCAGAGGTAAGGGTAATTCAGTGTGTGTAGAGACAATCTGAACGGGCTTGTCTTCAAGAGAAGTGAAGACTGTGCGTAGGATTTCGTGCCGCCGCAGGATTTCGTTAAGAGACGCATGCAGCGCGTGCAGGTTGAGCGTGCCCGTCAGGCGTACGGCATTGGCTATGTTGTAAACGGCAGTGTCCGGCTCCAACTGTTCAAAGAACCAGATGCGCTCCTGCGCGAAGGACAGAGGGCAGGGACCACTCTCCGCCCGCCTCGGAATACCCTCCACCGGACCGACCTCCACCCCTTTCTTTTTAAGCATCAAAGAAAGGAGTTTACGTCGCGCCGAAGAGAGGCCGACGGGGCTTTTGACCTCGCTGCTCATCCGACCTTCACTCCTATTTCCAGCAGGCTGTTGTCCGGCAGCGGCTCAAGCGGAGTGAAATCACGCTCGGCGATAAAGACGGGTCGCGGATTTTCCATGTCGAGCGGGGCGTTCTCCACGCTGTTGTAAGAAGCGAAGATGCTCAGCCGGTCCCACGGCGAGAGATTATGCGCGGAGGCGTGAAAGAGGTTGCCGTGAAAAAACATCAACGTGCCCGGTGGACCAGTAATCGCTTTAATGCTCCGCCTGGTCACCAGGTCTGTCAGAATATCTCTATCAATCTTGTATTTTAAATCGGCGGTCAGCGTCGTCACCCAGAGAGGTTTGCCGTCAGGAGCGAGCGCATCGCCGTCGGTCGCCGCCATCCTGTATTTTTCGTGTATGTCCACATCAATCATGCCGTCCAGGTGCGAGCCTGGAATTATCAACATCGGCCCGTTGAACTCGTTGACTTCATGAATAAAGAGCACGGCGGTGAGCACCCTGGGCTGAGGCATAGAGTCTTCCTTGTGCCAGTACAGGAAGTCCTGATGCCATTCCCAAAGCTCGCCTTCGAGCGCGACCTTGGCGTTGATTTTGAACTGGTGCATGTAGACTTCGCTGCCCAGAATTTGCCGTACAGGCTCCACCAGCCGCGCCAACTTGATGAGACACCCGAACACTTCGTTCGACGTGTGCGCGGCAAAGACGGTTCTCACAGCGCCGCTCTTCTCTAAGATTCTTCTGGCCGAATCCTGCGCGAAGAGCGCGGGCAGTTCGGCCAGCATCAGTTCAAGCTCGGCTGGCGAAAAATAGCTTTCAAAGACCAGATGGCCGTTCTCCTGATACTGGTCCAATTGTTCTTGAGTTAACCTCATGGTCACCTCCGTTGGCGCGTGCGGCTGGGTGAAGGCGTGTGTGCCCGCGCACGCGCCAAGTTCAAGCTGAGTAATTTATGAATGTGTAAATGCGGTAGGGTTGAAGAGATTTGTCGGGGCGAAAATTTACTCGGCTCCTGTTTCGGCTGCCAGCCGCTCGCTCTCCAGTAAAGCATCCACTTCGCCTTCCGAAAGCTCTGACAGTTCCTTCAATGTCTGCGCGATATTTTCAAGCGTCAATGCCCCGTCTGCGTCCTGCGTCATCTTCCCGGCGATGCCCGCCACGGTCGGCGCTTCAAAGAGAGTGCGAATCGGCAACTCTACGTTAAAGAGTTCGCGGAGCCGTCCGATGATTTGCGTCGCCAGCAGCGAATGACCGCCCAACTCGAAGAAGTTGTCCATGACACCGACTCGCTCAAGCATTAACACTTCGGCCCAGCAATCTGCGATGACATCTTCGAGCGCAGTGCGCGGTGCGACGAAGTCACGTTCCAGTTCCGGCCTGCTCTGGTCCGGCACGGGGAGGGCGCGGCGATTCACCTTGCCGTTCGACGTTAGGGGCAAAGTGTCCATAAAGACGAAGGCCGACGGGACCATGTATTCGGGCAGCGTGCGTTGCAGGAAGATGCGAAGCTCGCTGACAGTCGGCGCGTGTTCCTGGGCCAGAACGATATAGGCCACGAGACGCTTATTGCCGGGGCTATCCTCGCGCGCCAGCACAATCGTCTCGCTGACCGCCGGATGACCGCCGAGCACGGCTTCAATCTCTCCCAACTCGACGCGGTAGCCGCGTATCTTCACTTGAAAATCCATGCGGCCCAGAAATTCTATTTGCCCGTCGGCGAGCCTGCGCGCTAAATCACCCGTGCGATAGAGACGCGCGCCGCCTTCCCGGCTGAAAGGGTTCGGGATAAATTTGTCCGCTGTTATCTCAGGCCGATTGAGATAGCAGCGCGCGAGGCCCGCCCCGCCAATCAGCAACTCGCCGGAGACGCCCACAGGCACGGGCTGCATGTTTCTATCCAGGATATAAATTTGCGTGTTGAAGATGGGCCGACCCACGGAAGGTCTATCCGGCCAGTCGCTGATAGATTCGGGCAGGGCCAACTCCGTCACGACATGCGCCTCCGATGGGCCATACTCGTTGTGCAGAGTGCAGTCTTTTAGCTCCGTGAATAATCTGGCAATCGCGCGCGTGATTTGTAACTGCTCGGAACCGGCGATGATTTTACGCAGGGAGGCTGTGATCTGTTCTTGAGCGCAGAAACCTTCGGCCAGTTGTTGCAGCGCGACAGCCGGAATAAAGAGCCTGCTAATCTCTTTCTCCACCAGCACGCCCGACAGCCTTGCGATGTCGCGTCGCGTTTCTTCCGTAATCATGACCAGCGTCCCGCCCATGCCCCAGGTCGAGAACATATCCTGGAATGAGACATCGAAACTCAGCGAAGCGAACTGTAAAGTTCTGGCCCCTTGCGGCAGGTGCGTCTCCGTCACCTGCCACTCAAGCAGATTGCGTACGGAGCGATGAGGCATGGCGATGCCCTTCGGTTTTCCGGTCGAGCCGGAAGTGTAAGTCGCATAAATCAGATTGTCTGCGCTGGCCTCGCAGGGCAAATTCTCAAGGCTCATCGCCGCCACTTCCTGCCAATCCGTATCGAGCGGCACCGCCTCGATTTCAAGCGGCGGAAGGTGGCCCATAATGTGCCCCTGCGTCAACACCAGGCGCGCGCCCGTGTCTTCCAGCATGTAAGCGAGCCGATCCGGCGGGTGAGAAGGGTCAAGCCCTATATACGCGCCGCAGGCTTTCATGATGCCAAGAACGGCGACCATCATCTCCACAGAGCGATGCATCAGAATACCTACGAAGACATCCGGCCCGACGCCCATCCCTCGCAGGTAGTGGGCCAACTGATTCGCGCGCTGGTCCAACTCGCTGTAGGTCAGTTGCCGGTCCTCGAAGATGAGCGCGACCGCGTCGGGCGTGCGCCGGACCTGCGCCTCGAACATTTGATGGACGCACTCATGCTGCGGGTAGGGGTGGCCCGTCTCGTTCCACTCGAAGAGTAGTCTGGTGCGTTCTTCAGCAGTCAACATAGGCAGCCGCAAAAGCTGCTCAGCGGGAGCGGCGACGATTCCCGCGAGCAAGTTCTGGAAGTGCGCGCCCATCCGCGCGATAGTCCTGGCATCGAAGAGGTCCGTGTTGTACTCGAAGCCGAAGCTGATTTCCTCTTCCGACTCGTTCACCAGCATCAGCAGGTCGAACTTCGCGGTCCCTGTTTCAAGGTCCAGCCCGTGCAGTGTCAGGTCCGGCAGATTGACACTGCCGGATTCAAGCTTGCGCACTGTGAAGAGGACCTGGAAAAACGGCGTCCGGCTCAGGTCACGATTGGGGTGAAGTTCTTCGACGAGTTTTTCAAAAGGCAGGTCTTGATGAGCGTATGCGCTGAGCGCGACTTCGCGCACGCGCTTCAACAGTTCCTTAAAACTCGGTTCGCCCGAAAGGTCAGTTCGCAATACGAGCGTGTTGATGAAGAATCCTATCAAGCTTTCAATCTCAAGATAGTTGCGATTGGCAATAGGCGTTCCCAGGATAATGTCTTCCTGCCCCGTGTAGCGGTGGAGCAGCGTTTGAAATGCCGCCAGCAGCGTCATGAAGAGTGTGACACCCTCGCGACGGCTCAACTCGTATAGAGACCGGACCAGCGAGCCGTCCAGCGTGAACGTTTGATGCGCGCCGTTGAAGGTTTGCGCGGGCGGGCGCGGCCTGTCTGTCGGCAACTCAAGCGTCGTGTGTTCCGCAAGCTGCGCTCGCCAATAGGCCAGATGTTCTTCCAACGTCTCGCCCTGCATCCATGTGCGCTGCCAGTGCGCGAAGTCAGCATACTGGATTGGCAATTCAGCCAGCGGCGAGGGTTGGCCCAGCGAGAAGGCTTGATAGAGCGTCGCCACTTCCTGCAAGAGCACACCGATGGACCAGGCATCGAAGACTATGTGATGCATGACGAAGATCAGGACATGCTCTCTCTCATCCACTCGCAGTAGTCGTGCGCGGACCAACGGTCCTCGCTCAAGGTCAAACGGACGCTGCGCCTCTTCATTCATGAGGCGGGCTTTCTGAGCCTCGCGCTCCGGTTCCTCCAACTCAAGCAGGTCGGTCACATTCAACTCAAACGGCATCGGCGGCTTGATGAACTGCGCCGGTTGTCCTCCGGCCAGCGCAAACGTCGTGCGGAGAACTTCGTGTCGCCGCACTATCTCCGTCAAACTTCTTTCCAGAGCCTCGATGTCAAGCGTGCCCTTGAGGCCGATAGCATAAGGGACGTGATAGGCCGTCGTGCCAGAATCAATCTGGTCCAGAAGCCATAGACGCTGCTGCGCGAACGAGAGCGGCAACCTTTCATCGCGCGAGACGCGTTCGATTGGCGCGACCTGGACACCCGCCGCCGTCTTCATAGCCTTCTCGACGCTGACAGAGAGAGCGGCGATGGTCGGCATCTCGAAAATATTGCGTAGCGGAATTTCTACCTTGAAAGCCTGGCGCATCTGCGAAATGATTTGCGTCGCCAGCAGCGAATGACCGCCCAACTCGAAGAAGTTATCAAGGACACCGACTCGCTCTACGCCCAGCAATTGCGCCCAGATGCCAGCCAGTAATTCTTCCACGGTGTTACGCGGCGCGACGTAAGCCTCTTCCAGTTCCGGGCGCAGTTGTTCCGGCGCGGGCAAAGCCTGCCTGTCAACTTTACCGTTCGGCGTGAGGGGCAGCGAGTCGAGCATGACGAAGGCTGAAGGCATCATGTACTCAGGCAACCGCTCGCGCAGGAAGGCGTGCAACTCGCTGGTAGACGGGACGGGTTGGCGTGCGACTATATAAGCAGCAAGCCTTTTGTCGCCGGGCGTATCCTCTCTGACCATCAACGCCGCCGCACGGACAGACGGATGCGTTGAGAGCGTGGCCTCAATCTCGCCCAACTCTATACGCGAGCCTCTTATCTTAACCTGATGATCTATCCGGCCCAGGAATTCCAGATTCCCGTCAAGCCTGTAACGCGCGAGGTCTCCTGTCCTGTACATCCTGGCGCCAGGCTCCATCCCGTAAGGATTCGGGATGAATCTTTCAGCCGTCTGCTCAGGGTTCCACACATACCCGCGCCCAACTCCCGCTCCACCGATGCACAATTCTCCGGCCACTCCCAACGCGACCGCTCTCATCTTCTGGTCCAGCACATACGTCTGCACGTTTCCCAGCGGTCGCCCGATTACCGCTCGTTCCATCTCTTTCTCGACCGGGCAGGCTGTCGCATCCACGGTGCATTCCGTTGGCCCATAGACGTTGTAATAACTGGTCCTCTCCGATGCACGCATCTTCTGCCACATCTCATCATCTATCGCCTCGCCTCCGACGAGCACCGTCATCGCGCGTTCCTCTCGCTTCGTCTCACTCGTCCCGCCTTCCAGCACCATCCTCAATTGCGAAGGCGTGCAGTCCAGCACGTCCAATCCGTGCCGCTCCACATACTCCAACAGCGCGTCGCCGTCTTTACGCACATCCTCCGGCACGATGCAGAGAGCGCGCCCCTGCGCCACCTGCACTATCTGTTTGATTGAGGAGTCGAAGGCGAGCGGCGCGTTGAGACTAACGCGCAAGGTTGCTGCACGCACGTCTTTGTAAATTCTTTCGCTCAGGGCATGAGTCAGGTTGAGCAGCGAAGCGTGCTCTATCATCGCTCCCTTGGGCTGGCCCGTCGAACCAGACGTGTAGATGATGTAAGCCAGATGAGAGGGTAAGAGATTGACGGCCGGGTTATCTTCGCTCTCGCGGGCGATCTGCTCCCGGTCCGAGTCCAGAAAGATGAGTTCTGTTTGTTGCTCCGGCAGAAGCGGCTTCAAAGCCTCTTGAGTGATGACCAGACGGGCCCGCGCGTTTTCAATCATGTAGGCCAGCCGGACTTTTGGCTGCAACGGATCGAGCGGGAGATAGACGCCGCCGGCCTTCCAGATGGCTAAGAGCGCGACGAGCATATCCGGCGAGCGTTCCGCGCAGAGCGCCACGGGGATTTCAGGAGCGACGCCGCGACGACGCAGGAAGTGGGCCAACTGGTTGGCGCGTTGGTTGAGTTGGGCGAAGGTCAGACGCTGGTCCTCAAAGATGAGCGCGACGGCATCCGGCGTGCGCTCGACCTGCGCCTCGAACATCTGAGGCAAACAGGGCGAGGTGGGAAACTCTATGGCGGTCCGGTTCCACTCTGAGAGAATCCGATGCCGCTCTTCATCGCTCAAGACATCCAACTCGCCGAGTCGGATATCGGTCTTCGTCAAGATGCTATCGAGGAGCGTTGTATATTGATGGGCCAGTATCTTGATGAGTTCCAGGCGATAAAACGCCGGGTCGAAATGTATTAACAGGTTCAACCCGAAAGGCGTTTGCTGGCAGGAGAGCTTGAGCTTAAATCGCTCCGTGCAAGCGTCTTGATTGATGAGAGAAAAGCGCATGCCGCCGGCTTCCTGCGCGGCGGGCCATTCTTCCACCGAGAAGCCGATCTTACTCACGCCCTCACTGGCAAACTCTTCACCGGAGAAATATTCCTGCCACTCCTGGGTTTCTTTCCATGTTTTGTCTATCGCCGCGAGGATTTCATCGCAGCGAAAATTTTCCGCGAAGAAGCAACGCAAAGGCGGCCACGTCTCGTATAATCCAAGCCCTTCCTTCATCTCCTCATACGCTCTGCCATCGCAACGAAGTTGGACCACTACGTTCTGTTCACCAGTCAGCCGCCAAAGCAGCGTCTGCCAGCAAGCCAACAGCAACACCTCCGGCGCAACATCTTGCTTTTCCGCGACGGCATTTATCCTTGAGAGAATTTCCGGGCTCATCGCTTCGGCCCAAGCGTGCGGCTCGAATGAGGGAACGGTGAGCGGGCTATTTTCCAGAGGGAGTAACAAGGCTGGCGCGGCCTGTTCGCTTTGGCTGTGCCAGAACTCTCTGCCAGCATCCCCTTCATCAACCGTCTCAAGCAACTCGTTCTGCCATTCGGAGAATTGAATATACTGCACTGTCTCTGCGGGCTGTGCATCGCCCTTCATGCTCGACTGGTAGTCACGCGCTATCTCATCAAAGATGTTTTGGAGCGAGCGCGTATCCGAGCACAAAGATGGAAGAGTAACTATCAAGAGGTGTCTATCTGTTGACAGGCAAACCAGCGTGCAACGCATCAACGGGCCGCGCTCAACATCGAAGCCCGCGTTTCTTTCTTCATCTAAAAGCTCGGCGATGGCTGGCGAATGTTCATCGCCGGAACCCTGGTCAATTCTTCGCCAGAGCGGTTGGCCCATCTCCGCGACGACCTGCACGGGCAGCTTCATCCCCGGCAGCCTGTTGAAAGTTGTACGCAGGATTTCGTGCCGGTCAACAATCTTCTGCACGGCCTCCTGCAAGACCTCAGCCCGCAGCGAGCCTTCGAGCAGGATGGCGCATTGCGCGCGGTAAACCCGACTGTTCTCTTGCAGTAACGACCACAGGAGCCTTTGCTGTGGGGAGAGACGAAAACCTTTAATCACTTCTGGCTGCATTTAGTTGAACTCTCCCGTGAGGTTGGAACTCCGCTCGCCGCCGTAGGGTTCAGCCATCGCAACTAAAACTTTGCGCGTGCCCGTGAAGGGTGCTCTCCCGTGGGCCACCAACATGTTATCCAACATCAAAAGGTCCTTCGCCTGCCAGGGAAACGTCACGGCTGCCTGGCTGTAAGCATGGCGAATCTCTTCGATGACGGAATCTTCTATGCGAGAACCGTCGCCATAATAAGCGTTGCTTGGCAGGTCTTCTTCCTTGAACAATTCCAGGAGCGAGTCGCGGACCGCGCTCGTCAACCCCGCGACGTGAAAGAGGTGCGCTTGATTAAACCACACTGTCTCGCCCGTCCGTGGATGCTTAGCGATAGCCTGGCACACATGGCGGAGCCGCAAACGATTGCCGTCCTTCCAGTCATATTCCATCCCCGATTCGCGGCAATATTTTTCGACTACCGCGCGGTCCGTCGTTTGAAAGGCTCGCTGCCATGAGAGGCCCACACCCTCGCCGAAGTTTCGCACATACATGACCCGCTCGCTGATGAAGCGTTCTTTGATGCGCGCATCCAGCAGATGAAAGACTTTGCGATTGTCTGCAATCGGCGTCTCTCCGCCTTGCTCTGCGGGCTGCACGCAATAAAACCAAATCTTCATCGGCCAAAGATGATTCTTGGAATTCTCGCTATGAAAGGGAACGTGATGGTCCGCAGGATATTCCGTAGAAGTATAGACGGCCTCTGTCACTCTCGTTCGCGGAGTGTGCTGGTCCAGATAATCCATCAACTGCGGCGCATAGTCGCGCGCGAACCGCTCGAACTTAGAGACTTCATCGAGATCGAAATTTCTAAAGAGCAAGCCGCCGTGACTGAGCAGGTTGTTTTCAAGAAAGTCATGGTTGCTGCGCGCCCAACTGAGCAAATCAAAATCCTCGTCCTGCGGTTGCAGGACGAGCGGGAGCGTCTCCTGCGGGTCCAGATAACCCGTCTGGACGAGCGACTCGCGCGACAGGCTGAGAGCCTGCGGCTTGATGCTGCGAAATTTATCGAGCGCGAATTTTTTATTCTCCCCAGCCTGGACCATAAACTCCGCTCCTTAACCGATGCCTTCCGTCTCCAACTCGCTCTTTGCGATGCGCCCTGACATGGCGACTAAAACTTTGCGCGTGCCCGTGAAGGGTGCTCTCCCGTGGGCCACCTGCATGTTATCCAGCATCATGATGTCGCCCGCACGCCAGGGGAAAGTGACGGCCGCCTGCCTGTAGGCTTCACGAATTTCCGCGATCACCGAACTCTCAATCGGCGAGCCGTCGCCGTAGTAGGCGTTACGCGGAAGGTCATCCTCAGTCATTTCCACCAGCAGGGATTCAAGAACCGCAGCGTCCAGCGTCGAGAGATGAAAGGCATGGACCTGGTTGAACCACACTGTCTCGCCCGTGCGTGGATGCTTGATAACGGACTGGCGAACCTGCCGTGTCCTCAGTCGGTCGCCGTTCTTCCATTCAAATTCGACTTGAGCTTGACGGCAATACTCTTCGACCACGGCTTTATCGGTCGTCTGAAAGACACGTTGCCACGGCAGGTCCAGCCCGTCGCCGAAGTTTCGTAGATACATGACCTGTCGCTCGATGAAACGCTTTCGGATGGCCGGGTCGAGCAGGCGAAAAACTTTGCCGCTGTCGGCGATGGGCGTCTCGCCGCCCGTAGCGGCTGGCTGCTGGCAGAAGAAATAGACCGTGCGCGGCCATTGATGCGCGTAGGACATTTCGTTGTGCAGTTGGATCCACTGGTCCGCAGGATATTCGGTAGAAGTATAAATTTTATCGCTCAACTCCGTGCGCGGCGACGAAGGCTCTGTGTAGTCCAAAAGTTCGGGCGCGACCGCACCCGTGAACCGCGCGAAATCCGCCATCGAGTGCAGATCGAAATTGCGGAACAGCAACGCCCCATGCTTGAACAACTGCTCTTCTATGAAGCCCGGATTATTTCTGGCCCAGAGAGGCAGATCAACATCCTCAGCATCCGGCTCGATGACGAGCGGCAACGCAGACCCGTTGCCGAGAGTCCCTGTTTTGATGAGGTCGCCCTTCGACCTGGTGACAGTTCTGGGCCGCACGCTCTTGAATTTTTGGCGGTTCGCTTCCTTGAGTTCCTTCCTCGCCGTGGTGCGTGTGTGCTTCTCAGTCTCCGTGAGATATTCCAGGTCGTTCAGACGTTGTGAAGGATTCAAGACGATGCTGTGCAGCAAGTTTGTGAAATGCTCGTCCAGCCGCTTGATGCGTTCCGCGTCGAAGAGGTCCGCGCTGTAGGTCCACATTCCTGAGAGACCGTCTTCCCTGTCCCACATGAATAACGAGAGGTCAAATTTTACTTCCGTGAAATCCAATGACAACGGACTCAGGGTGAGACCAGGCAGTTCCAGGGTTTGAGTCATCCCGTTATTAAGATTGAAGACCACCTGAAAGAGCGGCGTATAGCTCAGGCTTCGTTCCGGCTGCAACTCCTCTACAATCTTTTCCAGTGGCACGTCCTGATGTGCATAAGCTCCGAGCGCCATGCCGCGCACACGCTCCAACAGGTCCTCGAACGTCGGATTGCCCGAAAGGTCCGTCCTCATCACCAGCATGTTGATGAAGAAGCCGATCATGCGCTCTGTCTCAATCCGGTTGCGATTGTTGATGTCCGCGCCGATGACTATGTCTGATTGATTCGTATAGCGATAAAGCAAAGTCTGGAAGGCGGCCAGCAGCGTCATGAAGAGCGTGACGCCTTCGCGGCGGCTCAAGTCTCTTAAAGATTGGCCCAGTTCCGGCGCGAGGACGAAGGTCTGCTTGTCCCCGCGAAAACTCTGCACGGGCGGCCTCGGCCTGTCGGCGGGAAGTGCCAGCAAGGGAGGCGCTCCGGCCAGTCGCGCTTTCCAGTAGGCGAGCATCCTTTCCAGCGTCTCGCCTTGCAGCCACTCACGCTGCCAGTGTGCGTAATCCGCGTATTGAATCAACAACTCCGCGAGCGGCGATTGCTCCCCCGCCTTGTAAGCTCTGTAAAGCACTGTCATCTCGCGGACGAGTATTTCAAGCGACCAGGCATCGCTCACGATGTGATGCATGACCAGCAGCAAGACATGCTCGCTCTGACCCAATCTCAAGAGGCTCGCGCGCACCAGCGGCCCGTGTTCCAAATCGAAGGGGCGCGCTGTCTCAGCCATGCAGAGAGCGATGGCTCTGGCCTCACGCTCCGCCTCATCCAGCGCGCTCAAGTCCGTCAAAGGCATGGGCAGCGCGACGGCGGGCAGGATACACTGCGTTGGCCTTCCCTCGATTGACTTGAAGACGGTCCGCAGGACTTCATGACGGCGCACAATCTCGCTCAGGCTGCGTTCCAACGCGGCGACATCCAGCGCGCCCCGCAACCGCACGGCCACCGGCAGATGATAAGCCGTGCTCTCAGGCTCAAACTGGTCCACAAACCATAAACGCTGTTGCGCGAACGAGAGCGGCAATTCACCGTCTCTGGAAACTCTTTCGATTGGTGGACCTGTAATCCCGTTTCCTTCCCTGAGAGCCTGCTCGATGCTGTGGGCGAACTCTGCGACGGTCGGATGCGTGAACAACTCTCGCAGCGGCAGTTCCACCTGCAAGGCTTCTCGCAGACGAGTGACGACCTGTGTGGCGAGCAGTGAATGGCCGCCGAGTTCAAAGAAATCATCCGCGAGACTGACTCTCTCAACGCCCAACACTTCGGCCCAGACGCGCGCCAGCAATGCTTCGACGGGAGTGTTTGGCGGCAAGTATTCACCTTCCACTCGAACGCCAGACACATCCGGCGAAGGCAGAGCGCGCCTGTCAACTTTACCGTTCGGCGTTAAGGGCAGCGCGTTGAGCATGACGAAGGCAGAGGGCATCATGTAATCGGGCAGTTTCTCTTTCAAAAAGCCGCGCAACTCGCCAATCAATTCGCTCGCTGCTTGACCCTCGGTCACGATGTACGCCACGAGCCTTTTGTCTCCAGCGGCCTCTGCCTGTGCGACGACCACGGCTTCTCTGACTGAGCGATGCTGGGCCAGTACGAATTCCACCTCTCCCAACTCTATGCGATAGCCGCGCACTTTCACCTGCTCGTCAAGGCGGCCCAGAAATTCCAAATTCCCTTCCGGCAGATGACGCACGATGTCGCCGGTCCTGTACATCCTCGCCCCGCGCATTGCGCTCAAGGGATGCGGGACGAATCGCTCAGCCGTCACATCCGGCCTGTTCAAGTACCCGCGCGCCACCCCGTCGCCGCCGATGTACAACTCGCCCGCCACGCCTTCAGGAACCAACTGCATCTGCTCGTCAAGCACGAAGGCTTCGGTATTGGCGATGGGCTTGCCGATGGAAACGCTCGCCCCCACGTCGCACGCATCCCTCATCACATGGCAACACGCGAAGGTCGTGCTCTCCGTTGGCCCATAGCCGTTAATCAATCGGAGGCCGGGAATATTTTGCAGCACGCGCTTGACGTGTTGGACGGAGAGGACATCGCCGCCCGCCAGCAATTGCCGCACCGGTCGCAGCGAGTCGAGATGATAATCTGCCATCTGATGAAACAGCCCGGCTGTCAGCCACAACGTCGTCACACGGTATTTCAAAATCACCGCGCCCAACTCTTCAAGGGTCGGAGCGTGTGCGGGCATCAAGACGAGACGCGCGCCGTTGAGCAGGCTGCCCCAGATTTCAAAGGTCGAAGCATCGAAGGAGATGGGAGCGAGTTGTAGAAAAACCTGTTCGGCATCGAGCGCGGCATAGTTCGTCTGCCTGACGAGCCGCACAACATTGCGTTGAGTAATGCTGACGCCCTTCGGCCTGCCCGTCGAACCGGAGGTATACATGACATAAGCCAGAGCGTCGCGGCTGTTGCCGGAGTGGTCCGCATTCTTCTCGCTTTCGAGCGCAATCCTGGACCACTCTGTATCTATCAGGACCCGGCGGGCATCGCTTTCCGGCAAGCTCCCGGCCAGCGATTGCCTTGTCAATAAAACTCGCACGCGCGCCTCTCTCGTCATCGTTTCAAGGCGCTCTCGCGGGTAAGATGTATCGAGCGGGAGATAAGCCGCGCCCGCTTTGAGAATGCCGAGCAGCCCGACAATCATCTCTACCGAGCGTTCAAGACAGAGACCCACCAGCGCGTCCGGCCCGACATCCAGGCGGCGCAGGTAATGAGCCATTTGATTGCCACGCGCGTTTAGCTCGCGGTAAGTTAACCTCTCATCCTTTGAGACAAGCGCCAGCGCATCCGGCGTGCGCTCAACCGTCTCCTCGAATAGCTCCGCGAGAGATTTCTCGCGCGGGTAATCCGTCTCTGTCTCGTTCCATGCGAGCAACTGGCGACGTTCTTCATCCGAGAGAAGCGGCAACTGCATGAGCCTTTGCGACGGGTCCGCGACGATGCCTTCCAGGAGGTTGGCGAAATGTTTTGACAGGCGCTCAATCGTCGTCGCCTCGAAGAGGTCCGTGTTATAGACGAGGGTTCCGGCGATGCGCCCATCTCTTTCGGACATCACGAGAGTCAAATCAAACTTGGCGCTATCGTCTGCGGTTTCAATCTCGCTGAGGTCCAAGCCTTCCAGCTTTAATTCTGCCTGCAATGCGTTCTGGAAAGCGAACATGACTTGAAAGAGCGGCGTGTGTGCCGGGTCGCGCGTCGGCTGTAAGACATCCACCAGTTTTTCAAAGGGCAATTCCTGATGCTGGTACGCGCCGAGCGTTACTTCGCGCACGCGGTTGAGCAGTTCTTTGAAGGGCGGATTGCCGGACAGGTCCGTGCGTATGACGAGCGTGTTCACCAGAAAACCAATCAGCCCTTCAAGCTCTGTACGATTGCGCCCGGCGATGGGCGTTCCGACCAGCACATCCTGCAAACCCGTGTAACGCGAGAGCAGCACCTTGAACGCCGCGAGCAGCGTCATGAAGAGCGTGACGCCATGTTGGCGGCTGAGCTTTTTCAAAGCGTCGCTCGTCGCCTGAGACAATTCCAGTGCGCGATGCGCGCCGTTATATGTCTGCACGGGCGGGCGCGGCTTGTCCGCCGGTAGCTCAAGCACTGGCAGCGTGCCGCCCAACTGCTTTCGCCAGTAAGAGAGTTGACGCTCCAACACTTCGCCTGTCAGCCATGCCCTCTGCCACACGGCATAGTCCGCATACTGAATCGGCAACAACGGCAACTCTGCCGTCTCGCCCTTCTTGAAAGAGGTGTAGAGCGTCGTCACATCGCGCACCAGTATGCTCATTGACCATCCATCGCTGATGATGTGGTGCATGGTTAAGAGCAGCCAGTGTTCATCCGCCTTCAGTTTCAAGAGGCGCGCTCGTATCAGCGGTCCCTGCGCCAGGTTAAACGGCTCGCGTGCCTCCGCGTTCGCCAGAGAGCGCGCCTCCGTCTCGCGCACGTCCTCCGTGCAGTTGCTGAGGTCAACGACTTGGAGTAAAAACGTCGCCGGGGGAGCGATCATTTGTGCGGGTTCTCCATTGACGTGCGCGAAGGTGGTGCGCAATGCTTCATGACGCCGAACAATCTCATTGAAGCTTTCTTCAAGTGCGGCGATGTCCAGTTGTCCCTTGAGACGAATCGTGCTCGATATGTTGTAGGTCGCGCTCTCAGGTTCCAACTGGTTGAGGAACCACATACGTTGCTGTGCAAAGGAGAGCGGCAAGACATCTTCTGCTTCTCTCGCAAGTGGCAGGAGAGGCCGGAACACTCCTTGATGGCCGTCGAGCATTTCCGTTTCAAGACTCTGCGAAAGCCCGGCGACGGTCGGAGCGAGGAAGAGTTGACGCAGCGGCAGTTCCACATTGAAGGCTTCGCGCACGCGCGACATGAGCCTTGTGGCGACGAGCGAATGACCGCCCAACTCAAAAAAGTTATCCATGACGCCGACACGCTCTACGCCCAGCGTCTCGGCCCACAATCCTGCCAACATCTCTTCCGTGGGCGTGCGCGGCGCCAGATAAGCTCTATCTTCATCAAGCCTCGCCTGCTCCGGTCGAGGCAGAGCGCGCCGGTTAATCTTTCCGCTGGGCGTCAGCGGAAATTGGTCCACCATGATGAAAGTTGACGGGACCATATATTCCGGCAGCGTCTCTTTGAGATGCTCGCGCAACTCCGCGCCCGTTAGATTTGCCTCCCGCTCCGGCTGCACGTAGGCCGCCAATCGCTTTTCTCCCGTTCCTGTTTCGTAGACCATCAAGACCGCCTCGCGCACCATCGCGTGATGCCGCAACGCGGCCTCAACTTCGCCCAACTCTATGCGATAGCCGCGCACCTTCGCTTGATAGTCGCCCCGCCCCAGAAACAGCAAATTTCCATCCGGCAAGCTGCGCACGAGGTCGCCCGTGCGATAAAGGCGCGCGCCGCCCTGCGCGTCAAACGGATGCGGGATAAATTTCCCGGCGGTCAATTCCGCGCGGTGTAGATAACCTCTCGCCAGACATTCGCCGCCGATGTACAACTCGCCGGCGACTCCCTGCGCGACAAGTTGCATGCGCTCGTCCAGCACGTAAAGCTGCGTATTGGCGATGGGCTTACCGATGGATGGCAGTTCGGGCCATTGCCCGGTCGCGCCGTCGAGCAGAAACGCGCTCACCAGATGCGTCTCGGACGGGCCGTAGTGGTTGTCCAGCACACAGCCTTCCAGCCTGCCGAAGAGGGCGCGAATGGCCCGCGTAATCTTCAACTGCTCCCCGGCGGTGATGACCTGGCGCAGGCTCTCTGGAAAAATGTTTTCCGCCACGGCCACTTCCGCCAGGTGTTGCAGCGCGACGTAAGGCAGGAACAATCTCTCTATACGATGCTGGACCAGTATTCGCAACAACTCTCTGGAATCGCGGCGCGTATCTTCATCTATCAGGACCAGCGCGCCGCCCGCGCACCACGTTGAGAAAGTCTCCTGGAAGGATACATCGAAGCTGAGCGAAGCGAACTGCACCGTTCGCAGGTTGCGCGGCGAGCGCGCAAGCTGCCATCCCATCAAGTTGACGAGCGCGCGATGCGGCATCGCGACGGCTTTCGGTCTCCCCGTCGAGCCGCTGGTGTACATGACGTAGGCCAGATTTCCCTGCGTCATACTGTTCAAAGGATTCTCATCATCTTCAACGTCAATCGCGTACGCATCACGGTCAGGGCAAATAACAATCGCTTCACTCTCAGGAAGCAGATCCAATAATTCAAGCTGCGTCAGCAGCACTTGCACGCGCGCGTCTTCGAGCATGAAGGCGATGCGCTCAAGCGGGTACTGCGGGTCGAGCGGCAGATACGCCGCGCCAGCCTTCAAAGCTCCCAGCACGCAGACCCACATCTGCACGGAGCGTTCCAACATGATGCCGACGGTGCTCTCCGGCCCCACACCCATCTTTTGCAGGTGATGGGCCAACCTGTTCGCGCGCCGGTTCAATTCCCTGTAATCGAGCCGCTCGTCACCGAAGACCAGCGCCAGCGCATCCGGCGTGCTCTCCGCCTGTTGCGCGAAGAGATGATGAACGCAGAGCTCTTCCGGCAAACTTGCCTGCGTGTCGTTCCAGGCGACGAGCAGTTGATGCTCTTCCTCACCCGTCAGCAACGGCAGGGACGTGATGCTCTCATCCGGCGCGGCAGCGATACTCTCAAGCAGCGTCAGGAAGTGTGTGAGCATACGCCGCACCGTCGTCTCATCAAATAAGTCCTTGCTATAGATGAAGACTCCGTGCAGCGTGTCCGCCTGCTCCCACATCAGGCACTCAAGGCTGAACCTGGCGGCCCCGCTATCAAACACTCTTGGAGTGAGCGACAGCCCCGGCAGTTCAAGCTGTTGCGAAGAGGCATTCTGCAAGGCAAACAAAACGTCAAACAGCGGTGTGCGGCTCAAGTCTCTTTCCGGCTGCAACTCTTCGACCAGTTTTTCAAACGGCACATCCTGGTGCGCGTATGCGCCGAGCGCCACTTCCTTGACACGCGCCAGCAATTCTCTGAAGGTGGGCGATCCCGTCAAATCAACTCTCATAGCGAGGGTGTTGACGAAAAAGCCTATGAGGTTTTCAAGCTCGCCGCGCTGGCGATTGGCTATCGGCGTCCCGACGATAATCTCATCCTGTCCTGTGTACCTGTGGAGCAGAGTTTGAAATCCTGCCAGCAGCATCATGAATAGAGTCGCCCCTTCATCACGGCCCAACTCTTTGAGCTTCCTCGTGAGGTCCGCTGTTAAAGCGAACGGCAACTGCCCGCCGCGATAACTGAGATGAAGGGGGCGCGGGCGATCTGTCGGCAATTCCAGCAGCGGAGGCGAGCCGCCAAGATGCTTTCGCCAGTATGCAAGCT
Source organism: Pyrinomonadaceae bacterium (assembly GCA_036009045.1). Lineage (GTDB taxonomy): Bacteria > Acidobacteriota > Blastocatellia > Pyrinomonadales > Pyrinomonadaceae > DASYML01. The sequence goes on from DASYML010000225.1 coordinate 36,848, forward strand.
GCTCTTCGAGGGCTTCGTCACGGAGCCACTGTTGCTGCCATGCGGCGTAATCCGCATATTGAATTTCCAGTTCAGGCAAAGGCGAGGGCCTGTCCGAGAGGAACGCTTCGTAAAGCGCGGCCACCTCGCGCACCAACACGCCGGACGACCATCCGTCCGTGACGATGTGGTGCATCGTTACGATTAAGAGATAGTCTTCCGCTTCGAGCCGCAACAGCTTTACGCGGACCAGCGGGCCATGCTCTAAATCAAATGGACGCCGGACCTCTTCGGCGCACAATTCGTTGCTGGTCGCTTCGCGCTTATCCGGCGGCAACGCGCTCACATCCACGACGGGCAGCGGCGCGGGTTGGAACGGCTTAATGACCTGAACAGGATCGCCGTCGTTGACTTGAAAAATCGTGCGCAGAACTTCATGACGCCGCACGATCTCGTTGAAGCTCTCTTCAAGCGCGAGGACGTTCAAATGACCCTTGATGCTGAGAAGCTGCGGGATGCAATAGGCCGCCGCCGTCGGCTCTAACTGCTCTATGAACCAGAGACGTTGTTGAGCGAACGAGACGGGCAGCGGTTGCTCGCGCGAGACGCGGACAATCGGTCCGGCGCGCTGGACCATTTCGGCCCTCATCGCCGCTTCTATCTCATGCGCGAATCCGGCCACCGTCGGCTTCTCAAACAAGTTACGCAGGGGAATCTCTACTGAGAAGTGTTGGCGCACTCTTGAGATGAGCCGCGTGCCCAGCAGCGAGTGACCGCCCAACGCGAAAAAGTCATCCTCTATGCCGACACGTTCAATTCCGAGCAACTCTTCCCAGATGTGGGCCAGGCTCTCTTCGACCATCGTTCTTGGTCCAACATAAGCCCCGCCTCCGCTCTCGCGTGTCAATTCCGGCGCGGGCAAGGCTCGCCGGTCCACCTTCCCGTTCGGCATCAACGGCAGGGCGTCCAGTTGCACAATCGCCGACGGAATCATGTGCTCCGGCAAACGTTGGCCCAAGAATTCCCGCAACTCCTGAGTTGTCAACCCGGCCTTATTCTGGACCACATATCCGACGAGCCGCTTCTCGTCGTTTTCAACTTTATAAGCCAGCACGACGCTTTCAAGCACCTGCGGGTGCTGGTCGAGCGCGGCTTCAATCTCGCCCAACTCTATGCGATGGCCGCGCACTTTTACCTGCTCGTCAACGCGTCCCAAGAACAAGAGATTCCCATCACGGCTATACCTCACAAGGTCGCCGGTCCTGTACATGCGCGCCCCTGCTTCTGTCTTGAACGGGTCCGGCACGAACCTTTCCGCCGTCAACTCCGGCCTCTTCAGATAACCCCGCCCGACGCCTTCACCTCCGACATATAGCTCGCCTGTGACCCCAAACGGGACCAATTCCATCTCGCCGTCCAAAACATATACTTGTGTATTTCCCAACGGGCGTCCCATCAACGCTCTCGGCAGGTCCGGCGCGGGCGCGCAGGTCCACTCCGTCACGGCAATCGAAGTCTCTGTGGGACCATATGAGTGATGCAATTCGGCGTCGAGTCGCTCGTGGAAGGACTCCATAACATCAAGGGGCAATACCTCGCCGCCGCAAATCACCTGCCGCAACGTCGTCACCTTCTCCAACCCGCATTCATCCAGCAGGAGACGCAGCAGTGTGGGGACGAAGTATGCGATGGTGACTCGGTGGCGCGTCATCTCTTCCACCAATACAACATTGTCGAACGATGATTGTGGACCAGCAATCAAGACGCTGGCTCCGACTCCGAGCGGCCAAAACACCTCCCACACTGATGGATCGAAGTTCAGCGAGGTCTTCATCAGAAACCTATCACTCTCGCTGAGCCGGTAGGTGGACTGCATCCAGGAGATGCAGTTGACGATTCCACGATGCGCCAGCATGGCCCCCTTGGGCCTGCCCGTAGAGCCTGATGTATAGATGATATAAGCCAGATTCTCGGCGGTCGCTTCAGAACGAGGATTCGTCGTCTCCTCCTTAGCGATGCGCTCCATGTCCGTGTCAAGGCAGACCAATCGGACGTGCGCTGAGGATAGTCTTTCCGTCAAGTGTTGCTGCGTCAAGATGACTTGCGGGCCTGCATCTTCAAGCATGAAACTCAGGCGTGCCATCGGATACTGAGGCTCTAACGGCAGATATGCCCCGCCAGCCTTCAGCACTCCCAGCAACCCCATCACCATCAACTCCGAACGCTCAAGGCACACCCCGACGCACACT
>DASYML010000226.1:0-9152 GCA_036009045.1 Pyrinomonadaceae bacterium
CGTGGTATTCGATTGATGATATAAGATATAAAGTTAAATGTGTTAATTGCCTAGAAGAGTTCTCCATACCGATACATTCCCCAACCCCTAAAAATTTGTCTTGGTCTTACAGGACGATAGGGGCATTCAGCCCGGCAGCACAATCTTATGGCTCTTATGCTGTTTTATTAGCACTGAGGTTTTTTGCAATAACTCTCTACGGTCGAACTACTCCCATATTTGGACTTGAAATCAAAAAAAAGGATGGGGGAGACAATAAAGAGAAAACCCCTGAAGCTGATTTAGCACTCTTTTTTAGAGAGAACAATTTTCTAGTCAAAAACCCTGACCTGATTTTTGTTGAGTGTAAGACCTATACAGAGGGATTTGGGCAAAAAGATATTGAAACAATGGAACTACTTGCGGGGAATTTCCCAAACGCATATTTTGCCTTTGCTACATTAAAAAAATCTTTAACTACGACAGAGAAAAGGCTAATTAAATCTTTCATAAGCTTTTTGAAGAAACGGCATAGAAATAAAAACCTCACAATGAAAATTCTGATACTGACGGGCATAGAGCTATATTCAGATAAAGAACCGCCGCGTTGTTGGGAAGAACAAATTAAATCAATCCCAACATCAGCATCTAACTTTTCATTTATCTTCAAAGGGCTTATTGGATTATGTGAATTAACACAGGAAATACATTTGGCTTGATAAAGAGTTGTTCCCTTATTGGATTGCTCGCTACATGAATCTTCCTTATCAATTTCACCAACACGGACATCAGTTTGAACAAAGAAAGGAGGTAAGCTCAGCTACTTAATATTGCCGTCAGTAGGACGCTCCTGCTATCGGTTCAAGTACAAAAGCGCCCGTGTGAGACAAAAGTGTTCACACGGGCATTTAGGTTTGGTAGAGAAGCAATGATATTTAACTGGCGCTCAGTTCAGAACTTTAATGTCTAATCCAGAACTTTAATGTCCGGTCCAGAACTTTATTGTCACGTACAAGATACCGCTCAGGCTTTAATGGCCCTGGGAGAGTTTGCCGATGAGGGTGAAGAGGGGGAGGTACATGGAGATGACGATGGAGCCGATGGTGACGCCGAGGAAGCCTATGAGGAGGGGTTCGATGAGTTTGAGGAGGTTGGCGATGGCGGCGTCAACTTCCTGTTCGTAGAAGTCTGCGATCTTGCCGAGCATGGCGTCGAGGGCGCCGGTCTGTTCGCCGATGCCGATCATTTGAGCGACCATGTTGGGGAAGACTTCGGTTGCTTTGAGGGGGTCAACGAAGCTCTGGCCTTGTTCGACTCCGGCGCGGACCTTGAGAATCGCGGATTCGATGATGACGTTGCCTGCCGTGCGGGCCGTGATGTCGAGCGATTGCAGGATGGGGACGCCCGATGAGAGCAGGGTCGAGAGCGTGCGAGAGAAACGGGCGACCGCGATCTTGCGGAAAATTGGTCCAAGAATCGGGAACTTTAAGAACAGCGTATCTATGTTGCGTCGCCCGCCGGGCGTCTTGTAGTAGAAGCGTAAGGCGACGACGAGGGCGATGATGACGATGAGGACGGAGAGTCCTCCCCAGCCCGCGAGGAAGTTGCTGATGCCGACGACGATGCGCGTCGGGAGAGGCAATTGCTCGCCAGGACCGAGCAGGCCCAGGAAGATATTTTGAAACTGCGGGATAACCACGATCATGATGACGGCCACTGCACCAATCGCCATCAACACGACCGCCGCCGGGTAGATCATGGCGGAGACCACGTCGCGTTTGAGTTTGACGAGCTTTTCGATGAAGGTCGAGAGACGCTGCAAGATGAGGTCCAGAATACCGCCCGTCTCGCCCGCTTCGACCATGTTTGAGTAAAGCTGGTCGAAGACCTTCGGATGACGCGCCATCGCTCCGGCCAGCGTCGAGCCTTCCTCCACGTCCTGGCGCACTTGCAGCAGAATTTGCTGGAAGTACTTGTTGTCCTGTTGCTGGGCCAGGATTTCGAGACACTGCACGAGGGGGAGTCCGGCGTCTATCATGACGGAGAACTGGCGCGTGAAGATGGCGAGTTCCTTGGACTTGACCTTGCCACGGCCTCCGATTTTGGGGATGCCTATCTCGCGCCCCTTCTCTTTGACGGAAGTCAGCGTGACCTGTTCGCGGCGCAGGACCTGGCGCAGGGCTTCACGGTTATCCGCAACGCGCTCGCCGACGACGACCTCGTTCAGTTTGTTACGACCTTTGAAAACGTAAGTGGGCATGAGCAGAACTCCTCAGACAGTGAAAAGTGATGAGTGACAAGTGACAAGTTAAAGACAAATTTTTTTCTCGTCACTTGTCCCTTGTCACTTATCACTGCTTTATCTTGTGCCGGGGCGGACCCCGACGGGACGGCCCTGTGCGTAAGGGCTTGGATGAGCGCCGGGTCTGGGGGCGACTCCGCTGGCGTTGGCATTGCCATTGTTGAGACCAGAGCCGCGATCTATCAACTCTTTCAATTCATCCGTGTTGGACGAACGCTGCATGGCTATGTCGAGGGTGATGATGCGCTTGTGATAGAGCGAGGCGAGCGCCTGGTTGAAAGTCTGCATGCCGTACTTGTCCTGGCCCGTCTGCATCATGGAGTAAATCTGGTGGACCTTGTCTTCGCGGATCAGATTGCGGATGGCGGAGTTGGGGACCAGTATCTCCAGGGCCATCGCGCGACCCTGTCCGCTCGCGCGCGGCAAGAGGGCCTGGCACATGATGCCTTCGAGGACGAGCGAGAGTTGGGCGCGAATTTGCGACTGCTGCTCCGAGGGGAAGACATCTATGATGCGGTTGATGGTGGAGAAGGCGGAGTTGGTGTGCAGGGTGGCGAACGTCAGGTGGCCCGTCTCGGCGATGCGGAGCGCGGATTCGATGGTCTCCAGGTCGCGCATTTCGCCGACGAGGACAACATCCGGGTCCTGGCGCAGAGCCGTGCGGAGGGCCTCTGAAAACCCGCGAGTGTCCGCGTTGACTTCGCGTTGATTGACGACGCAGTTCTTGTGATTGTGCAGAAACTCTATGGGGTCTTCGATGGTCAGGATGTGCTCGTGGCGGTCGCCGTTAATCTTGTCAATCATCGAAGCGAGCGTGGTGGACTTGCCGGAGCCGGTCGGACCAGTGACGAGAATCAGGCCGCGCGGCTTATCGCAGAGTTGCTTGACGATGGGAGGGAGGCCGAGGGACTCGAAGGATTTTATCTCGTAGGGAATGGCGCGGAAGACTGCACCGACCGCGCCGCGCTGGTTGAAAATGTTGGCGCGAAAACGAGAGAGACCCTTGACGCCGAAAGAGAAGTCCAGTTCGAGGCTCTCTTCAAAACGGTGTTTCTGGGCGTCCGTCAAAACCGAGTAGGCGAGTTGCTTGGTGTCTGAGGAGTTGAGCGGGCGATAACCTTCGAGCGGGCTGAGGTGGCCGTCTACGCGGACCTGCGGCGGCGTGCCGGTCGTGATGTGAAGGTCCGAGCCGCCAAGCTCCGAGAGCTTTTTGAGAAGCTCTGAAAGCGAGACCTGCGCGACGGGTTCGTTCATGGACATAGGCTTTGTTACCTTGTGATGCGCCAGGGCGAAACTGACTTTGAGGAGTGTGCGAACTTTTTATCTCGCAAAAGAGAGAGAGAACTAACGGGGCATAGTCTCCATCGCCGTCGCGTTCTTGCGCGAGCGCAGGGAGGCCATCACCTTCTCGGACTCGGCGGCCATGCGTTCGGAGTATTCGAGCGGCGCGTGCGCTGTGAAGCTGTAGACGTGGCCATCCACTTCCGTGAAATAAAAGGACCAGGCTTGCGGCGGCGTGTGCCTGTCATTGTCATCGCCCGTCTGGGCCAGGACCACAAAAACGCGACGCCCGCCAATCTCGCGCAAGACATCGTTGACCACCCAGCCGCCCGCCGCAATCATTTTATCTATGACGATGCGGCGCAACTCCGTGAAGGGCACTCCGGCTATCATACGGCGTTGATTCATGATGGGTTGAACGCCGACGCTGCCAGGCGCTGGCGCGACGGGTGTCAGAGAGGCTTCGCCAGCGGGGCGACCGTCCGGCGCGTTGACTTGAAACTTGATCTCGCTGTCCGTCAGAGACGAGCGATTTCTCCAACCTTCGGGCAGCGTCAGGCTGATGCCGCGCGCGTCCGTAAAGAGACCACCGAGCGCGGGCGGTAGATTCGGCGTGAGCAGTTTCTCAATGACCGGAAGAGACGGGTTAGCGTGTTGGTCGCGGTTCGCCGTCAGGTCGAATTTGCGCTTGAGAGCGGCTGCGCGTTTGCGCCGCAGGACCGCGCGATGCCGTCTCCACCATGCGCGCGAGTGGTGGTGGCGCGCGTGATGCTGAGTCAACGCAGCGCGGTTGTTATAGGCCAGAGACCTGACCAGCGGCAGCGCGACGGCCAGGGAGATGAGCACTAACAGAGATAATACGGCAGCACGACGTGACATAACTCTTTTTTACCCTTTTAAGCCACCGTCTCCCGCACGACTTCTTCGATGGTGGTGATGCCTTGACGAATCTTGTGAAGGCCGGACTCGCGCAGAGTGATCATGCCGTCCTCAATCGCTTTCCGGCGCAGTTCGAGCGCGGAGGCTCCTATCAAAATCAATTCGCGTATATCGTCCGTCACTTCCAAAACCTCATAGAGTCCGATGCGCCCCTTGTAACCGGTGTTGTTGCAGGTCGCGCAACCCTTGCCCTTGAAAACCTTCAAAGCCTTGGCCTCTTCGGGCGAGAAGCCGACTTCGATGAGGGCTTCGGGCGGCGCTGTGAGTTCTTGCTTGCAGTTCTTGCAGACACGGCGGATGAGTCGCTGGGCCTGTATGAGGTTGACGCTGGTGGCGACCAGAAATGGCTCTATGCCCATGTTCATGAGGCGGGAGATGGTCGAGGGCGCGTCGTTGGTGTGGAGCGTGGAGAGGACAAGATGGCCCGTCAGGGCGGCCTTGATGGCGATCTCTGCGGTCTCGAAATCGCGTATCTCGCCGACGAGGACGATGTTCGGGTCCTGGCGCAGGAAAGAGCGCAACGCGGCGGCGAAGTTGAGTCCGATCTGCTCCTTCATCTGAACCTGGTTGACGCCCGGCAAGTTGAATTCGACGGGGTCTTCCGCAGTCATGATGTTGGTCTCGCTGGTGTTGAGAGACTGGAGCGCGGAATAGAGCGTGTTGGTCTTACCCGACCCGGTTGGACCAGTCACGAGGACCATCCCGTAGGGCCTGGAAATATTGCGCTGGAACTTGACTAAAGACTCAGGCTCGAAGCCCAGCTTCGTCATGTCGAGCATGAGGTTCTCTTTATCGAGTAGACGGAGCACGACTTTTTCACCGAAGAGCGTCGGCAGCGTGGAGACGCGGAAGTCCAACTCGCGCGAACGGTTCTCCACCTTGACCTTGATCTTGATACGGCCATCCTGCGGCAAGCGCTTTTCAGAGATGTCCAGCTTGGACATAATCTTGAGACGCGAGACGAGCGCATCTCTCATCTTCAAAGGCGGGTGCATCACGTCGTAAAGCACGCCGTCAATGCGGAAGCGTATCCGCAACTCTTTCTCGTAAGGCTCAACGTGGATGTCCGAAGTGCCGCGTCTGAGAGCGTCCACCATGAGGACGTTGACGAGACGCACGACGGGCGCATCTTCGCTCATCCGCGAGAGCGTGGAGAGGTCTATCTCCTCGTTGTCCTCTATGACCTCAAGTTGGTCTGCGGCCTCCGAGTCGAAGTCCAGGCTGTCGAGCGAGACGAGGTCCGCGTTGGTGATGCTGTTGGAGTGGCCGTTCCCGTTGCCGCCCATGCCTTTCAGCGAGAGACCGTCAACGACGACAGCCGTCGCCTCATCCGGCACCGCCGCCAGTTCGATCTCACGCGAAGATGAGTAGTACTTGGAGATGGCCGCCTGGACGCTCGCTTCGGCGACGACGACAGGCTCTATATTGAGTCCGGTCATGAACTTGATGTCGTCCATCGCGAAGACATTGGTGGGGTCCACCATCGCCAGCGTGAGCGTCGCGCCGACGCGCGAGAGCGGCAGCACAGAGTATTTCTGGGCCACCTCCTGCGGAATCAGGCGGATGACAGATTCCTCAACATCGAAGAGTTCGAGATTGACGGAAGGGATGCCGTATTGACGCGAGAGAACGGCGGTGATCATGTCGTCGGAGACCAGTCCGAGCTTGACCAGATTATAGCCGAGCCGACCACCGCGCTCGCGCTGGTACTCCAGCGCCTCACGCAATTGCTGCGCGGTCAGCAGATTTTCGCGGACGAGAATTTCGCCTAGTTTGGCTGACATTCTTTTACGGGGCTTTCACTGATTTTTGAAACGCTGCACAAGAAGAGGAGGGCACTCTTTGCGTTTGAGATGGCTGTCAAAGCCTGATTTGGTAGTCGCCCAGGTGCGATAAACACCGTTGGCAAAAACATAGTACAGTTTAACCTACGGGCTGTCAAGACGATATTTTGGGGTCATCTTTCAATCTGATCTTGAGTGGAGGGGAAATGAGATTCACCACAGAGACACAGAGAACGCAGAGGATGCACAGAGACTTGAATCTTCTTCTCTGTGCTAACTCTGTGCGCTCTCTGTCTCTGTGGTGAAGTCCTCTTTCATCATCATCCAAGACAAGATTGAAACATACTATTGGGGGCGGCGCGAGGCATGGGAAAAGCCGCGCCGGAGGGCATCCAAAAGACCCTCCGGCGCGGCTTTCTTGCGACAACCGTTAAGCTAACTCGTGGCGGGTCTCAGCCCTTGCGGCGACCCCTGCCCGTGTTCGTCGGGACGACCTTCTCCGTGTTCTTCAACTCTGTCAGAATCGCCTTCGCATCGGCCTTCATTTTATGAGTCTCCGGTGCGGTGTCCACAAACTTCTGCAAATAGTTGGCGGCGTCCTGATACTTGGCCTTGTCTTGGGTGCTGAAGAGGGCCAGCCCCGCGCCGAGATTCGCGTCCGGGTCGTTGGGGTTCGCCGCGAGAATCTTTTGAAATTCCCCGAAAGCCTTATCGGCAGCGCCAGCATCCAGAAGCATTTGCGCCGCGTCCCTCTGCGCCGTGGCCTTTTTGGCGGCGTCCGGCTCTTCGGCTATGTACTCCTGGAAAGCCGCCAACCCTGCATCCGCCTGTGCCGCAGCATCGGGCTGTGCCGCAGCTACCTTCGGCACGAACAACTTCATGGCATCCATGCGAGCCAGCAGCGCCAGATATTTGCTACGGTTATAGTTTTCCAGCATCTTCGGGTCGGTCGGCGGAGTCGCTGCTTTGAGCATCTGGACGGCCTTCGTCGAATCTTCGGCGGCAGCCTGCCAATCTTTCTTCGCGGCTTCGATTCCTGCTGCTTTGGCCGCGTCGTCTGTGCTTCTGATGGCCGCGTTGAAGCGGTCAACGCCGCGCGCCCTGTAGGCCACAGACCTGTTCGTTAAAAGCACAGGCGCTCCCGGATGGTCCGGCGCATCCGTGATGCCATGAGAGTACTGCGCGACGGCCTCATCATAATTCTTGGCCCCCAGCGCTTCGTTCCCGGCCTTGAGCGTCTGGTTGACGAGTTCATTAGATGAAACGGCTTTCTTATTACTCTCTTCTATTTTACGATTCTCGGCCTCCATCGCTTCACGCTTGGCCTTGTCAGCCGCGCTCTCCTTGGCGGGAGCGGCTGAGGATGAAGCGGCGGCGGTGGTGGGTGTGGCTCCCTTGATTTCAGCCTCCGTCAAACGTTTACCGTCACCGGGCGTGAGCACGAGTTCGTAGTCTACGTCCTGTCCGACTCGAACGTGCGGCAGAAAATTCGGCGAGGCGGTCGGCGCGCTGGCGGCGACGTTATAAAACCCCAGAGGCAATCCGGCGAAGGCGAACTTACCTTTCTTATCGGTCTTGGTGTTGAACTTGCCGGAGATGTCCGTGCGGTACACGTCAATCACGGCGTTCGGCAAAGGCGCAGTCGTGCCGTCGGCCTGTTTGATGAGGACATGCCCGTGCAACTCTCCCACCTGAGCGCAAGTCGCAAAGGCTCCCAGGAGCAGCATCAAGGCCGCCGTCAGAGTCATGAAAAAGTATTTGGGACGCATCGAAGATTCCTCCAGAGTCATTGTCAGGGTCTTATCAAGAAGGGGCTTTCTAAGATGCCCTGAGCGGTTAACGGGTTGTCACGGATGCTGTGCAAGAGAATCGCCTTAAAGTTAATCAGCAAACGCATCTCTGTCAAGCATATAAGATGGGGTCCGGGACGCCCGCCTCTCGAAAGGCACGCAGGCGCAACGCGCACGAATCGCAACGCCCGCAGGCGAGTTCCGATGACTGGTAACAGGACCATGTGAGATTGAGCGGCGCATTGAGTTCAAGCCCGCGACGAACGATCTCGGATTTACGCAGATGAATAATCGGCGTCATGATTTTAATACTGGTCTCCGGTCGCGTGCCCTGCTCTATAGCCTGCTCGAACGCCGCGTAAAATTCCGGCCTGCAATCAGGATAGCCAGACGAATCCTCCGCCACCGCGCCGATGTAGATGCGCGTCGCCCTGATGACTTCCGCCCAACTCGCGGCAATCGCCAGCAAGTGCGCGTTGCGAAACGGCACGTAGCTGGTCGGAATCTCCCTCGATTCCAGATTGGCCGCAGCGACGGGGAGCGCCGTCTCTGTCAAAGATGAACCGCCGATGCGCGCGAGGTGTTCAATCGAGACGGCCAACCGCCGCTCGATGCCGTAATAATCCGCAATCTCCGCAAAGGCCCGAAGCTCACGCGCCTCCGTGCGCTGCCCGTAGGAGACGTGAAGCAGTGCCAACTCCTCATTCTCCCCGCGCGCGATGGCTGCCGTCACGCACGAATCCATCCCACCCGAAACGAGACACACAGCCAAAGGCAAGGATGAAGCGGGAAGGCTCAAGTCTGAAGGCGATGCTTTCACGTCGCGCACTGGTTCCCGACCAGCGGCACTCTCATGCTCGTCTTCCCCCATCGCCCCGTCAAAAGCCTTTTCGTCAAATCCACCCATAAGAAATCAAGAAATTGATTCATTGATTCATCGGCTCATTGACTCATTGAAGCAATGGACCAATGAATCAATGAGTCAATGAGTCAATGAGTCAATCCTTTCAAACTCCGCGTGCTTCGGCTCCCCAGATTTGTTTGTGCATTTGCAATTGCATGCGGACGTTCATGCCG
>DASYML010000227.1:0-24126 GCA_036009045.1 Pyrinomonadaceae bacterium
GTGAGCATACACGACCGGCCTCTTTGCTTTTCGGGCACACGGGGCGCAGCTTCCCCTTCATCATTTATTTTGAAGGGCACACTCGGACACGATTTTTTTAGAGTCATGATGTCTACGATAATGAAATTTGGCGGCACGTCCCTCGCGGACACGACCGCGTTCGAGCGCGTCCGTGAGATAGTACGCGCGCACCTGGCGGCGCATCCGGTCGTCGTCGCATCCGCGATGAGCCGCGTCACGGATGCGCTCCTTGAGAGCGTCGGACGCGCGGCGGAAGGCCATGCGGATGAGGCTGTGCGTTTTCTGGACCAGCATTTCGAGCGACACCTGAACGTCGCGCACGCGCTTCTAACAGAAGAGACGCGAGCCGCTTTCGCAGCGACCGTTGACAACACGCGGCGCGAAATCTCCGAGCTACTACAGGCTGTCGCGGCGCACTCTATGCCGCGCCCGGTCCTGCAAGACATCGTCGCCTCATATGGCGAACGCCTGTCCGCGAACCTGCTCGCGTCAGTCCTGTTGGAAGCAGGGTTATTGGCTCTCTATGTTGACGCGCGCCGTTGCATCGTGACTACGGGTGAGCACGGATGTGCCGAACCCTTAACGGAAGAGACCGCGCGTCGTTCGCGCGCAGAGCTTACATCAATCATCGAAGCTCAGCACATTCCCGTGCTCGGCGGTTTCATAGGCGCTTCGTTGGACGGCGCGACGACGACATTGGGGCGCGGCGGCTCCGACTACACGGCGGCGCTGATAGGGGCCGCGCTCTCAGCACGCGAGATTCAAATTTGGACCGACGTGTCCGGCGTGTTGACGGCTGACCCGCGCGTGGTCAAAGGCTCGCGCACGATTCCGCGCATGTCTTACGCGGAGGCGGCGGAACTTGCATACTTCGGCGCGAAGGTGCTCCACCCGAAAACGATTCAACCCGCCGTTGAGCAGCGCATCCCGGTGCGTATCTGTAACTCTCGCGCGCCGCAGGACGCGGGCACGCTCGTCTGCTCGGAAACAGAGATGTCGCCGCTCACGGTCAAGGCCATCGCGCACAAGACGGGCATCACCATCGTACAGATTAGCTCCGCGCGGATGCTCGGCGCATACGGTTTCATGCACGCGATTTTCGACATCTTCAACCGTCATCGGACGGTCATAGACGTGGTCACGACATCGGAGGTGAGCGTCTCGCTTTCGCTGGAGGATGCGAGCGCGCTGCCCGCCCTCGTCTCGGAGTTGAAGCAACTCGGAGCGGTTCAGGTCGAGCAGCCTTGCGCCATCGTCTGCGTCGTCGGACAGGGCTTGCGCGTCACACCCGGCATCGCGGCGCGCATCTTCAATTGCCTCTCCGACATCAACATCAATCTCATCTCGCAGGGCGCTTCGAGTATCAATCTGACTTTCGCCGTCTCCAAAGACGACCTGCCCGAAGCCGTCAACAGGCTTCATGCAACATTCTTTGAAGGCGTTGCAGAGACGGCGTGCGAGACTGAAGTTTTAGAGATGAGGGAAACGGCGCATTGAATTCAGAGAGCCTGAGCTAGTGATATAAGCCTGAGCGTTTGAGCGTATGAACCTGATCGAATTAACAAGACACCTGATAGACATCCCTTCCGTCACCGGCGAGGAGGCGGCTGTCGGTCGCTTCCTCAGTTCATATCTTGAGAGCTTGGGCTACAGGGTCGAAGCGCAGGAGGTGGCGTCAGCGTTGGGCGGTCGCGTCAACATCATTGCGACGACGGGCGAGCCGCCGCGCGTCGTCCTCTCGACGCACATGGATACGGTCCCGCCGCACATCCCTTCGCGTGAAGATGACGAGCAGATTTACGGGCGCGGCGCGTGCGATGCGAAAGGCATCATCGCTGCGCAGGTTGTGGCCGCCGAACAATTGCGCGCGGATGGTTTCAATGAATTCGGCTTGCTCTTCACAGTGGATGAAGAGGCTGGGAGCGATGGCGCGCGTCTGGCGAATGAACATCCGTTGGCCGCCTCTTGCCGCTATCTCATCAACGGCGAGCCGACGGACAATCAACTCGCCCTGGGCTCGAAAGGCTCTCTCCGATTGAGAATTCATGCGAAGGGCCGCGCAGCACATTCCGCCTATCCTGAGCATGGCGATTCGGCTATCGAAAAATTACTCGACGCGCTGGCGTTGATACGCCAGTGCAGTTGGCCCACCGATGAATTTTTCGGGGAGACGATCTGCAACATCGGGACGATTCAAGGCGGGACGCGCGCCAACGTGATTCCGGCTGAAGCCTACTCCGATTTGCAAATACGCCTGGTCACGCCCGCCGCTCGCATCAAAGAAATTTTGGAGGGGGCCATCAAAGGGCGCGCTCGTGTTGAATATTTATCTCAAGCGGAGCCTGTGCGTTTGCTCGCGGTCGAAAGATTCGCATCGTGCATCGTGCGCTTCACGACGGATATTCCGTATTTGACGAAGTGGGGCGCGCCGCTACTGCTCGGCCCAGGCTCTATCCTTGACGCCCACACGGATTATGAGCGCGTCTCGAAACGCGAACTCAACGAAGCGGTTGAATTATATGTGCGGCTGGTGAGGATTCTACTCGCGCGCGTCAAAGGCGAAGCGCGGCATGTAGAGAATGAAGGAGCAATTGAGAGATGAAGCTCGCCCTGTTTGGAAACGGCACGATGGGCCAACTCGTCCGCGCACGCGCGAAGGAGTTGGGTCATGAAGTGGCGCTCGTGTTCACTTCTCAAGACGCGGCGCGCAGCGCGGACAAGTTACAGGAACAACTGCGCGGTCATGATGCGGCGATAGACTTCACCGTGGCTGACGGCGTGCTCCCTCATGCTCTCGCGTGCGCGCGCGCGGGAGTTCCACTCGTCGAAGGGACTACCGGATGGTACGCGAAGATGGATGACGTGCGGCGCGTAGTCGAAGAGCATGGAGGCGCGTTCATCTACGGCGCGAACTTCTCCATCGGCGTCAACCTCTTTTACCGCATCGTCGCCCGCGCCGCTGAGTTGTTTGAAGGCATGGCAGACTACGCGCCGTTTATAGAGGAAGCGCACCACGCGCGCAAACGTGATGCTCCTTCGGGCACGGCGCTCCGGCTGCGCGATTTAATGGGAAGCAGCGCGCCGCAGGTTCCCATCACGAGCACGCGCGCGGGTCATATTCCGGGCACGCACCGCGTCGGCTTTGATTCCGTCGCGGATCAAATCATGCTCACACACACGGCGCGCACGCGAGAGGGATTCGCAAGCGGTGCGCTCCACGCCGCACGCTGGATTGCGGGGCGCGAGGGAGTTTATGAATTTTCAGAGATGCTCGAAGAGATTTTGAACGGGGGAGATGAAACAAAGGGTTGGTAAATGAGTCTGCCTTGAGTAAAGATGAAAGGATGATGAAAAGATGACTATCAAGATTGACTGGCTGCGCGGTTGCGCGACGGCGCTGGTGACTCCCTTCAAGACGAGCGGAGCGATTGACGAAGTGGCCTTGCGTGCATTGATAGAATACCAGATCGCTGGCGGCGTCCAACTGCTCGTCCCCTGCGGCACGACCGGCGAGAGTGCGACGATGACGGAAGCAGAAGACCAGCGCGTTATTAAACTCACCGTCGAAGCGGCGCGCGGGCGGGCGCATGTGATCGCCGGGACGGGAAGCAACGCGACCGCGACATCCATCGAATACTCGCGCACCGCGCGCGACCTCGGCGCAGATGCCGTGCTCGTCGTCGCGCCTTACTACAACAAGCCGACGCAGGAAGGACTCTACGCGCACTTCCGCGCCGTCGCGGATGCCGTCAGCGGCCTGCCCGTCGTCATCTATAACGTGCCCGGTCGCACCAGTTCAAACATCACGGCGCAGACCGCGCTGAGACTCGCGCGCGAAGTCGAGAACATCGTCGCGGTGAAGGAAGCATCCGGCGATCTCGCGCAGATGATGGCAATATTGCGCGAGCGTCCCGAAAACTTCCGCGTGCTGTCGGGCGACGACGCTTTGACGTTCCCACTCATCGCGCTCGGCGCTGACGGCCTCATCTCGGTCGCTGCAAACGAGGCCCCCGCGTTGATGTCGCGGATGGTCAACGCGGCTCTCTCCGGCGACTGGGACGGCGCGCGCGCGATGCATTACAGGCTGCTGCCTTTGATGGAGGCGAACTTCATCGAATCGAGCCCCGGACCTGTGAAGGCTGCGCTCGCGTGGATGAATTTAATCGAAGAGAATTTCAGATTGCCGCTCGTTCCCGTCCAGGAGAAAACGCGCGCGCGGATGCGCGAAGTGATATTAGAACTCGGCCTCTTGAGGGAAGCAACACATGTCGCTGCGTGAACAGATAGAAGAGTTGGCCCACAGGGCTGCGGGAAAATTCACCGAACACGAGCGCGCCGTCTTCGATGAATTGAAAGCGGCTTTGAATCTGGGCGAGGTGCGCGCAGCCGAACGCACGCCGGGCGGAGAATGGCTGGTCAATGCTTGGGTCAAGCGCGGCATTCTCCTGGGCTTTCGCATGGGCGTGCTCAGGGACATGTCTGCGTCGGACGGAAGTCTACGCTTTTTTGACAAGGACACTTATCCTGTGCGCGAGTTGTCCGTGAAGCACAACGTCAGAATCGTGCCGGGCGGGTCCAGCATACGCGACGGCGCTTACGTTGCGCCCGGCGTCGTCTGTATGCCGCCGATGTACGTCAACGTCGGAGCCTACGTTGATGAAGGGACGATGATTGACAGTCATGCGCTCGTAGGCTCCTGCGCGCAAGTGGGCAAGCGCGTGCATCTCTCTGCGGCGGCGCAAATCGGCGGCGTCCTCGAACCCGTCGGCGCGGTCCCTGTCATCATAGAGGATGATGTTCTGGTCGGCGGAGGCTGCGGAGTTTATGAAGGGACCATCGTGCGCGAGCGCGCGGTCTTGGCGGCGGGCACTATCCTGACAGGCTCGACGCCCGTTTTCGATTTAGTGCGCGAACGCATCTATCGTCGTCAGGAAGATTCGCCGCTGGAGATTCCTGCGGGGGCGGTCGTCGTGCCGGGCACGCGCGCCGTCGAAAGCGAACGCGGGCGCGCATGGGGTCTCTCGCTTTATGCGCCCGTCATCGTTAAGTACCGCGACGAGAAGACTGACCGCGCGGCGCAACTGGAGGACTACCTGCGTTGAGCGAGTTTCAGCCAGCGAGGCGTTTGCGCGGCATAGAGAAGAGTATGATTCGGCAACTCTTCGACCGCGCGACGCCGGGCAGTATCAACCTGGGTTTGGGTGAGCCGGACCTGATGACGCCCGAAGTCATCAGACGCGCCGCTGCGCGCGTCGTGATGGAAGAACATAACGGTTATACTTCTCACGCCGGTCTTCCAGGTTTGCGCGAGCGCATCGCTGCTCAATACGCGCATACTCAGGGCAGGCCGGAGCGCGTCATCGTCACAGCGGGTTCGCAAGAGGCGCTCTACCTGGCCTTGATGACGCTGGTGGATGAAGGCGATGAAGTGCTGCTGCCCGACCCCGGTTTCGTCGCCTATCCGACTATCGTGAGGATGACGGGCGCGCGGCCCGTCTTTTATCGTTTGCCCGCCGCGCTTGATTTCAATTTCGACGCGGAAGAGTTTCGCAGAAGCATTACTCCGCGCACTAAGGTGATGGTCTGCATCAGTCCCTCTAACCCGACGGGGCGCACGCTGTCGCGAGAGGACCTGGCGGCGATGTCCGAGGCGCTGGCGGGCACTAATGCTTTCGTCATCAGCGATGAGATTTACAAAGAGTTGTACTATACGATGGAGCGGCCCGCGTCTATCTCGGATATGTACGCGCGCACGCTGGTTATCGGCGGCCTCTCAAAATCAATGAGCATGACCGGGTGGCGCATCGGATGGCTGTGCGGCGATGAAGACGTGATAAGCAGCGCGCTCGTCCTGCACGGGTACGTGACGACCTGCGCTTCGACCGTCACGCAGAAAGCGGCCCTTGAGGCGGCATGGACGGATGAGGCCGAACAGGCCAAGGCGCAGATGCGCGCCACTTTTCATGAGCGGCGCGATCATTTGCTCTCGCTCATAGGCGCGCAGCCGGGCTGGCGCGCGGTCGTGCCAGACGGGGCTTTTTACACGATGGTCAGGACGGGCGTTGTGATTGATTCGTTAAAGGTCGCAGAGAGGATGCTCGCGCATGGTGTCATCACAGTGCCGGGCGTGGCCTTCGGCAGCGAAGGCGAAGGCTACCTGCGCGTCTCTTTCTGCGCGGATAAGCCCGTCCTCACGGAAGGCGTGCGGCGTATGTCTCAAGCCCTTGCTTAATAATCTATAGCGATGTCGGATTGAGTGCGACTACTGTGACAAGCGTCTCTGTCAGTCCCGCCTGCTTCAGCCGGGCGGGTCGGCAAGGTTGCAGAAACCCGCCCGGCTGAAGCAGGCGGGACTGACCTCACTCGCACTCAATCGCAAACCGATATAGGGTCTACGGGTGAGCCGGAAACTATCAATGAAAAAAAATCGGGAGACATTGTGGGGCGCAGCGGATCAGGAGGGGAGGCTCGCGGAACTGGCGAGCGATGAGCCGGAGGAGAAGGAAGCGCCGTTGCGCCGCGACGTGCGCTCTCTGGGCCGCCTGCTGGGCGAGGTCTTGCAAGAGCAGTCAGGGCAAACATTATTCAATGCGGTCGAAGAACTCAGGCTGCTGGCGATTGAGTACAGGGAGACGGCGCAAGACTCGCGGCAAGCCGGGGGCGAAGTGCCCGCCCACGAGTTAATGAGATACGCCGCGCAAACCGTCGGCGGCATGGAACTCTTTGAAGCCTATCGCATGACGAAGGCTTTCGCCATCTACTTTGAGCTAACCAATCTCGCGGAGACTAACCACCGTAAGCGCCGCCGTCGCGCAGCCCAACTGTCTCCCACACATCAACCGCAGCCCGCTTCGATTCGCGGCACGCTGCGCCGTATGCGCGAGGCCGGGATGTCTTTGGAGACGGCCCTCGAATGGCTCCGCCGCATAGAGGTCGTCCCGGTCTTCACCGCGCACCCGACGGAGGTCGCGCGCCGCACCGTGCTTTTTAAGCGACGGCGCATCGCGGAGAGTTTAGAGCGGCTGGACCAATTACCCCTCACGGATGCGGAAGCGGCCAGGCTTGAATCCGCCATCAAGACGGAGATTACAGCGCTCTGGCAGACGGACGAAATTCGCCGTCGCCCGCCAGTTGTGCGCGATGAAATCAAGATGGGCCTGGACTATTATTCTGACTGCTTAATCGCCACGCTGCCACGTCTCTACGAGGAATTCGCGGACGCCTTCCGGCAGGTTTATGAATGTCAGTTGAGCGCCGACGAGTTGCCGACCTTCCTGCGCTTCGGTTCCTGGATCGGCGGGGACCGCGACGGCAACCCGTACGTCACGCCGGAGTCTACGCGCGACGCGCTGTTGATGGCGCGGCAGGTAATCCTGGACCATTATCTCGCCGCCGCGACGGAACTGATGGACCGTCTCAGTCCTTCCGCGAGACAGGCGAAGGTCTCGCCCGCCTTGCTCGAAGCCCTCGAAAGATACGCGTCGCGCATGCCGCCCGTTGCCTTTGAGAATAAGACGCGCGCGGCTGATGAAATTTACAGGCGCTATCTGGATTACGTCCTGCTGCGTTTGCGTCGCACGCGAGACGAACCCTCGCACGCGGAGGCTTATCTTGATGCGGATGAGTACGCCGCAGATTTAAGGTTGATGAGCGAGAGCCTGTCGGCCAACGGCGGCGAGCGCATCGCGCGTCTATTGCTGGACCCTTTGCTGCGAAAAATCAACACCTTCGGATTTCATCTCTACTCGCTGGACATACGGCAGCACGCGCGCGTCCATGCGCGTGCCGTGGCGGAGTTGGCCGGAGGCACGCTGGTCCGGGAAAGCGGTCTCGCGTCCTTGCCTGATGCTCCAACGGATGAGACGCGTGCGCTGCTCGAAACCTTCCGCATGGTCGCGGAGTTGAAGCGACAATTTCCGCCGCAGGCGATTCGCAGTTATGTCATCAGCGGCGCGAGCGGCGTGGAAGACACGCTGTCTGTCATCTGGCTGGCACGCCTGTGCGGCGTGCGTGTGGAGGCTTCCGGCGATGGCGTTGATCCGGGGTTGATGCCCGTTCCGCTCTATGAATCTATAGAGGACTTACGCCAGTGCCCGCAGGTGTGCCGCGCGCTCTGGACCTCAAAGGATTACGCGCCCCTGCTTGATTCTTGGGGACGCAGGCAGGAAGTGATGCTCGGTTATTCAGACTCGAACAAGGACGGCGGGATGCTGACAAGCGCGTGGGAGATTTACAAAGCACATCGCGCGCTGCACGCAGTGGCGGATGAATGCAAAGTCAAGTTGCGGCTCTTTCACGGGCGCGGCGGGACGGTCGGGCGCGGCGGTGGGCCAACGCAACGCGCGATTGTGGCCCAGCCGAAAGGCGCTTTCAGCGGCTCGCTCAAGATTACGGAACAGGGCGAAGTCCTCAACTGGAAATACTCAGACCCCGTGCTGGCGGAACGCAATCTGGAATTGATGGTGGCCGCCTCGCTCGAAGCGCTCGCGCGACCCGGCGTTGAGGGGGCGCTTGAAGCGACAAACGAAGCGCGTTGGGAAGCCGCGATGGAAGAGATGTCGCAAGCCGCTTTCGCTTTCTACCGCGAGCGCGTTGTCGAGAACCCGGACATCCTGACTTACTTTGAAGAAGGCACGCCGGTCCGGGAATTAGAGCACGCGCGCATCGGCTCGCGCCCGGCGCGGCGGAGCGAGGCGCGCGGTCTGACAGACTTGCGGGCGATTCCCTGGGTCTTCGGCTGGATGCAGAGTCGCCACGTCTTGCCGGGCTGGTTCGGCGTCGGCTTCGCGCTCGAAAGCTTCATCAGACTGGACCAGGAAAGAGAGCGACTGCTGCAAATGATGACGCGTGAGTTCGCCTTCTTCTCAGACCTCATCTCGAATGTCGAGATCGGGATGGCGAAGGCGGACCTGACCATCGCTCGTCGCTACGCGGCCCTCGTCACAGATGATGGAGTGCGCGAGCGCGTCTTTCGGATGATCGCGGAAGAGTTTGACCGCACGCGCCGGATGATTCTGCGCCTCACAGGGCAGCCAGATTTGTTGAACCGCAACCAGGTGCTCGCGCGCTCGATTCGCCTGCGTAATCCTTACGTGGACCCGATGAGCCTGATTCAAGTCGCACTCCTGCGCCGTAAGCAAGCGGGCGAAGAGAGCGAAGATTTGAACTACGCCCTCGCCGCCACCATCAACGGCATCTCCGCCGGACTACGCAACACGGGATAAAAAGAATTGACTCATTGACTCATTGACTCATTGGCTCATTGGCTCATTGGCTCATTGGCTCATTGATTCATTGAACAAATGAGCCAATGAGTCAATTCTAAGCCTTCGCCCTTCCCTTTTCTTCAACGTGCGCGCGGACGATGGGCGCGAGTATCTCGGCATCCGCGAGAAAGCCGTCGTGCCCGTGTGTGGACTCCAGCGAGGCGTAGCTGACATCCACGCCAGCCGCGCGCGCCCGCAAGGCTAGAGCGCGCATGTCACCCGGCGGAAAGAGCCAGTCCGAAGAGATACCGATGAGCAGGAGACGGGCGCTGATGCTCTTCAAAGCATCCTCTTCAGATTCGTCGCCACGGCGTGCCAGGTCGAAGACATCCATCGCTTTCGAGATGACTAGATATGAGTTGGCGTCGAAGCGTCTGGCAAAGCTCAAGCCTTGATAGTCCAGATAACCCGCGATGTCGTAACGCCCCGCGAGAGAGCCTTGCGGATTCTCGCCGCTCCTGTCTGGACGACGAGCGAAGCGCGCGTTAAAGAGTTCTGCGGACTTGTAAGAGCACATGGCGAGGGCGCGTGCCAGCGCCAGCCCCGCGACGGGTTGCGCGTCCGGTGGATAGCGACCGTTGAGCCAGGCCGGGTCGTTGCGAATCGCCTGCCGTTGCAGATGATTGAGCGCCAGCCCCATCGCGTTGAGTGGGGCCGCGCCGATGGCTATGCATCTCTCGACCCTGTCCGGGAGGGCCACAGCCCAACGCAACGCCTGCATCCCGCCGATGGAACCACCGATGACCGCGAAGAGTTTCTCGATACCCAGATGGTCCAACAGCCTCGCCTGCGCTTCGACCATGTCGCCGATAGTGACTAACGGAAACTCTCCGGCATACGTCTCGCCCGGCCTCTGTGGATTCGGAGAGGCCGGGCCGGTCGAGCCATAACAGGAGCCTATGACGTTGACGCCGAGCACGCAGTAACGCGTCGTGTCAAAGAGTTTCCCAGTGCCTAATAGTTGCGGCCACCAATCGCCCACGCGCGCGGAACCCGAGAGCGCGTGACAGACCAGCACGGCATTGTCACGCGCCTCGTTCAATCTTCCGTAGAGCGCGTAACGCAGCGTGACGGGCTGTAAGAGACCACCGCCCTCAAGCCTGAACGGCTCATCCTGCGCGAAGGTGTAATCAGCCTCGACCGTAGGCTCTAAAGCCTCGCTCATAGTCACACTCCGCCCGCTCCCGCAGCGGCCTGTTGCGGCTCGTCCGTCAACCCTCCGTCCGTTTCCGGCAAGCCCTGCCCGCGCCCTTTAAGTGCATGGTCCAGGTCCGCGATGATGTCGCGCACGTCCTCAATGCCGACCGAGAGCCGAATCAGTTCGGGCGTGGTTCCAGTGGCGCGTTGCTCTTCTTCTGTGAGTTGCGAGTGCGTCGTAGAGGCGGGGTGAATGACGAGGGATTTGGCGTCGCCGATGTTGGCGAGCAGGCTGAAGAGTTTGAGAGAGTTGATGAAAGTCTTCCCCGCCTCGTAGCCGCCGCGTATGCCGAAAGTGATAATCGCACCGGCTCCGTCCGGCAAATATTTCTGCGCGAGCGCATAGTATGAACTGCTTTCAAGGCCCGGATAATTGACCCACTCGACCTGCTCATGTTGCTCTAGGAAGTGTGCGACTTTGAGCGCGTTCTCCGAATGACGTTCCATACGCAGGTGCAAGGTTTCGGTGCCCTGCAAGAGCAGAAAGGCGTTGAAGGGAGAGAGGCACGCGCCCGTGTCGCGCAAGCCCTGCACGCGCGCCTTGATGATGAAGGCGAGCGGCCCGAAGGCTTCCGTATAAGAGACGCCGTGATAGGAGGGGTCTGGTTCCGAGAAATCGGGAAAGCGTCCCGAAGCCTTCCAGTCGAAGCGGCCCGCATCAACGATGATGCCGCCGATGCTCGTCCCGTGTCCCCCGATAAACTTCGTCGCGGAGTTGATGACGATGTCCGCGCCCCACTCTACGGGGCGACAGAGCGCGGGCGAAGGCGTCGTGTTATCTATGATGAGCGGTAAGCCAGCCTCGTGCGCGATCAACGCCAGTTGCTCTATGTCCGAGATGTCGAGTTTCGGATTGCCGATTGTCTCCGTGTAGACGGCCCGCGTCTTGTCGTTAATCGCGGCGCGCAAACCGTCGTAGTCAGCCGCATCCACGAAGCGCACGTTGATGCCGAGTCTCGGCAAGGTGTAGTGAAAGAGATTGTACGTCCCGCCGTAGAGCGAAGTGGTCGAGACGACCTCATCCCCCGCGCGGGCCAGCGTGAGAATCGTCAGCGTCTCAGCCGCCTGCCCCGAAGAGAGCGCGAGGGCCGCTGCCCCGCCTTCGAGCGCCGCGATTCTCTTCTCGAAGACATCCGTGGTCGGGTTCATGATGCGCGTGTAGATGTTGCCGAACTCCTGCAAGGCGAAGAGGCGCGCGGCATGGTCCGCATCGTTGAAGACATAGGAAGTGGTCTGGTAAATCGGCACGGCACGCGCGTTGGTCGCGGTGTCCGCATCCTGCCCGCCGTGTATGGCGAGCGTGTCGAAGTGCAGTTTTTCAACTGTTTCATTCTGGTCGTTGCCCATCATCTTCTCCTTCATAGTTGCTTTAAGAAATTGTTTGACTACGTTCTGACTTTTGAGGCGCGACGCTTCTCGCGCACATCGCCACGCGGTAAAAGGAAAGCCCCCGCGCTAAAGATTTTGCGCGGGGGCTTTCTCGAAGTTGAAGACGAGAACTCGACCCGGCCCTTTAGCAGTTTTTAACGTGGAGCAAGTCGCCTTAAATCGCCACATCTTCCGAATGTCAACATCACGGACGAAATCTATATCATAACTGCGAGAGGCAGTCAAAAAAATGATTCAACACCTTGATTGATGCAGCCCGCAGCCGATACAAGCGTCGTCGTCATCGAACATGCACCTGACAATCGCGCGGAGACCGCTTATTATCTGTACCGGCCTTCGATTCCCCGCGCCGTCAACTTATTTTCAGGACCAATAATGATTTCTCCATCCAGCAGAACCGCGAACTTTCATTATGCCATACGCAATATCGTCAGCGCCGCAGAGGCGCAGGAGCGGGGCGGGCACAGAGTCGTCTACCTCAACATAGGCGACCCGCAGGCTTATGGATTTCGCCCGCCCGCGCACATCGTCGAAGCCGTCGCGCGTGCGTTGAGGGATGATTTCACAGGTTACGCGCATTCGGCTGGTCTGCCGGACGCGAGAGAGGCTGTCGCTGCCTACGCGACAGGGCTGGGCGTGAAGACCGGACCGGAGCAAGTGTTGATGACTTCCGGCGCATCGGAGGCGGCTGATTTAATCCTCACGGCACTGGTCGAAGAAGGCGACGAAGTGCTGCTCCCGGCCCCCGGTTATCCTCTCTATCCCGCTATTCTCAAGAAGCTCGGAGCCGTCGCGCGTTTCTACAATCTGGATGCCGCGCACGCCTGGCAACCTTTGACAGACGAGGTCGCTTCGTTAATCAACCAACGGACGCGCGCCCTCGTCCTGATTAATCCGAATAATCCGACGGGCATGATTATTCCTGACGAGACGACGAAGGAGCTTTTAGAACTGGCAGCGCGCCACGAACTGCTCGTTATTGCCGATGAAGTTTACAGGGAATTATGCTTCGGCAAGCAGCCGACGCCAGCCTCTCTCTTTGCCGCAGAGATGGGCGTGCCGCTCTTCACTCTGGAAAGTTTATCTAAGACTCACCTGGTTCCGGGCTGGCGTGTCGGCTGGATACGTTACACCTGCGGAAATAAGATGCCGGACCTCATACGTTCTATCTGTCGGCTGGCGAGCGGGCGACTCTGTTCACCCACGCCCGCGCAGTATGCCGTGCGTCCCGCACTGGAAGGTGACAGGAGTTTCCTTGAACTCTTCATGCGTGAGATTAAAAGGAGGCGAGACTTTGCCGCCGCGTCCGTCAGAAGCATCAAGCGGCTCTCATGCGAACTGCCGGAGGCCGCTTTCTACATGATGATTAAAGCGGACGATCCTCAAGCGAGAATGGATGAGAAGTTTGTGCTCGACCTTCTTGAAGCGACGGGCGTGCTGGTCGTGCATGGCTCAGGCTTCGACGCAGACCCCAGGCAAGGCTTCTTTCGTCTGGTCTATCTCGCGGATGAGGAGATACTGGGCACGGTCTTTCAAAAGATCGGTCACTTCCTTGAAGCATAAGACACCGCGAGGCTGACCGTAAATCTTCTACCAAGTTGCAGTAGAAAGAGCGGTCAGTACCGCCTGCTTAAGCTGGGCGGGTCGTCGCCAGGTCGGAAACCCGCCAGCTACCGCAGGCGGTACTGACTGCCTGCAAAGATAAGGGCTGAAGCGTTCCCTTCTCTCTCCTGAAAATCTTACCTGGCAGAACATCAACAGCGACGCTCTCGCTTACCCTCTGACCAATCGCTCAAGCGTAGAGTCCTTCCAAAATATCTCTATATCGCTCCGTCAAGATTTTCCGTTTGAGCTTCATCGTCGGCGTAATCTCTTCGGCCTCGATGCTGAGGTCATGATCCAGTACCGCAAAACGCCTGATTGATTCCGTGGAAGAAACCTTCTCATTCGCTTCCTCAACAATCTTTCGCACGAGAGCGTTAATCTCAGGCTTGCGCGTGAGGTCCGCAAAATTCGTGTAAGGGATGGCGTTCATGCGCGCATAGCTTTCGGTCTCAAGCGGGTTGAGCGTGACGAGCGCGACCAGATAGCTTTCGCCGTCGCCGTAAACCAGCGCGTGGCTGACGAGGTGATGCTCTTTGAGCAGGTTCTCAATGTAGGCGGGCGCGATGTTCTTCCCCGTAGAGGTGACAATCAACTCCTTCTTTCTTCCGGTGATTTTGAGAAATCCGCCCGCGTCTATCTCGCCCAGGTCGCCCGTCAAGAGCCAGCCGTCGCGGAAGATTTCCGCAGTCTCATCCGGCTGCTTGTAGTAGCCGTTGAACATCATCTCGCTCCGCACTTGAATCTCGCCGTCAGCGGCAATCTTCACTTCACATCCGGGCATGGGCGGCCCGACGGTCCCGAAACGATAGTTGTCCGGGCGATTAAAAGCGACGCAAAGATTCTCCGTCAGTCCATAAGCTTGCAGGAGCGGGAGGCCGAGCGCGTCGAAGAACTCCGCAAGCTCCTGCGGCAAGGGAGCACCGCCGGAGGTCGCAATGCGTATGCGCCCGCCGAAGTAGCCCTTGATTTTGTCCTGTACGGGTGGGGCCTTCTCTTCGTATGCCCTCGCCAATTCTTCCGGGATGCGCGCCTTCTCCTGTCGCAGTCGCCCGATACGTTTGCCCAGTCCGAGCACTTCATCAAACCTCGCGCGTTCTTCAATGGAAGCGCCCGCGAGATCAGACATGATGCGCGCGTGAACTTTTTCGAGGAAGCGCGGCAGGCTCGGAAAAATAGTCGGGCTCACCTCCGTCATGTAGTCCCAGAGCCTCATCATGTCGTCAACGAAATAGGCCGTCGCCCCCGCGTAGAGACGATTATAAAGACCGGAGATGCGCTCGGCCACATGGCAATAAGGCAGGTAGGAAAAGCAGACATCGGACTCTGACAGAGGGATGGTTTCGAGCAAAGACTCTACGCTGTTGATGACGTAAGCGTGACTCAGACACGCGCCCTTCGGCGGCCCCGTCGTCCCCGAAGTGTAAACCATCAGGCAGGTCTCTTCGGGCCGCGCGTTGCCTCCGCGTTGCTCTATCATCTCGCGCGTCTCCGCGAGGCGTTCAGAGCCGAGTCGCAAAAACTCTTTGTAGCTCATCACGCCCGGCTGCTCACGCGCCGCCACCTCATCGAGCGCGATGATGAACCTCACTTTCGTGAGAGCATCGCGCACACGCAAAATCTTTTCGAGTTGCGAGGCTGTGTCAACCAGGACGAACTCCGCATCCGAATGATTGATGATGTACCGGCACTGCTCAGCCGAACTCGTCGGGTACAGTCCGACGCTCACGCCGCCAGCGATAATCGTTCCCACATCGCTCGCGGGCCACGCTGGCACGTTCCCCATCAGAATCGCCACCGCGCCACCCTTCTCAAGTCCAGACGCAATCAGACCCGACGCAAACTCTTGAGCTTCAAGACCAAACTGCTCCCACGAAATACCCTTCCATGAACCTCCCTCCCGCACAAAGAAACAATCGCGCGAGGCATAACGCTCGACGCGATCACGAAAGAGAGAATAGATGTTCGGATACTTCATAAAAACAGTGACGAGTGCCAAGTGACGAGTGACAAGAGAAGACAGGCATTTCAGCCTGTCACTTATCGCTCGTCACTTATCACTGTTTTCTTACCAACGGAAGGCCGCGCAGGCCATATTCAGTCCGCCGCCGGAGGCGCACATCAGAACTATCTCGCCGCGCTTTAGTTTCCCTGCACGCAGCGCATCATCAAGCACCATAGGGATGCAGGCCGAACCCGTATAGCCCCATTTCTGCATGATGGTGTGCGTGCGCTCCATAGGCAATTCCATGCGGCGCATGACCTCTTTGATCGTGCTCAGATTGACCTGCGTGAACAGCAAGAGATTGACATCTTCGAGCCGCAGCCCGCCTTTCTCCAACACGTCTCGAATAATGGTGGGCCAGCCCGCCAGGTTGACTTCCGGCGGATATTTCTGCGCGAAGCGAACCTTCGTCCACATGCCTTCACGCAGGACCTCTTCCGTGATTGGCATGTGTGTGCCGCCCGCATACATCCCCATGTGCTTGTGAAAGCTGCCGTCGGCGACGAGCTTGGAGGCTAGAAAGCCGGGCGCATCTTCCGCAGCTTCCAGGACCAACGCGCCCGCGCCGTCCGCGAAGATGGTCGAAGTCTTCTTCTCAGTCCAATCTATATACTTGCTGATGGCGTAAGCGCCGATGACCAGAATCTTCCTGTAAGAAGAGTCTGCGATGATGAACTTCGTCGCCGTGTCGAGCGCGGTCACGAATCCGGCACAGGCGCAGTTGACATCAAAAGTCCCTGCCTTCTTCGCGCCGAGGCGATGCTGTACGACGACGGATGTGGCGGGCGAGATGTATTCCGGCGTGTCAGTCGCCAGAATGATGAGGTCTAAATCTTCCGCTCGCACGCTGGCGGCTTCGAGGGCACGCCTCGCCGCCTCTGTCGCCAGGTCAGCCGTACTCTCTTGCTCTGCACAGATGTGGCGCTCACTGATGCCGATGACCTGCGAGACGAATTCGTTGATGTCCTCGCCGAGCATGCGGCTGAGATCGTCGTTGGTCAAAACTTTTTCGGGGACGAATGATCCCGTACCAGTAATTTTTGCGTAGGTCATTCTTCTTTGACTTGACGGCTGAGCTTCGGCATGGCTGAAAGAAAAACGGACGGTCGTATTTTTATACTTACGTCCAGCAACTTGTCAACTCAACATCTGAAACCCTCTACTTTTGCGCCGATTCATTAACGGCTGGCACGACTGCCCGGTTGGGCAGACAGTTACGGATTAGATTAAGGCTTTGCGTTAAAGTCATTTTATGAGGCCACTTGATACGCAGGCTGCAATTCTGCGTATCAAGTGGCCTCAACTTCAGGGCTGTTTTGCGTGGGGACAGAAAATTGTTGTGAGTTCTTGAGGGGCACAAATTTTGCATAATCATAGCAAAAATTGATATTGACATGGGAACAAATGAGTGTATGATGCGTGAGCCTCTATGAAGTATTGACACCTTACTTTAGCTTACAAGTAAATTGAGTTAAATGAAGGTGGCGCATAAATCAGGCAGCGATGCGCCACCGCGCTAAGTTCAACTATTCTTTGATATGTGCTACCGGCCTGCCTTGCCGATAGTTGCTCAAGAAGATAATTTGATAGAGCCACACGCTCGCCAAGACAAACGCTCCATTGCATGCCCGGCCCTTGACCGGACAGGCTTTGAGGTCGCAACTTTGGATGACACGCTGAAAGAGCAGTTCGATGGTTTCTTTGCGATAGCCGTATAGCTTATCTTTCCAACTGTGTCGCTCTTTCGATAACTGTTGCGGCGTGAGCAACCACCCGCCATACTCTCGATAAGAAGCACACAGTGTTGCCCCGCCAAAGGTCGAGTCGCCCAAGAGCACCGAAGTTACCGGCAAGTGCTCTGCTTTGAGGGCCTGTGCCATAGTGGTCGCTTCGCCTTCGCTGTTGAGCCGCCAGAAGGCTGACGATGGAACAGGTTCAAGGAAGACCAAGCCCTGCAAGACTAAGCGATAGCCTTGGACCCAGCAGTCACTTTCCAACAACTCTGTTGAATCATATAAAGGGGGAGTCATGTGCCGACTGTGACTGCCTCGCCCAAGATTTGCTTGAGAGATGTTGCCCGCTGGATTATTCTCAAATTCTGTTGCAGTATTAGCTATATGCTGTCGGGGTCGGCCAATTTTGAGACCTCGTAGAAAGTATATTGAAAGATTTTGGGCCGGGCATACCTGACCTCTGGAAGAGAGCAGAGATATATAACTCCGGCAGAAAATTGGTCCAGCCAATGTAGGGAATTAGATGAGCGAGCCAGGATGGAAGAAGTACAGTGTTATGCCCTTTTCGGTTAGCATGAAGTTCCAACCCTCTTACCTGGAAACTCGGCTTGCCCGTTGATAGCAATGGGGATGGGTGAGTTTCGCTCTTGAGTACAGAATAAGGCCAGGTGGCCTTTTGGTCGTAGAGGGATGAATATATCGCCTGCAAAGGCGTTTGAAGGGCTTTTCGCCGCAATCAAACTCGCCGGGCCGATTGGCTTACGAAGTGAATCCTTGGCGGGATATGCGGTAGCTATGTAAACACGACGGTCCTGGCACATATTCTCATTAAAGTAGATTGTTCGCTTGACACTCTTGCCGCAGGCATAGAGGCTGATAAGAAATGTCTCCCCATCTTGCAAAGCGAGCTATCAGATACAAGATAGTTTCCTTGTCCATGACTCCATTTCCGTTGAGAGCAATTCCTTCCGGCATCTGATTTTCCAACTACATCGGCAATATATAAATGACCGTAGAAGACCTGATACGGATCAGGCTCTGTTAGGCACCTGCCTATTGACCGCACCTCCAGGTTTGCTTCCGCCGAACTGCATCCTCGCCAGACTCGCGACATCGGCAGCAGGAAGCCGTCCAGATAATTCACGAAACGTGTGATCGTTTCTGGTGGTTCTACAATGGCATCAAGAGCGGGTATGAGTCGCAACAACTCAAGACGACTGCCGCGCATTGATTTTAACGCAGCCCCTCATCCTTCCATCCGAAGCATAAGGAATATATCTCCATGAGCATAGATATCTTAACTTCCAGCCCGCACTCATCGGTCGAGACTTATAGCCCTGACTCTCAACTGGTCGAGAACATTAGAGCCTGTTACCGTGCGATTCGTGAGGGCGAGTGCGCGAAGGAGTTTCCGTTGCTGCACCAGAATATTCTAGAACTGGAAAGGCTCATCTTCACCGAACCGCCGGAGTCCCCAGCCGCCGCGCAGGCCCTGAGCGAGATTAAAGATGAAGAGCGGGCTTGGCTCAACCGCGCCTATTGCCTGTGGGAGACGGAACTTGAATACAGGTACGCGCAGGATATTCTTTCGGGGAAGGAGGCGGACCTCAGTAATTATCTCCTCAATGAACGATTCGAGGTTCTGGTCAAGCGCGAGTTATCCCTGCTCGACGGCGATAGCCCGCAGCGCGTGCTCTTTATAGGAAGCGGCCCGCTGCCCATCAGCGCGTTTCATGTTCAGAGAATGATTAACCGGCCAATAGACTGCCTGGACCGCGACCCTGAAGCGGTGGCGATGTCGCAGGAGGTCATCGCGCGGCTCGGTTACAGCGACTCGCTGAGGGTCTTTCAAGGGATGGGTGAGAGCTTCAAGATTTCGGATTATGACCTGATACTCGTCGCGCTGCTCGCCAAACCGAAGAGACGCATCCTGCGCAACGTTCGCAAGCGTGCCTCGCCGGATTGCCGCATCCTCTGCCGCACTTCCTACGGCCTCTGCACGTTCGTCTATGAGGCGACGCCGGAAGATGTGCTCGCGGGTTTCCAGATGGACGCGCAGCAAATCGCCGAAGGCGAGCAGACGATTTCGACTCTGCTTCTGGAAGGCACGACGCACAAGGCTCCTAACGTCAAGCTGCGCTGGATGGATGAGATTGACGAAGCTTCTACGAGAGGCATCCTGCGCGTCATGAACCGCGTCCTCAAGAACGAAACGACCATCGGCTTTCCCTCTCCGCTCGACCCTGCGACGGGCTTCAATCTCATCTCCCAACTCAACGAAGACCTCAAGGCCCAGCGTCGTTACGTGCTCATCGCGGAGAAGGGCGAGACGGTCGTCGGCCAGGTTATCCTCACGCCGCATCACCTGCCGAATTGCAAACACCTGGTAGAGTTGTCGCGCGGCATTATAGACCCTTCGTTTCGCGGGGCCGGACTGGCCTTGAGCGCGTTTCGTGAGATTGCCAAAAAGTGCGATGAGATTGGCGGCGAAGTTATCTACCTGGACGTGCGCGCGGGCACTATGGCCGCCGAGTTATGGAAGGCTTTCGGCTTTGTGCCCTTCGGCAAGTTACCCGATTATGCGCGCGTCAACGGGCGCCGCTATCAGGGCTTGTACATGTCGCAAACGGTGGCCTCGCTCAAGCAGCACATAGAGCGCATCGCTATGGGCCGCAAGGCGCTGGCCTCCACCCAGCCCGAACAGAAGGAAGAGGGCCTCACGCCCTGGGCCAACTTTCGCAAGCGGCGCGTGCAGCCGCTCGAACCGCTTGAGTTCGCGGACTGGCGTTTGAAGGTTCACGGGATTAACGCTGAAGGGGTCACACTTGGGCCAGCATTGATTGATGCCGCGCATGCGGCGGCGCAAAAAATCCTGCCGCAGCCGGGCGTCGCTCCGCCGCAAAGATACGGCCTGGGTTTTATGATAGTTCATGCCGGACTGGATGCGGATTTCGTCGTCATCGGCTGGTGGGGAAAACAGAACGAGCTATTCCTGCGCGTCCTCACTTCGCCGCCGGGACAGCCTCAACAACTGCGCGAGCGTATCAACATGGACGGCTCGATTGCCTGCGTCTGGGACCTCGCCGTAATCTGGTCCGAGCGTGAAGCCTGGACCAAATATATGATGTGTTCGGAAAGCCCCGATGTGGAAGGCTACCTGAGCGCGACGCAAGAGGGAGAAATCTAACGACCTTGTTTGCACGCACACGCAAGGAATTGGATTCCAGTCAATAGTTGAAGAGGTCTTTGATGGACTTCACGAAAATAACTGAACGGCTCGCAGCCTTTCCTCAGCAGCACATCACGTTCTACGACGATAAGGGCGAGGTGGTGAGTGTCGCTTACCCGTCCGTCTGCGCGGACGTGTCGCGTGCCGTCGAGCGACTTCAAGGCTGGGGCATCGGGGCCGGGATGCGCGTCGGCATCATGGCGAGCAACTGTTATGAGTGGGTCGTCTATGATCTGGCACTCATGCGTCTGGGCTGCACGTCCGTTGCTTTCCCTGATGACTTCGGCATGAAGATGGGCGACGAGTTGATAGAAAAGTACAGGCTCGCGCTGCTCTTGATTTCCAGGCGGGACCAGTGGGCCATGATTGGTCCAGGAAAGTGGACCGTCTACCTGGACGCGGAGAACCCGCCGGAGACGAGTGCGCGCCTGTACCCTTCGACAGTTGATGATGAAGAGTCCGCTCTCTCGCTCACTTTTTCTTCCGGGACATCCGGGAAAATCAAATGCCTGCTGGCGGACCAGCGCGGAGCCGAAGAGACGATTGCAAACTTTTATCGCCTCTTCGACTTTAAACACGAGGACCGCTTTTTGGTCTTCCTGCCGCTCTCAAGCTTTCAGCAGCGATTGATGGTCTACGCCGGGTTTTATTACGGCTTCGACATTCTGCTGGTCAATCCTCCGCAGGTCTTCACCGCCTTCAAAGACCTCAAGCCGACGCTCTGCCTCGCGCCGCCGCTCTTGTACGAGACGATTCACGCGCAGTTCAAAAAGACGGTGCGAGGGCTGGGCCCGGCGAAACGAATCGTGCTCGGCTCTTTGGTCCCACTGGGGAATGCGATTCCGCTCGCGCCCTTGCGCGAAAGGTTGCTGGGGATTTGCTACGGGAAAATCTACGCAGCCCTCGGCGGGCAGATGCGTTTGATGTGGACCGGCATGGCTCCGATTAAGCGAGCGACGCTGGACTTTTTCGCGGGCATGCGCCTGCCTCTCTATGAAGCATACGGCCTGACGGAGTGCGGGGCCATCACGACGAATACGCGGGAGCACAACCGTCGAGGCTCTGTCGGGCGACCCGTGGTTGAGGGAAGCGTCTATCTAGCCGAGGACGGAGAGATAATGGTCCGACTGGACCACCTACAGACGACCGGCTACCTCGAAGGCGATGAGGGCGAAGAGGCGCGGACCTACGTTGCTCCCGGCGTCATCGCCACCGGCGACATCGGTCGCTTCGACAGCGAAGGGTATCTCTATCTCGTCGGGCGCAAGAAAGAAATTATCATCACGGCGCAAGGCCACAAGGTCCACCCGGAAAGTTTGGAAGCGCAGATTGATCGCTGCCCGCAGGTCGAACATGCGGTCGTCTTCGGTAACGGTCTCTCTTATCTGGTGGCTGTCATCTCCATACAGGAGCCGCGCACGGCTGAGGCCGAGGCGCAGGTTAAGAGGACTATCGAAAAGCTCAACGCGGACTTGCCGCCGGTCGGGCGCATACGCAACTTCGTCATCACGATAGAGCAGTTCACACGCGATAACGGATTGATGACGCGCAATCTCAAACTAGACCGCCGCGCCATCTTCAATCGCTTTGAGAAGGAACTGCTCGGCGGCCACACGCGGCCCGATCATCCAGTAGAGATAGCGGAGAACGTTGCCTCTCAACGTTCTCCGCCACAAGCGACCGCCGCCGCCGCCCGGTCGAGTCAAACACAGCCGGAGATTGAAAGAACGATTGCTCAGACCTGGCAGGAAGTGCTGCTCAGCGAAAGGGTCGGCGTCAACGATAACTTTTTCGACCTCGGCGGCAACTCTCTGCTCATGGCTCAGATTCAGAGCAGGCTGGCGCAATCTCTCAAGCGAGAGATACCGTTGATGGAGATGTTCAACTATCCGACGGTCTCTTCGCTCGCGCAATTTCTGTCGCAGCCGGTTGCGCTCGCAAACTCGCAGACTGTTCAAGAAGTGAAGAGCAAAGCCGTAGCAGGTTTAGAGACCGCAGAGGTTGGAGAGGCGGCAGAGGGCATCGCTATCGTCGGTCTCGCCGGACGCTTTCCAGGAGCGAAAAGCATCGAGGAGTTCTGGCAGAGTCTTTGCGAGGGCGTAGAGTCTATCACTTTCTTTGATGATGAAGAGTTGCGTGCCGCTGGCGTCAATCCAGCCGTCTTCAATCACCCAAACTATGTCAAGGCCAAGCCGGTCCTTGAAGACATGGAACTGTTCGATGCTTCCTTCTTCGGCTTCAATCCGAGGGAAGCCGAAATCATGGACCCGCAACACCGCGTCTTTCTGGAATGCGCCTGGGAGGCTCTGGAACATGCCGCTTACGATGCTGACAGCTACGAGGGCAAGATAGGCGTTTATGCAGGCGCGAGCCTGAGCACTTACGTCTTCAACGCGCTGGTCAGTCTCAACGGGTTGGAGTCTCTGGGCGCGCTTCAACAACTCGGCATCGGCAACGGTCTCTGGTCTCTGACGACGCGCGTTTCCTATAAGCTTAACCTCACAGGGCCGAGCGTCAATGTGCAAACGGCTTGCTCT
This sequence comes from Pyrinomonadaceae bacterium, assembly GCA_036009045.1. Classification (GTDB taxonomy): domain Bacteria; phylum Acidobacteriota; class Blastocatellia; order Pyrinomonadales; family Pyrinomonadaceae; genus DASYML01. The sequence goes on from DASYML010000227.1 coordinate 22,980, forward strand.
ACGTCTCTCTCCGCAGTGCATCTGGCCTGCCAGAGCTTGCTAGACGGTCAATGCGACATGGCACTCGCCGGAGGCGTCTCCATTATCATCCCCAATCGAGAAGGCTACCAGTATCAGGAGGGCGGCATCTTTTCGCCGGACGGGCACTGCCGCGCCTTCGATGCGAAGGCCCAGGGAACAATCGTCGGCGACGGGGTCGGCCTCGTCGTGCTCAAGCGTTTAAGTGAGGCCATCGCTGATGGAGACTATGTTCATGCCGTTATCAAGGGTTCGGCCATGAACAACGACGGCTCTCTGAAAGCAGGCTTTACCGCGCCGAGCATAGAGGGGCAGGCGAAGGTCATCGCCGCCGCGCAGGCCAGGGCGGGCCTCGCCGCCGACAGCATCAGCTATGTGGAGGCTCATGGGACCGGGACATCTCTGGGCGATCCGATTGAGGTCCAGGCGTTGACCAAAGCTTTCCGACAGAGCACGGAGAGAAAAAATTTCTGCGCGCTCGGCTCTTTAAAGCCCAACGTCGGGCATCTCGACACGGCTGCCGGTGTTGCCAGTTTAATCAAAACAACTCTCGCCCTTGAGCACAAGAGACTGCCGCCGAGCCTGAACTTTGAAGAGCCTAACCCTCACATTGATTTTGCCAACAGCCCCTTTTACGTCAATGCGTCGCTGGCCGACTGGCCGACCAATGGCGCGCCTCTCCGTGCGGGCGTTAGTTCCTTCGGCTTCGGCGGGACCAACGTTCACGTCATTGTCGAAGAGGCTCCGGCGCGCGCGGCTTCCGCACCGGGAAGACCCTGGAACCTGCTCATCCTCTCCACCAAAATGGAGCGGTCGCTGGCCGCCGCGAACGATAATCTTAGAGACCACTTACAACTTCATCCTGAACTGAACCTCGCGGACGTTGCTTACTCCTTACAGGTTGGCCGCAAGGCTTTCAGCGAGCGACAGTTTATCGTCTGCCGCGATGTCCCAGACGCCCTGCAAGCTCTTCAGTCATCTTCTGGCCGCGACCCGCAACGGGTCATGACGGCGACAGTCTTTGAAGGCCCGGAGCGTCCCGTCGTGTTCATGTTCCCCGGCCAGGGAGCGCAGCACGTCAACATGGCGGCGGAACTCTACCAGACCGAGCAGACTTTTCGCGAAGAGG
>DASYML010000228.1:0-60232 GCA_036009045.1 Pyrinomonadaceae bacterium
GCGTCCAGGTCAGTCCCGCCTGCTTAAGCTGGGCGGGTCGTTGGTGAGCCAGGAAACCCGCCCAGCTTAAGCAGGCGGGACTGACATCAGTCGCACTCATTTGCAAATTGCTATAATGGCAGTGGCCCGTCATTCGAGCAGGTCCAGCATTGAAGCGCCGCTGCCGCCGGACGATTGCCCGGACGATTCGGAGGAGGGAGCGCGACCGCTGCTGCCGCCTCCGAAATCTGCCAGCCGCAACACCAGATTGTTCTGATTCGTGGCATAGGGTACAGCCTCTTCCTTCTGCACCAGGCCCTTGCGGATGAGGTTCTCAATCACCGCATCGAAGCTCTGCATTCCTTCCTGCTCGCCCTGTTCCATCGCATCGAGTAGCGACTTGCCTTCCGATTCGCCCTTCTCCACATAGTCCCTCGTGCGCGAGGTCGCTTTCAGTATTTCGATGGCTGCGAGCCGCCCCTGGCCATCCGCGCGAGGAATCAATCGCTGTGAAACGATGTAGCGGAAAGACTGTGCGATGCGCTTGCGAATGGCTGGCTCTTCGTTCTTGGGAAACGTGCCGATGATGCGGTCAACGGTTTTGGCGGCATCAATCGTGTGCAGGGTGGAGAGTACGAGGTGGCCCGTCTCCGCCGCTTCCAGCGCGACTTCAATCGTCTCGCGGTCGCGCATCTCTCCGACCAGAATGACTTTCGGAGCCTGGCGCAGGGCCGCTCGCAGGGCCAGCGCGAAATCCGGCGTGTCCGAATGCAATTCGCGTTGATGGACCGTTGAATTCTTATGAGCGTGCAGGAATTCTATGGGGTCTTCGATGGTCACGATGTGGTAAGACTTCGTTTCGTTGATGAGGTCTATGATGGCGGCCAGCGTCGAACTCTTCCCGGACCCGGTCGGCCCCGTCACTAAGACGATGCCGTTTTTGAGTTCGGCGATCTCTTTAAGTTGCGCGGGGAGATTGAAATCGCTGAAGCGTGGCGGGCGCGCAGGAATGACACGCATGACGATGGCGTGCGTGCCGCGCTGCATGAAGATGTTGACGCGAAAGCGCGATAATCCTGCGCTGCTGTATGAGAGGTCCGCAGAGCCTTGCTTCTCCAGATTCTCCGCGGCCTTCTGGTGATTGCCGACGATCAGCTTGGCGATGCCAGCCGTATGCGCTGGCGTGAGCGTGTCCAGTCCGGGGACGGCGACCGGCTGAAGTTTGCCGTTGAGTTCGACCTGTGGCGGGCGTCCGGGGGAAAAGATCATGTCGCTGACCTTTTCCGAAACCGCCAGCATCTGCTGAAGGATGATGGTGAAATTCATCGTGGCCCCGGAGATGGGCGCAGGAGGAGGAGCAGCAGGAGTCTGCGGACCTTGTGTTGAATTCATAGCGAGGGAAACTGTCCTTGTCAGTGGTTGAGAGGTTTAGGAAGACCTGAGAGGGAAAGAGTGAGAAACAGTTGATTCAGTCCGATGTCGCACGAACGTGCGACATCTTATCCGGCAGGCCAGCGCGACGCGCGCCTACTTTCTTATCATAGCATTAACTTCAGCGCCTGAAGCAAATAATTGCAGAGTTCGCCCCGGTCGAAATACCCCTTCAGCGCGGCGGCTTGAAAATCATTGTGGTTTTTCGCCAGGAGCAGCGTGCAGATTCTGTCCGCTTGTGAGAACTCACCTTAGCGGTTTGCAATTGCGTATGACCTTTGCGCCTTGGCGCCACTAGCGAGAAACAGTCTCACGCGAGGGCGCAAAGACGCAAAGTAAAACCAGACTCTTCACGCTCATGGTCTCATCCAATCGCAAACGACTATGGTTTAACTTTAACTTTTATCCTGATCCATCAAGAGCGGCGCGCAACCACTCCCCCTCGCTTAAAGAGAGCGACAAATTGCCACGCCTCGCAATCGTCTTTCATCAACTAATCAATGATTAACTGAGATTTAGCTGAGGGTTATGAATTTCCATAACTCTTAGCCAGGTCGGCATCTGGCTTGCCTAGTGTCCTGGGCATCGTTGTGTGTGTTGAGCCGTCGGCCCACAGTTACGAAGGGATACCAATGTCACATCATTATCGTTTTCTCTTGCTGTCGGGCGTAGCTATATCAATTTCGCTGGGGTTGTTGACGTGGCTTTTGCTCCCGCCTTTATTCTCATTGCTTATCATCCTCTCGCTGGCTTACATGGCGGACCATTGCCTGCGCGTATTGGAAGTCGAAGCCAATCGCGTGCCACAATCAAGCGAGTTTCAGGAGCAGGCACGGGGCGAGGACCGGGACGACACCGCTTTAGCCGTGACCGGAGACGTTCTCTGAGAAACGAAGATATTTCCCTGTGCAACAAAGAGGCAATTACATAACTGATTCAACGGATAAACGACGCCGCATCTCCCGCTCGGCATGGCTCATCGCCATCGTCCTGGCCTCGATGGCGGCGGGGATGATGTGTGTGTGGCTCGCGCCGGGACTGGACGCTTACGCGCGAGACGTGTTGATGCGCTCTCGCGGGCCGGTCGCGCCGCCGGACGAGATAGTGATTGTGGCAATTGATGAGGCCAGCATCGCGCGCTTCGGTCGCTTCCCCTGGTCGCGTGACCTCACCGCACGGGCCGTTGAGACAATCGCCTCGGCCCAACCAAAAGTGATCGCGCTCGATGTGCTGTACAGCGAACCGAGCACGGATGCGAATGATGCTGCGCTGGCGGCTTCGATTGAGCGCGCGGGTAACGTGGTGGTGGCCGCGCAACTCGTTGATGCTGCCGATAAGAAAGATGAGCGATTGGTCCAGTGGCTGCGCCCTTTGCCAGCGATTGAGGGGGTGGCGGCAGGCGTGGGCCACGTCAATATCTTGACGGAGGCAGACGGCGCGGCGCGCGAGTTACCTTTACGCAAATCGGACAATGAGGGACGCGCGTTGTGGTCTCTCGCCGTCGAAACGATTCGCGTCGGTGATGGCTTGCGGGAATTAGAGGTCCAGGATATTCCGGGGGCGGTCCACCTTGGGAGACGAAAACTGCTGTTGGCTAATGATGAAGCCAGTCTGCGCTTCGCACCTTCAGAGGCGAATACGCAGGTCGTCAACTTGAGGGCTGACCGGATGGTGATTGATTACATCGGTCCGGGCGGCTCGTTTGCGCCGCGCACCTTGAGCTTCGCAGACGTGCTCGATGGAAAAGTCGCTGCGGAGAAGTTGAAAGGGAAGTATGTTCTCGTCGGCGCGACCGCAGCCACGTTGGGAGATCATGTCGCCTCGCCATTCGTGCATCTGGAAGGAGCAGACAGGAATCAACACGGCGTGCTGATGCCGGGCGTGGAAGTTTTAGCCAATGCGATTAATACGATTGTGCGCGAGCGATTCTACAGGGAGACGCCGGACTGGCTCGCGGCCCTGTGTGCCGCGTTGGCGGCGGCGGCGCTGATTTTCGCTCTGACCATCACGCAGGGGCGTTTTGAGACTCTCAAACAATTGTGCGCGCTCGGCGGATTGGTCATCGCACTGCTGGCCCTTTCCTATCTCGCTTTCACGCGTTGGTTAATCATCCCGCCCGTCGTGCCCGCGTTGGTTTCGCTGGCGACGGCTGCGCCGCTGTTGTTGCTCAGTCGTTCGTTAGCGACGAGCGCTGATCTGGACGAACGCATCGCAGAGCTATCATCTGCGGACAGATGGCTCACACCACAGGCGCAGGTAAAGGTGAGCGAGCATAACTTGCGCTCAAGCCCTGCGGAGATGATCGCGCGGCTGTTAGAGGCCGAGAGTGTTGCCATCTTTGCCCGTCCGACGGGGACTTCTCATGACTATCATCTCATCGCCGCTTATGGCCGAGCGACGGTTTCATCTCTCTCAAAAGAGGAGATACTGCAAGCGACTCCGCTGGGGATGGAGATCAGTAGTGCCAGCCATTCGATGACCCTTGACGCTCAAACGCAAACGCCAGACAAATCACGCGGGTCTTTGTTCAGTGGTCCAGACGATGAGCATCAAAATCATTCCAGACGCACGTTGACCCTGCGCGTGGGAAAGCCGGAAGACCCTGCGGGCGCGCTTCTCATCAGTTATCAGGTGACGCGGGAGCCGCACAGCGAACTGTTGCGACTGTGCCTGGAACTGACGGCGAGCTATGTCGCCCGGATGGCTGGCGAGGCGCTTGAAGCGGAGACGGAGCGGGTCAGATCATTATCATCTGCCGGATGGCGACTGCCCAGGGGCGTCGAGTGGAAGGCGCGTGCTCTCGGTCTGCTGCATCATCGTTTGATGGCGCGCGCGCGTTTCATAGATCGCGCGCTGCGCTCCATAGAGGACGGCCTCCTCGCGGCAGACATTGACGGGCGCATCTTATTCGCCAACCCGCGCGCGGCGGAGATTTTCGGCGTCACCGAGCATGCCTTAATAGAAAGTAATCTCTTTCAAAGAATCAACGAAGATGAAGACGGCGCTTCACAAAATAATCAGAGTTGGTTCAGACGTGCGGAGCGCGAAACGTTGGTGCGACTGGTCGTCGAGAGACTTCCGGTCGAACGGGAGATTGCTCTGGGTGATGCTCCTGTGCGTTATTATATGCTGCGGCTCTCGGCTGTTTCCGATGAAGAGGATGGAACGGTGCTGGGCCTCGTCGCTTCTCTTTCGGATGTCACGAAGCAGCGAGAGTTACAGCAAACCAAGGACGACGTGATGATGCTGGTGACGCACGAACTGCGCACGCCGCTGACCGCCATTCAGGGGATGAGCGAGGTGCTTTCCCAATATGATGTCGAGCACGAGCGGCGGCGCGAGATGCACCTGGCGATTAATGAGGAAGCCAGGCGGCTCGCGCGCATGATTAACGACTATCTGGATATTACGCGGCTGGAGTCCGGCGCGCGTCCCCTGCGTCTGGCCCCCGCGCGCATCGCGCCGCTGGTCGAGCGCGCCTTGTTGATGCTTGACCCTCTGGCCCAACAGCAGGAGAAGCGCATCGTGAGACGCTTTGCCCCCAACCTTCCGCCGCTCCTGGTGGATGGGGACTTGCTCGCGCAGGCGGTCACGAATCTGGTCGCCAATGCCATCAAGTACGGCAAGCCCGCCAGCGAGATTGTCGTAGAGTTACGCGCCGAGAGGGATGCTCTCCGCATCGAAGTTGCGGATCAAGGGCATGGGATTCCGGCTGAATCTCAGTCGCGCATCTTCGAGAAATTCTATCGCGTGTTGCGCCTCGAAGATGCGGATGTGTCGGGTACTGGACTGGGACTCGCCTTCGTGCGCGAGATTGCTGAAAAGCACGGCGGGCGCGTGACCGTGGAGAGCGAAGAAGGCGTCGGCTCTATTTTCTCCCTGCGCCTGCCGCTTTCATTTAAGGGTGAATGAAGGCCGCAGGTTCATCTCTCCTTCATGTTGGTTGTAGTAGGCTGCAACCGAAAGAGACAGCCCGGCCCGCGCAGTAGTTCAAAGAATCACATCGCGTAAGGATGACAGATAAGCCGCACATCCTGGTGGCAGATGACGAGCGCTCGATACGTTTGACGTTGGAGGCCGGATTGTCCGTGAAGGGCTTTCGCGTGACCTGTGTGCGAACCGGACGCGAGGCCATCGAAGCTGCCAGAAGGTCAAACTTCGATGCCGTGGTGAGCGACATCTACATGCCCGATGGTGATGGGCTGGAGGTCGTGCGCGCGCTGCGCCAGAGCGTGAGCCGGGAAATCCCGATCATCCTGATTACGGCCCAAGGCTCTGTAGAGTTGGCTGTGCGCGCGGTCGAAGAAGGGGCCAGCGATTTTATCGCCAAGCCTTTTGAGATAGCCGAACTGGCCGCGCTCCTGCATCGTCACTTGCGCGCACGCCTGGACGCCGCTCATGAAGAGTTCAAGGATAGTCCGGTCGCGCTCGAAGATTTTTCGCGCTCAGGTTTGGTCGGGCGCAGCCCCGCGATGGTCGCCGTCTACAAGCGCATCGCCTACGCCGCGCGCACGGAGGCGACCGTGCTCATCCTCGGCGAATCGGGGACCGGCAAAGAACTGGTCGCGCGCAGCATTCATGATTTCAGCATGCGCGCGCAGAAACCTTTCATCGCCGTCAACTGTTCGGGCCTCACTGATACCCTGCTCGAATCGGAACTGTTCGGACACATCAAGGGAGCCTTCACCGGCGCGACCAACGACAAGGCCGGTCTCTTCGAGGCCGCCGATGGCGGCACGCTCTTTCTGGATGAGCTTGCTTCGACGAGCGCCGCGTTTCAGGTCAGTCTCCTGCGCGTGCTTCAATCGCGGGAGATTCGTCGCGTCGGTGCGACCGATGCGCGACGCGCGAATGTGCGAGTGATCGGGGCCAGCAATGCGCCGCTCTATGAGTTGGTCAAGAATGGAAGTTTCCGTTCCGACCTCTTCTATCGTTTGAGCGTGCTGGATATTGATTTGCCGCCTTTGCGAAACCGTGCGGGCGACATCGAATTACTGGCTCGCCATTTTTTGAGACGGGCGGAGAGCGGCGCGGGTTGGTCCCTGCGTCTCAGCAAAGAAGCGGAGGCAGCGCTGCTGGCGCATCCCTTTCCAGGCAACGTGCGCGAATTGGAGAATGCCCTGACGAGCGCGGCGGCGCTCTGCTCAGGCGGGCTGATTACACTTGAGTGCCTGCCGCAACACATCGCCGGGAAGAGTTCTGCGCCGCAGGCTTTCACGCCGGAAGCCGAAGCCGCGTATGCGCTCATCGCCGACCGTCCGACGATGGAAGAATTGCAGTCCCGTTATTTTCAATTCGTCCTCCGCGAAGTTGAAGGCAATCGCCATCGTGCGGCCAAAGCTCTGGGACTCAACCGGCGCACAGTGCAAAGGCTCATCGCCAGACATGGCCTTGATGCTTTGGCTGAGTCCGAAGCCGATGCAAAAAATGAGAGCCGCGCTGATGATTTGAACGCAGAGTAAACCAAAGTAGTGGTTCAATTTGGCTTGAGAGAATATGAAAGCGGCGTTCACCACCGCAGACACAGAGGACACAGAGGACGCACGGAGTTTTAAATCAGTTTTTCTCTGTGCCTACTCTGTGCGCTCTGTGTCTGCGGTGGTGAATCTCATCGTCCAATTCACTCAAGACTAAACTGAACGGCTACCTGAACCAGAATTAATTTGAGGCCACAAACTTCGTCCATCATCACGCCACACTTCGGGCGCGAGCGTGCGCTCGTGTCAATCATCGTGCGCGTCTTTGTCATCTGCCTGGCGGTACTTTCAATCAACGCGAACGCATGGGGGCAAGCAGTGGAGGCACGCGTCGCCAGTATCAGCGGGCGAGTCATCGTCTCCGGTAATGCACGCGCCCAGACAATTCTCCGGCGCGGCGAGCTTTTGACGCCGGGCGATGTCGTTGACACGCATGGCGGGGGTCGCCTGCGCATCGAGTTGAGCGATGGCAGCGTCGTGATAGTGCAGCCTGAGACGCGCCTCATCTTGCAGGATTACCGCGCCGCAGGCTCTTTGCGGGAGTTACTGAATGTCATCGTCGGGCGGGTGCGAATCAAGATTAACCACTTCGGCTCGCAACCGAATCCGTATCGAGTCAACAGTCCAACGGCTTCCATCGCCGTCCGGGGCACAGAATTCGGCGTCGCGGTCGGCTCCGGCGGCGAGACGCTGGTCGTGGTGTATGAGGGGCTGGTTGATGTCTCTAGTCTGACTGACCCGCAGCGCAGGGTTCTGGTCGAACCGGGGCGCGGCGTCATCGTCAGACCCAACGAGCCGGTACGTTTTTTTATTCCCGGACCAGAGAGCGAAATCGGCGAGCGCGAGGGACGCAAGGGGAGAGAGCGCGAAGGCGTTCAGACGGGGAGCGCCGGGACGGGACGCGAAAATGAATCGCTGCGGAGCGCGGCGGGAGTCTATGAGCGTTACATTGACAGCATCGTGGATAACGGTGAGATCGTCCTCCCGTCGCGTTTCGCAGCGTTCCCTGATTCGCACCTTGACAGCCTGGAGAATCCTGCTTACGCCACGGAGTTTACGGGCGCGGAGGGTCGCCTCTTTCTGCTCCCTTCGCTTGGCGGCACGCGCGCAGGCAAGGAAGGGAACGACGCCTTCAACGACCCGCTTCCGGTTGATTACAGCTTTTCGCCGCAGGCTTCGTTCTTCAAGCCTCTTACAAAATATCATAGCGTGCTGGGCGGCAGCCTCGTCTTTTCCCGAAACGGCATCCAGTCTTTCTCGCTCGACGAGAATGTAAGTCTGCCGAGTCCGCCCTTCCCGCCCGCGACGACGGGTTCAAGGGCTACCGCAGGCTCGACGACCAACTCGTTCCTGACGGCTTCGCTGGCTGCCGCTCGCCGCTTCGGCTCAGACGGGCGCACGAGCCTGGGGCTGGGGCTTGATTTCCTCTCGCAAAGCGGCTCGCTTCTCAACCAGACGACGCAATCCGGCGTGGGCGGGTTGATGCTGCGCGAACTGGTCGAGTCTAATTCTAAAGTACAGCGCACACGCTTGACCGTCGGCTTGACGAGAGAGATAGGGTCCGCCAGCAAGCTCGGCATCTTTTATCGTTACGGGTACACCTCTGCGAATGACCGCAATCGTTTACGCACGCTCGGCGGCGTTCCCATGCCGCTCGAACTGACGGGCGCGACGGGCCATTCATCGGAGATTGGCTTGAGGCTTCGCGGCCCGCTTTCGCGGCGTCTCTTTTATGGCGCGGAGGGGAGTTTATTTTTCGGCAGAAACGATGAAGGCGTCCGGCGCGAAGGCGTTGTAGATTCCAATGAGCGTTCAAGGGCGAACAGGGCAACGCTCGGCTTCGGCGTCGGGTACGCGTTGCATCCGCGCACGGTTTTTAGTTTTGATATAGCTGGCGGCATCTCACATGCGCGAGGGCTGCGCCGCGAGGACTTAACGGGAAACGCGCTCGAAGATGAGCATCAGACGGCCCGCTTCCTTTCGCTGCATGGAGCGGTCCAGGCGGAGGTCTGGCGGCGATTGTTCGTCAGCGGCTCAATTCTCTCCGTGACACAATCTCGCGTCACAGACCTACAGCTTTTCCCTGATCGTTTCGGGCGGCGGCTGACGACCGATGGCATCTTCGTGCCTGATGGCCGGAGCCGCGACCGCTTCACAGACTACTTCTCGAACTTTGGCGCGGGCTGGCGTTTCACCCCGAACTTCCTCGTCGAATACGTCTTTTCCACGGATTTCGGTCAGACTTCTCCGCGTCATTCTCTACTCCTGCGCTATACCTTCAAGCCGGGCGGGAAATAATATCAAGTTGCGGTAGAAGAGATGTCAGTCCCGCCTGCTTAAGCTGGGCGGGTTTTCTGGCTCAGCAACGACCCGCCCAGCTTAAGCAGGCGGGACTGACCGCCTCATCTCACATCCTCTCTTGCTACTGTAACTTGATATAAGCGCACAGCAAACAATCTTCGTTGGCAAATAAAACGGCACGAATCAGGTTGACTCCCGCAGGGGCACGAAGCCGCTGTTAGCCTCTCGGAAGTGCGGCACATTGCCACCCCTCAATCCTCCTCAAACGTCAATTCTTTAGCCTTTCCAGCGGGCATAATCCTTGCTTAAGCATGAGCCATGCTGTGGCGGAAGTCCTTCATTAATCAATGATCTATCCCAAGTCAAAGTTGAAAGGAAACGTGAGGCGATTTCCATCTTCCTGGCTCCCTCTGGCACTGCTCTTCTTTCTTTCGCTGGTGGCCGACGGGCGTGCTCTGACGAGCGCGGGCAGCCTGCGCGTCACCGTGACGGACGCGCAGCAGCATCCGCTGCCCGGTGCGGAATGCGTCCTGCTGGATGCGGCGGATGAGACTGCGATGAAGACTCACGCGCTGGCAACAGCGATCACGGACGCGCAGGGCGTCGCCACCTTCAACAGTATCGCGCCCGGTTCATACACCTTGCGCGTCGAAAGCAAAGGCTTCGAGGTTCTGACGCGCGCAGGCGTGGTCGTCGCGGCGGATAGGACAAACGACATCACCCTCACGTTAGCCGTGGCAGCAGTCAATGAAAGCGTGACCGTAGAGGCCCCTGATAACCTTGCGACGAATGTTGAAGCGGGCGCGTCAACTCCGGCTGGCAATCTTGAGCGTCGCGCCGTTCAACGACTGCCTCTGGCGACGGCGCGCATTGACGAGGCGCTGCCGCTCATTCCCGGCGTCGTCCGCTCTTCAACCGGCGAAATCAGCATCAAGGGAGCGACGGAGCAGCAGAGCGCCCTGCGCGTCAACGGTCTCAACGCAGCCGATCCCGCGAGCGGCAATTTTCGTTTGAACCTGCCCGTGGATTCCGTCGAGTCCGTGCAGGTTTTTCTGCACCCGTACACAGCAGAGTTCGGTCAGTTCACAGGCGGCGTGACAGACATTGCGACTCGCCGGGGCGGCAACGAATTGCATCTTGAGTTCAACGACTTTCTGCCGGACCTGCGCTTCAAGGGAGGCAAGATCGTCGGCATCGCCGAAGACGCGCCGCACCTGAATTTCAACGGCCCTCTCATCAAGAATCGTTTGTACTTTTCGCAATCGCTCGCTTACACCATTGCCAAGACGCCCGTGCGCGGTCTGGCGTTTCCGTTCAACGAAACGAAGACGGAAAGTCAAAGCTACTTTTCGCAATTCGACCTGCTCCTCGGCTCGCGCCATACGCAGACCTACACCTTCGGTTACTTTCCCGAGCGCGATCAATACGTCGGCCTGGATTTCTTCCGCCCGCAACCCGTGACGCCGAATTACAAACAGAAGGATTTTGTCTTTAACGTCCGCGACACTTACACGCTCGGCGGAGGATTGCTTCAATCTTCATTCTCCTTCAAACGCTTCAACGCGAACGTGTGGGGGCAGGGAGCGAACGAACAGACGCTCACTCCGACCGTTGAAGAGGGCAACTATTTCGCGACGCAGGCCCGTCGCTCAAGCCGCTTCGAGTTGCTGGAAATTTACCAGTTCGCGTCGCAACCGTTCTGGCAAGGCTCGCATGAAGTCAAACTCGGCTTCGACTTCAGCGCGGTCACTAATCGCCTGAACTTCATCGCGCGCCCCGTCAACATCCGGCGAGCCGACGAGACCCTCGCAGAGCACATCGTCTTCGGCTCTGCGCCGCTCATTCGCGCCAGCAACCGTGAATACACGGGCTTTGTGCAGGACCGTTGGAAGGTGCGCTCGAATCTCAGCATTGACCTCGGTCTTCGTTACGAGAACCAGAGGATAGCCGATGAGCAGAACTTTGCCCCGCGCGTAGGCTTCGCCTGGTCGCCCTTCAAAGACGATGACACGGTCATTCGCGGCGGCATAGGTTTTTTCTACGACAAAGTTCCGCTCAATATACGCGCCTTCGCGCGATACCCTGCGCGCACCGTCACGCGCTACGCGACGGACGGGCGGACGATTGTTGAGAGCCGCAGTTACAACAACGTGCTGGTTGAGAGCAGGCCCGTCCCGCCGCTCGACTTCAGCCGGTCGAACAGGGACGCGGGCTTCGTGCCGGAAAACCTGACCTGGAACGTGCAGCTGGATCAGACCGTCAACTCCATGCTCAGCCTGCGCGCCAACTTCATCAACAGCCGCACGGTCAACATCTACATCGTCAATCCAGAGCTTGATTACAGAGGGCAGAGCGCGATTGTGCTGCGTTCTGCGGGGCGTGCGACCTACCGCGCCTTGGAATTGACCGCGCGCTTCAATCTGCCGGAAAAGAACGCCATCTACGTGACCTACACGCGCTCTCGTTCACGCGGCGACCTTGACGATTTCAACAATTACTTTGGCGATTTCGGCGTGCCCGTTATTCGCTCGAATCAATACTCGAATTTGCCGTTCGACGTGCCGAATCGCTTTTTGACGTGGGGAACCATCTCGCTGCCGAAGCGGATTTCGCTCGCCCCGATTCTTGAGGTGAGGAGCGGCTTTCCCTATTCGGTGCGCGACGCGGAGCAAAATTTCGTCGGCGTGCGGAACTCAGGCCGGACACGCTTCCCGCGTTTTGCGGCGCTCGATACGGAGCTTGCGAAAGAGTTTCAGTTGACTAAGAAATACGCCGTGCGTCTTTCGCTGCGCGGCTTTAATTTGACCGATCACTTTAATCCGCGCGACGTGCGGGCGAATACAGCCGACCCGTCGTTCGGGCGATTCCTGTCGTCATATCGCCGCTATTTCGCGGGCGGCTTCGACATCGTTTTTTGACGGTAGAGAGAGCGAGTAGAGGTGCAGCGTTGAAGAAGAGTCTGATGCTCAGGAACGCGCTCAGGCAATTGCGGCGGGGTTTCAATCGCCCGTTCATGGTGATGTTTGAGACGACGCTCCACTGCAACATGAAGTGCGGCTATTGCGCCATCTGGCAGAACCAGCAACCGGAAGACCGCGCGGTGCGCGAGCGCGTCTTCGCGCGGATGGATGAGGCTGCGGATTTCGGCGTCTTCGCGTGGAGCATGTCCGGCGGCGAGCCTTTGATGAATCCGCATGTGCCCGACTACATCGAATACGCGGCGCGCAAGGGCTTTTACACTTCGATGCCGACGAATGGATTAGCGCTCAAGAAGTACGCGGAAGCTTGCGTCAAGCTGGACCAATTGGAAGTCTCGATTGACACGCTCGACCGCGAGAAGTTTGCTCAGCGTCGCGGCATTGACGGCTTGCCGACGATTCTCAAGGCGCTCGATTACATCGAGGGAAGTCTCAGTCACAACACGATTCAAATCAACGCCGCCGTTGACCTCGATAATCTCGAAGACCTTCCGGCGCTGGCGAAGTACTGCACCGAGCGCGGCTTTCTACTGCACACGGAGGCGGTGCATAACGTCGTGCGTACGACATGGCAGACAGAAGATGTGGAGATGGAGAAGGAGGCGCTCGACAGGGTCGCAGCGTTCGTCCTGAAACTCAAGAAAGAGTTCAAGTGCGTGCGCTTTTACACGGACTATTACGAGTTCTATCGCAACGACGGGTTCAGTAAAAAGTTTCCCTGTCGTTCCGCTTCACATCTCGTCAACATGCGCCCGGACGGTTCGATACAGTTTCCGTGCGCCTTCGTCTCTCTGCATCGCGGCGCACCGGAGATGAGCCTGCGCGAGATTTACGAATCGCCCGAAGTCAGGGACATCATACGCCAGTCGCCGCAGATGTGGGACTTCTGCAAGGGCTGCAAGATAGGTTGCCCTTACGAGGTGTCGGCCTATCGCAACAGCCCGCTGACAGCGATTCGCGGCGCGCTGGATTTTCTCCAACTCACTTGATGAAAGGCACGCTTCTTGAGCACCACCACGGAAAGCCCTTTGCACGCTGAAGCGGAGCGCGCGCAAGTCAATCGTTTGGACGCAAGCTCCGGCGATGATGCGCCGTTCGCGGTCCGCGCGCGTCGTCTGGTCAAGCGTTACAGGGACGGAACGCTGGCAAATCGCGGCATAGACCTGGACGTGCGGCGCGGCGAAGTCGTCACCATCTTGGGCCCGAACGGCGCGGGCAAGACGACCTTCCTGCGTCAACTGACGACGGAACTGATGCCGACCGCAGGCTCCGTCAACGTCTTCGGCGTGGATGCGGTCAAAGAGCCTTTGCGAGCTAAGCGCGCGATGGGAATTACGCCGCAGGAGGCGGGACTCTTCGAGGCTCTGACGGTGCGCGAGCATTTGGAATTCTTCGCGCGCTTCAAAAATCTCTCCACACGCGAGGCCCGCGCCGCAGCGCATGAAGTCATCGCGGAACTCGGATTGATAGATGAGACGAACAAGCCCGTTGGTAATCTTTCGGGCGGGCAGCGACGGCGCATTCTGATAGGGCTGGCGCTGCTGGGTCGCCCGCCCCTGCTCGTCCTCGATGAGCCGACGACGGGGCTTGACCCCGCGTCGCGCCATGCGGTCTGGAAAGTTATCCGCCGCGCGGTCGCGGAAGGTGCGACCGTCATTCTTTCGACGCACTACATGGAAGAGGCAGAGCGTTTGAGCAATCGCATCGGCATCATCGCGGCTGGTCGTCTCATCGCTTGCGGCTCGCTTGATGAATTGCTGGCGCGACTCGAACGGAGCTACCGCCTGAGCTACCGCGACCCGCAAGACCCGCTTGGCGATTTGTGCATCAGCTACTTCGCCAGCTTCGCGGAGGCACAAGAGCGCATCGCGCGCGAACAGCTCAACGAATATTCCATCGCGCGAGCCTCTTTGGAGGACGTTTACTTCACGCTGACGGGCGAACCGTTCGACAAAGGCGGGACGGAGGTCTCGGCATGAGGCGCTTGACGGACATCTCCTGCGTCTTCCGCATACAACTCGCGGGGATGCGGCGCGAGGCGGGGCCGTTCCTGCTGGCGGCGCTCGTCTTTCCGTCTGCGATGTATCTTTTTGCCAACGCCGTTGGCGGCGCGTCGGTAGAGCCGGAAGCGAACCGTCTGCGCTTCCTCGCAGGCTCCGTCATCTTTTCGCTCTCGCTGACTTCGATTAGCTGGCTCGGTTATCTCTTACTTGAAAATCGTTTCACCGGACGGCTCAAGCTCTTTGCGACGCTCCCCCTCGCGCCGTCCTCATACGTCTTCGGCGTCCTCGTCTTCGCGCTCGCGCAAGCCGCGCTCGGTACGACGGCGCTGCTCCTCTTCGGTCGCGCGCTGGGCGTCCACATGCGCCCCAACATCGCGCTGCTGGGAGTGGTGGTCGTCCTGACCATCCTGTGCCTGTGCGGACTCGGAGTCATCATCGCGGCGCGTGCGCGCAGCTTTAGCGAGGGCTCGCTCTTAACAGACACGCTCGGCGCGGGGCTTATCTTTCTCGCGCCCGTTTACTACGCGCCGGAGATGTTGCCGCACCCCATGAGAATCGTCTCGCAACTACTGCCGACGGCCTTTGCGGCCCGCGCCGTGCAGACGACGCTCGCCGGAGGACACGAGATCGGCGGCGAACTGCTGGCGCTCGGCTTGATGGCGACCGCGACTCTCGCGCTCGGATTCAGGCTCATGAAGTGGAGGGAAGAATGATGAAAGGCACAAGGCAAAAGTTTAGAGGCAAAAGTTCCGAGACGCGCATTTTTATAAAATTCAATTTCAGCCTTCCCTCTGCCTTTGACCTTTTGCCTTTTTACTTATGAAGGTTTTGGTTCTCACGCTGTCATTCGGTTCCGGCCACGTCCGCGCCGCGCAGGCGGTCGCGCGTGAAGTGTCGCGTTGTGAGCCGTGTGCGGAGGTGCGTGTGGTTGATGCGCTGGCGGACTGCCGCTGGTTGTTTCGCGCCGGTTACGTCTGGCCCTACTGGGCGATGGTGCGTTATGCGCCCGCGCTGTGGAATCGCTTCTTCGCCGCGCGTCTCGCGCGCCTGGACCAGCACACCGCGCCGGAGTGGGCCTTCCGCCGTGGTTGCCCGCGAGTCTTCGAGATGATTGCGGAGTTTGAGCCGGACGTGATTATCACGGTGGAGGTCGCGGCGTGCGAGATGGCGGACATCGCTATGCGCGAAGGCTTGACGAAGGCGCGCGTGATCAACGTGATTACCGATTACGAAGCGGAACCCGTCTGGGTCAAGCCTTTGATGGATGCGTATGTGGTCGCTGATGAAGACGTGCGTGACCAGTTGAAGAGTTGGGGCGCACCCTCTGAAAGAATCTTCATCTGTGGGATTCCGACTGACCAAACTTTCCGCGCGAAGCATGACGACGCGGCGACGCGTGCAAGCTATGGCCTCAGCGATGATGCGCCGGTAGTTCTTTTGATGGGCGGCGGGATGGGACCGACGCGCATGGATGAAGTCGCCGCACGCCTCTGCGAGAGCGGTGAGCCATTGCAGGTCGTCGCCGTCGCGGGCCAGGACGCGCGCGTGCGGCGCAGGCTGTTGCGCCTGCGAGCCGCCGCGCCCGCCTCTTTGCGCGTGCTCGGATGGATCGAAGATGTCGCGGCGTTGATGCATACGGCCTCTGTGCTGGTGACGAAGCCCGGCGGACTCACGACGGCTGAAGCCGCTCTGTGCGCCCTGCCCGTCGTTATGTTCGATGCGATTCCCGGCCCTGAACTACGCAACGCCGCGAGATTCGCCAGGGCAGGCGCGGGCATCATGACGGACGGCGCGAAGGAGACAGCCTCGGCGGCGCTCTCGCTCCTGCGCGACGAGCACTTGCGGCGGCGTATGTCAGCCAGCGCCGCGCGACTGGCTCGCCCCGATGCGGCAACAGAGATTGCGCGTCTCGCGCTCTGTAACCCCTCGACCCTGCAAAGAAGCGGCAAGGAGGACGACGGCTTGAAGACGGAGCGAGAGCAGGGCAGAGCGCAGTCTGAGCATGACGCGTCGGGCAACAAGCAGGACGCGCCGGGCGATCATCCCGTGCTGATTCTGACGATTTCCAACGGCGCGGGACACATTCGCGTAGCGCAGGGACTCGCCTCTGCGCTTCGCTTGAGGCAGCCATCCGTGCCCGTGCTCATCGCTGATGTGGCGGATTACATGACGCCGCTCGCGCGCTTCACACACATCAGGGCTTACCTCTGGCTCGTCAAGCATGCGCCCGCCGTGTGGGACCGCATAGACCGCTATCAGAAGCGGCAGACGCAGACGAGTCCCGAATGGTTCTATCGTCGCGGCTGCCGCGAGTTGTTTGAACTGGCGCGACGCGTGCGCCCGCGCGCCCTCATCGCCACGGAGGTCGGTTGCTGCGAGATAGCCGCTCTCATTAAACGCGACCTCGCGCTGGACGCGCCGCTCATCGCCGCCAATGACGACTTTGACGCAGACCGCGCGTGGGTCCAGCCAGAAGTTGACCTCTACTGTTTCGTGACGGAGCAGTGTGGCGATGAACTCGTGAGGCACGGCGCGGCGCGCGAGCGCGTTGCCATCTGGGGGCCTTCGTTGACGAACGGCTTCGACGTTCCACGCAAGCGCGAAGAGGAACGCGCGGAGGTTTGTCGCTGGCTTGAGTTGGACCAGCAGAAGCCTTTGGTGCTCGTCGCAGGGGGCGGCGAAGGGATGGGGCGGATTGAAGAAGTGACCGGGAGGCTGCTTCGACTCAAGCCGCACGCGCCGCAACTCGTCGTGCTGGCCGGTCACAACGAGCGGCTCAAATCGCGTTGCGAGCGTCTGGCGCGCGATGGAGACGTTGAGAGGCTGCGCGTGCTGGGATGGACGGGGCCGGAGCAGATGCCGAAGTTGATGCACGCGGCTGATCTGATGGTCTCAAAGCTCGGCAGCATGTTCAATGAGGCCATCGCTTCGGAGTTGCCCATCGTCGCTTTAGAACCTCCGCCCGGCGCGGAGCGTGTGCAATATCAACTGCTCGAAGAATGGCGCGTCGGGCGCGCGGTGCGCCACATGGACGAGTTGATTGAGACGGTCGCTGACTTGCTCTCTGACACGCAGAAGCTCTCCTTGATGCGTGAGCAGGCGCGCGCGCGCCGGAAGACTGATGCGGCCCGGCGCATCGCCTGTTGGTTGGAACAGGCTCTCAGTCAACGTCGAACGACGAACGATGATTTGCAGTCCGCCCCGAAACTCGCAAGCAGATTGAGGGCCGACGCTCAGGCGCTTTAGTTGATAACCATCATCGCCTCCATCGCCGGACGCAGGAGGCTGAGAAGAAGAAGGTGTAACAGTGAGTCTCAGAATTCCACCCGCCCGCGTTCACTTTCCGTTGGAAGACCGCCGGGCCATCCTGCAACAGATAGATGAAGCCCTCTCGACGGGGCAGTTGACGCTGGGCGAGCACGTCAGGGCATTCGAAGAGGAGTTTGCAGGACAGGCGGGCACGCGTTACGCCGTCGCCGTCAACAGCGGGACCAGTTCGCTTGAGATACCCCTGCGTATCTTCGGCGTGCGCGATAAGACCGTGCTCGTCCCGACCAACACTTTCTTCGCCACTCCCGCCGCCGTCATTCACGCGGGAGGCCGTCCACGCTTCGTTGACGCGGACCCCGCGACCTTCTCCCTGAGCCTGGAGAGCATGAAGGAGCGGCTGACTGAAGACACCGCCGGGGTCATCGTCGTTCACATCGCCGGTCTTGTGACGCCTTCGATGCCAGCCATCCGCGATTTTTGCCAGGAGCGAAAACTGTTCCTGCTCGAAGACGCGGCGCACGCGCAGGGATGCTCTCTCAAGGGGCAACCGGCTGGGACGTTCGGTGATGCCGCGTCCTTCTCCTTCTACCCGACCAAGGTGATGACCAGCGCCGAAGGCGGCATGATCGTGACGAACAGGCAGGATGTCTACGAGGAAGCCTTGATTTATCGAGATCAGGGCAAGGCGGATTTCAACTCTAACTTCCACACGCGTCTCGGCTACAACTGGCGCATGAGCGAGCCGCACGCGATTATTGGCCGCGCCCAACTGGGCCGCCTGGAAGAATTCGTCGCCGCGCGAAATCGCATCGCGCGCATTTATGACGAAGGTCTGCGAGAGTTAGACGGCCTGACCGCGCTCCAACTTCCCGAAGGTTGCCACTCGAATTATTACAAGTACCTCGCGCTCCTCGAACCCGGCATTGACCGCAAGGCGCTCAAGCAACTGCTGCGCGAAGAGTACGGCGTCGGCCTGAGCGGCGAAGTTTATGAAAGCCCGTGTCATGTCCAGCCCGTCTTCGAGGAGTTTCGAGAAGGCGCGTTCCCCGTCGCCGCAGACATCTGCACGCGTCACGTCTGCCTGCCCGTTTACGCCACGATGAATGATGATGACGCGCGCTATGTCCTCTCTTCACTGGCGAAGGCCCTCAAGCAATTTTTGAAAGGATGACTTTTATGAAAATCGCAGTGACCGGCGGCTCAGGCTTTATCGCTTCCCATGTGGTGGACCAACTCCTCGCGGATGGTAACGAGGTCGTCGTCATAGATCACCGCGTGCGCCCCCACCGCGACGACGTGAGTTTTGAGGACATAGATATTCTGAACTTGTCCGCCCTGATTCAGGCGACCAAAGGCTGTGACTACATCTTTCATCTGGCCGCCGTCTCAAACGTTAACTACGCGCACAAGTATCCTGTTTACACGGTGGACCTCAACATCAACGGGACGGCCAACGTGCTCGAAGCGGCGCGGCTGAACAGCATCCGTCGAGTCTTCTTCGCAAGCACCGTCTGGGTCTACACGGGCACGCGCGGCAACGGTTCGCTGGGTGAAGACGAGCCTTTCTATTTGCCAGACGCGGGACACATCTACACCAGCAGCAAGATCGCCTCCGAGATGATTATTCATAACTACTGGCAACTCTATCGCCAGCCCTTCACCATCCTCCGCTACGGCATCCCTTACGGACCGCGCATGCGCGAGGAACTGGTCATCCCTATCTTCATACGCAAGGCGCTCAGGGGCGAGCCAATCGTCATCCAGGGCGACGGCAGCCAGTATCGCAACTACGTCTACATAGACGACCTGGCGCGGGCGCACATGCTGGCCTTCAGCGGGCGGGCGGAGAACCAGGTCTATAACCTGGAAGGCTCGCAGAAAATCACGATTCAGGATATTGCCGACACGCTCAAGAAAGTACTCGGCGGCGGCATCAAAATCGAATATGTGCCCGCGCGTCCGTGCGACTATGGAGGGAAGGAAGTCTCCGCCAGCAAGATTCTTAAAGAGTTGGAATGGGAGCCGAAGGTCGGGTTTGAAGAGGGCATGAGGAGAACCATCGAGTGGTTCAAGCCTATCTATCAGTGAGACATCATGACGCGAAATTGGACCATAAATAAATGACCCTCTCAGGAGTTTGATGCTTGAAGCTTTACCGATAATCGCGGGCACAGTTGGCGCATCTGCGGGCCTAGCGGGCGTTTATTACGCGGCCTACGCCGTGCGTTCGCAGTGGCTCGGCCCGACAGTGTGGCGCGGTCGCACAGATACAGGGTCTGTCTCGCTGACCTTTGATGACGGGCCAGCGGCGGACACTGAGCGCGTGCTCGACGTGCTCGACAGGCACAACTTGCGCGCGGCCTTCTTCATGATCGGTCATCAGGTCGAACGCTATCCGCAGACGGCAAGGCGCGTCGTCGCGCGCGGGCACGAGATAGGAAATCACTCTTATTCGCATCCGATTTACCTTTACCGCAGCCCGCGCGAGACCTGGCGGCAACTCGCGCAGACGCAACAGGTCATCGCAGACGTGACGGGCGTGCAGGCACGCTTCGCGCGTCCCCCGTGTGGCGTCCGCACGCTCTCCTATTTCCGCGCGGCGCGCATGCTGGGGTTACAGACAGTGCAATGGACGCTCGCAGGGTTCGACTGGAAGAAGCGGACCCCGTCGCAAATCGCGCGAGACGTTTTGCGACGGGCCGAAGCCGGTTCGATCATCCTGCTGCACGATGGAGACAGCGAGAATCGTCTTGATAGGAGCGCGACCGTGGCGGCTCTCCCGCTCATCATTGAAGGGTTGAATGAAAAGGGAATACGCATCGCTCCGCTCTCAGAATTGATTGAGGATAGCGGGATCAAATGAGACTTGAGGACCAAGGAATCAAACAAGGAATCAAACAAGGGACCAAACTATGACCGACGCCGCGCAAAATTCTTCACTCCTTTTTCTTGACTTCGACGGCACGATCTCTGAGCGAGATGCGATTGACGCCATCCTCGAAGCCTTCGCAGACCCGCGCTGGCTCTCCATCGAAGAGGAGTGGAAGGCCGGGCGCATCGGTTCTCGCGCCTGTCTCAAAGAGCAGATTGCGCTGGTGCGCGCCACGCGTGAAGAACTCGATGCGCTGCTCGATTCGATTGAGTTGGATGAAGGCTTGAACGTCTTGCTGCAAACCTGCGCGGCGCATCAAATTCCGACCCACGTTATCAGCGACGGGTTCGATTACTGCATCAACCGCATCCTCGCGCGCAGGGCCAACGATTTCGTCCGGCGTGGCTTGCATGTTTGCGCGAGCCACCTTGAGCCGGAGGGCGCGCACGGGTGGCGCGCAGAGTTTCCTTTCTTTCAACAGACCTGCGCGCACGGCTGCGCGACCTGTAAACCGGCTGTCATGCGACTGTTGAATAACGCATGTGCGGCGACCATTTTTATTGGCGACGGTCTGTCAGACCGCTACGCGGCGGCCAGCGCAGACCTCGTGTTCGCCAAGCACAGTCTCGCGGCCTACTGCCGCGAAGAGCAGATACCTTACGTCGCTTATGACAATCTCGGTGATGTGGCCGCGCATCTCGCAACGGCGCTGCGGCTCGGAACTGATTTCACGACGCGAGAACAAATCGAGCGCGTCGGCGCTTGAGCTTTCCGCGAGCGATTCAAAACTAAAGGAGCGCGGCCTGAACCAAATCGCCGCACGGTAAATTATGAGCACAGTCATCGGCGAATCAACTCAACTGGCAAGGGTCACGGATGAGCAGGAATTGCTTGCGCTGGAACGCAAGTATTGCTCCTGGGGCGATACGGTCCACTACCTCGAACCGCCCAAGTTTTTCGAGCGCGCGGAGGGCAATTATTTGTATGACCGCGAAGGCACTCCATATCTTGACTTACAGATGTGGTACTCGGCTGCCAGTTTCGGTTATGGAAATCAGCGTTTGAATCAAGCATTAAAGGACCAGATAGACAAACTGCCGCAACTCGCGTGTCAGTACCTTCACCCGGAGAAGGTCGAGTTGGCAGCGGCGATTGGACGGCTCAACGAGTCGAAGTTCGGTCTTCAAGGGCGCGTGCATTTCAACGTCGGCGGCGCGCAGGCGATTGAGGATAGCTTGAAGATAGTGCGTAACGCGACGGGGCGGAATCTGGTCTTCGCTTTCATGGGAGGCTATCACGGGCGCACGCTCGGCGCGTCTGCGATTACTTCGAGCTATCGCTACCGACGCCGCTTCGGACACTTCTCGGACCGCGCACACTTCGTCCCTTTCCCATACTGCTTTCGCTGCCCCTACGGCAAGCAGAAAGAGACTTGCGAGATGTATTGCGTCAAGCAGTTCGAGAGGAATTTCGAGACCGAGTACAACTCTTTCTGGGACGCGAAAGCGGGCGAGTCTGAGTTCGCCGCGTTCTACGTCGAAGCGATACAGGGAACGGGCGGTTACGTCATCCCGCCGCCGGGTTATTTCCCCGCGCTCAAGAAGATTCTGGACCAGCGCAATATCCTGCTGGTGGACGATGAAATCCAGATGGGCTTTTATCGCGCGGGGAAATTCTGGGCCATCGAAAATTTCGGCGTCGAGCCGGACATCATCGTTTTCGGCAAGGCTCTGACCAACGGTCTCAATCCGCTCTCAGGGGTCTGGGCGCGCGAAGAGCTTATCTCTCCCGAAAAGTTTCCGCCCGGTTCGACGCACTCCACTTTCTCTTCAAACCCGCTCGGCACGGCGGTCGCGCTCGAAGCCGTGCGGATGATGGAAGGGGAAAACTACGAAGAGATAACGCTGCGTAAGGGCGCGTACTTTCTCACACAGATCAGGGAATTGCAGCGCAAGTATCCGAAGGTCATAGGCGACACGGACGGGATGGGCATGGCGCTTCGCATAGAGATTTGCCGCGAGGATGGATACGAGCCTGACCGCGAACTGACGGACAAGATTTTCGCCGAAGGCATGAAGGGCGACCTCGACGCGCGCGGCAAAAAGATGGGTCTCGTGTTGGACGTTGGCGGCTACTACAAAAACGTCTTCACGCTCGCGCCTTGCTTCGACATGACAGAGGCGGAGATTGATCTCTCGGTCGAGATGCTGGAACAACTGATCAGGCGTTGCGCGCCCGGTAGAGTTTAGAAAGATGATGATGCTGACGAAACTGACGGAACAGCTTGAACGCCTGGCTCTAAGGACAAATCCGCAGCGCGCGGCGCAATTGCTGGGGCGTTTGCCGCAGCCCGCTTTTGAGGGTCTACAGCGCGCGCGCTTCAGGCAAACGCTGCGGCTGGTGGCGATGCGTTCGGAGTTTTACAGGACGGAATTTCGGCGTCGCGGGATTGACGTGCGGCGCATCGAACACCCGTCGGAGCTTGGCGACTTTTACACGACGGGCGAAGATTTGCGGAAGCACGGAGCGCAGGCTTTCATGACCGGAAGAGCCGATACCGCGTTTGAAACCACAGGCACGACATCGCCCGTCCCCAAGCGCGTCTTCTTCTCAAACCGCGAACTGGCGGAGATGGGACGCGCCAGCGCGCTTGGGCTTTACCTGTTGGGCCTGCGACGTGAAGACACTGTCTTGAGCGCCTTCGATTGTTCGTTCTGGGTGTCGCCCGCCGTCGTGCGCTCTGCCTTTCAATACATCGGTTGCTTTCACACGGAGGCGGGCAAAATTGGACCACTCGATTTTTACGAACACGCGCTTGCCTATCGTCCGAACGTCATCTTCGGCGAACCGTCCTGGATCGTGCGTCTCTCGGAGATAGCCGCAGAGCGCGGCACATGGCCGCTCAAGTTTATGTTCGCGGGTGGAGAAAATATCGCGGAGACGGCGCGCGCGATGGTCGAGCGCGTGTGGGGTGCGCCCTTCTATTTGAATTACGGTCAGACGGAGGCTTTCGGCGCGATTGGCATAGAGTGTCGAGAGCAGCGCGGCTATCATCGCAACGACCTGCACTTCCTCTTTGAAATCGCGGACGCAGGCCCGGACGGCGAAGGTGAACTGGTGTATACGACGCTGACGCGCGACGTGATGCCGCTCATTCGTTATCGTTCGACCGATGTCACGAGCCTCATTGAAGAGCCGTGCGCGTGCGGCCTGTTTGCGAAACGACTGGCGAAGATTCGCGCGCGTTGCGATGAGATGGTCGTCTGCGGGATGGGCAACGTCGGACCCTGGGTCTTTGCCGAACTGCTGCGCGGCGTCCCGCATGTGGGTGATGACTGGCAAGCCGTCATTAACCATGACGGGCGACGCGACGTGGTCGAATTGCGCGTCGAACTGCTCGAACACGAACGCGCTTTCGCCGTCGAGCATGTGGTCCAGACTAATTTGCGTGAACGGTTCGCGGACTTCTGGAAGAATCTTGAGATGAAGCTTTACGAGTTGCGCGTGAGCGTCGTCCCGCGCGGGAGCCTGCGCCGCGCGCGCAAACTCCAGCGTGTGGTTGATGAACGAGAGATGCTTTTGCGCCGCGCGGTCTAAAATCTTTATCGTGCGATGTGATAATGAAACGCCAGTAGTGGTTCAATTCGGTCTTGCAATGATGGGACAGCATTATTCACCACCGCAGACACAGAGGACACAGAGTCAGCACAGAGTTAAGCATCCAACTCTCTGTGCTGACTCTGTGCGCTCTGTGTCTGCGGTGGTGAACTCATCTTTCATACTCTCTCAACTGAAACTGAACCACTACCGAAACGCACGACATTTTCACTCAAAGTTTCCGTATCCGTTGTAATCTTCTCTTCATCTTCCCTCGCATATAATCGCTAACCCGAATCCGTTTGTGCTGCGAGGCGGCAGCACAGCCTTGCAATTCATGGAGGATAAGATGTGCAGGAGTATCATGAGACTGCCGAAGGCGTGGCGCATCGCCTTGTTTTGCTTCTTGATTATCTTCGCCACGGCGAGGGTCCCGGCGCAAAGCCCTGCCGTGGCGACGCTGCCTCTGGCACAACCCTCTCCGACACCGCGAGCACAGCCCGCCACTTCTCAGGAGCATCGCTTCTTCGCCGATATTTTGCGCGACCAGCGTGCGATCTGGACTTCCCCGTTCCATCTCAGGCGCAGTGATGCGAAATGGCTTGCGCCGCTCGGTCTCTCGACGGCGGTCCTGTTTGCAACTGATCGCCGCTCGACTGATGAACTGGTCGAGCATGGGAACAACCAGTCTCGTTTGAGAATCAGCAGGGATGTGAGCCGGGGCGGTGAGGTTTACACGACGGGCGGAATCGCCGCCGCTTTCTATCTGATCGGTCGCGCGGGAAACAATGCGCGCGCACGCGAGACAGGGTTGCTCGGTGCTGAAGCGTTGATAGACGGGGGCATCGTCTCGACCGTCCTGAAATTTGCATCACAGCGGCCCAGACCGGGCCAGGATGGGGGACGCGGCGATTTTCTGGACGGCGGGAATTCGTTTCCGTCCGGTCACGCGACCAGCGCGTGGGCGCTGGCGACGGTCGTCGCTAACGAATACAGGCATCAACGCTTGGTCCAGTTGGGCGCTTACGGGGCAGCCGCTGCGGTCAGCATGTCGCGTTATACAGGGCGCAACCATTTTCTCTCGGATGTGTTGGTCGGGAGCGCCCTCGGCTATGGCATCGGTCGTTACGTGTATCATAAAAATCATGACCCGGCTTTAGACTCAAGCGATAACCGGAAGAAGTTCGGCGAGGCTGGATCAAAGCTGATACCGTTGGTCTCGCCGCGTTACAATCGTGCAACGCGTACTTACGGGCTGGGTCTCTCGTGGGACTTTTAATTCATGACGCGGATGAGTAAGAGCGGTTCAGTGAAATCTGCTGGCCTCTCATGCGAATTTCGGAAAGCATCGGATGAGGATATTACTCGTAGAGGATGATGCGCGCATCGCCCGTTTTGTCTCACAGGGATTGCGCGAGCAAACGTACGCGGTGGATGCGACGGACGATGGCGATGACGCGCTCTATAAAGCATCCATCAACGACTACGACGCAATCATCCTGGATGTCATGCTTCCGGGGCGCGACGGCTTCGAGGTCTGTCGTGAGTTGCGCGCTACGGGGTCGAACGTCCCGGTCCTGATGCTGACCGCGCGCGACGCCGTGCAGGATCGTATCAAGGGTCTGGATACGGGCGCGGACGATTATCTCACCAAACCTTTTGAAGTGGCCGAACTGCTGGCTCGCCTGCGCGCCCTGCTGCGGCGCGGGCACGTCGTGAGGCCCGCACGCATCACCATCGCTGATCTCTCGATAGACACTCGCGCGCATCTCGTCACAAGGGGCGGGCGCAACATCGAACTGACGGCTAAAGAGTATGCGCTGCTCGAATACCTCGCGCGCGAGCGTGGGCGCGTGCTCGGTCGCGGGGAGATTGCAGAGCACGTCTGGGATGAGAACTTCGATCCCTTCTCCAACCTCATAGATGTCAACATCAACCGGCTCCGGCGCAAAGTGGACGACGGCTTTTCCGCGCCGCTCATTCACACGCGGCGCGGCGCAGGCTACATGCTGGCGACGCCGGAAGAGTTGCGCGGCACAGGCAACCGGGAGGAGAGCCGTAGCGAGGGCGAGGCGCAGGACGACCATGCTTGATTCGATGCGCGCGCAACTGACTCTCTGGTATACGGGCGTCCTCGCGCTCGTGCTGGTTATCTTCGCCATCGCGACTTACACGTCTCTCGCACGCGCCGCGCGCGAGCGCACAGACCAGTCGCTCAACGACACGGCCAACTCCCTCGTCTCCAACTTCGACGCCGAGTCGAACGACGAAGACCAATCGAGTGAAGAAGCCGCGACCGAGGCGACACGCGGCTTCCAGTTCAAGGATAGACAGGTCCTCATCTTCGGCGACAACGGAAGCCTGGTCGCAGCCTCCGGCCCGCCCGTCGAGACGAGGGGAAGCCGACCCTGGCCTGATTTATCTTCACTGTCAAAAAATCTGTCGGGATTGTCTGCGTCAGCCGCGCGGGCGGGGCGAGCTTACGCGACTGTTCATAATGGGCGAGCGAGTCTTCGCGCCTTTGCCATTCCGGTCAAGAGTCAGGGAAAGACGTATACTATCGTCATCGCGCAATCGCTCCACGAACAGGAAGAAGCGCTCGCACAGGCGCGGCGCGCGTTTTACGTCGCGGTTCCGCTGGCCCTCCTCATCGCCAGCCTCGGCGGATACTTTCTGGCGCGCAAGAGCCTCGCGCCCGTCATGGCGATTGGAGACAGGGCGGCACGCATCGGCGCTTCCAACTTGAACGAGCGACTGCCCGTCTCCAACTCGCGCAACGAACTGGGTCGGCTGGCGCGCATCTTCAACGAACTTCTCGCGCGTCTCGATTTATCCTTCGAGCAACAGCGCCGTTTCATGGCCGACGCCTCGCACGAATTACGCACGCCCGTCGCCATCGTCTGCGGCGAATCCGAGGTCGCGCTCTCGCAGCAACTGAGAAGGCCGGAACAGTACCGCGAATCGCTCGCCATCGTACACGACGAGGGACGGCGGCTGACGCGCATCGTCGAAGACCTGTTCATGCTGGCCCGTGCCGACGCGGGCCAGTATCAATTCGAGTCCACGAATTTTTATCTGGATGAGACCGTCGGAGAATGCGTGCGCGCCGTTCGTTCGCTGGCCGCGCAGCACGGCCTTGATCTTCAGTACCGGCCTGCCGTGGATGAGATGCCGATGCGTGGCGATGAAGGATTGACACGGAGGATGATTCTGAATCTGCTCGACAACGCGATCAAGTACACCCCTGTGGGCGGGCGGATTCGCGTGGACCTTGAGCGGGACGACAACGGCTATTTGATGAGAGTGACGGACACTGGCAAGGGCATCCCCGCCGAAGCTCAGTCACACATCTTCGAGCGATTTTACCGCGTGGACCAGGCACGCTCACGCAATGGCGAGGCGGGCGGGAGCGGCGCTGGCCTGGGCCTTTCAATCGCCTCCTGGATCGCGGGCATGCACGGCGGGCGCATCACGCTCGAACGCTCAGACCGGAACGGCAGCACCTTCCTGACCTGCCTTCCAACAAACTCCGCAAGCCCTCTTGCTTAAGCATCAGAGTCATTGTTCGGATGAAGGATTGCAGGAGAAAGATGAGGACGTGAGATGAGGCAGTCAGTACCGCCTGCTTAAGCTGGCGGTACTGACCTCTCTTTGTATTGCAACTTGGTATTAGCTTGTCCGACTTGACGAATAATTTCGCATGAAGAAAAATTCCGGTCGTGACCTTCTCGTAATCTTACTGTCATCTTACGGAGAGTATAGTGTGGCATCACACATAATTCTGGAGGAATTTATCAGATTGATTCCGGCGGGTTATGTACAATATTTTGAATTCAGGAAGGGGAGATATTTGATGAAACGTTACCTGATACTGGTCGTCATGACGGCTACCATCTTGACGGCGGGAGTCTCAATCGCCGCCGCGACGCCGAAGGCCCGGCAGGAAAATAAAGAGGCACAGGAGCGGCTCCAACGCGAGGCCAAGATAACGAAGGAGCAGGCGCAGGAAACGGCGCTCAAGCGTGCGCCGGGGACCGTCGAGAGCGGCGAATTGGAGCGCGAGCATGGCAAACTCGTTTACTCTTTCGACATACGCAATGCCAGGGGCACGATTGACGAGGTCCAGGTCAGCGCCATCACAGGCAAGGTCGTGCGCGTCGAACATGAAAACAAGAAGCAAGAGGCCGAAGAGAAGCGTAAGGAGAGCCGTGAGAAGGGGCGCAAGCCGTAGCCTTTGAGGGGCGAAATGTCTTTGGGCGCAAAGGAGCCTGAGCGCACTTATAGCAACTTGCAAATGAATGCGGCCATCTTCTTCGCGGCTTCTTCTTCGCGCCTTTGCGCCTTGGCGAGAGCTTATCCGTGATCGTTTTCCTGCTCGCTTCAATTAAGAGCGAAGCCATCTCACGCCAAGGCGCAAAGGCGCGGAGAAGAGAGTCGCATCCATTTGCAAGTTGCTATAAGAGAGTGAGTGCCGCAGTCGCATCTTCGGATAACATGAGAGTTCGCGTTTTCTAAAACGGATAAGGGTTGGGACGAATCGAGTGGTTTCATTGACAGGCATCCGGCAACCAATTCACACCAACTTAACCCGAACTCTGTTGACAGTGATGACAGTGGCGCTCGTCATGATTTCGGCGAGCGGGGCGTTGGGCCAGCAACCGTCGCCAGCGCAGCGGACACCGCCCGCGCAACCGGCACAATCTCCGCAAACGGGACCAACCCCGCGACCCTCTCAGACGCCGCAGCCCACACCAACCCCGCAGCAGACTCCTTCACCGCGCCCGACTCCACAAATGACGCCCCTGCCCTCGCTGACGCCGTCCACGGCATCGCCTCAACCAACGCCGTCGCCGTCTGCGACTCCGTCAACATCCGCCCCTCCCCCGACGGCGTCACAGACTGTCAATCAAGCGGCCAGCCCGCTCTCGCTCGATGAGGCGCTTCGTTTAGCCGGGGCGCAGGCATCTGCTTTTCAACAGGCAGGCTTGAATGAGCGCATCGCGGCAGAGGACGTGCGACAGGCGCAGGCGGCATTCCTGCCTCGCGTCACCGCGCCGCTGGATTACATCTACACGTCGCCCGCCTTCGGTCTTCCATCGGGTCAACCGCGCGTGCAGAGTTTCATCGCCAACAACGCCATCGGCGAATATCAGGCGCTCGTCAGCGTCAACGGGGATATTGATATTGCCGGAAAGTTGCGCGCGACTCTCCAGCGTAATCGCGCGCTGCTGGCAGCCGCGCACGCCGGGACGGAAGTCTCAAGAAGGGCGCTCAACCAGGCGACGGTCGAAGCCTATTACGGGCTTGCTCTGGCGACGGCACGACGCCGCACCGCCGAACAGAATCTCTCGGCGGCTGAAGAGTTCGAGAGAAACACGGCGCTGCTCCTCAGTGGCGGAGAGGTCGCGCCGGTTGACGTGACGCGCGCGCAACTACAGACGACGCAGAGACGCGGCGAGTTGGAGCAGGCGCTCGCTGATGAAGCGCTGGCCGCAGACGCTTTGCGCGTGCTGGTCGGTTACGATTTCGCGCAGCCAATCCAGACCACGGACCTCGCCACAGGGGTTCCGACAGACGGCGAGATTGAGCGCATGACGACCGATACCATCTCTCAGAGACCGGAGTTCGCGCAGTTTGAGGCCGAGCGCCGCGCCGCCGAACTGGATGTTAAAATCGCGCGGGCCGACCGGCTTCCGACGCTCTCTTACACCATCAACGGTGGTTTCGACACGGACTCTCTCAAGCCCATGCGTCTCAAGGAACACATCGGTGCATCGGGGGCCGTTCACGTCAGCATTCCGCTCTTCGACTTCGGCGCGAACAAGAGCCGCGAGCGACAGGCACGCCTGCGAGCGCAGGTCGCAGAGTCGCAACGCGCGCAGGCGCTCAAGGGTTTTTACCAGCAGTTTTATGCGGCGCGAGTAGCGTCTCTCTCAGCCGCCAGGCGGATCCGGCTGGCGGGCACAGGCATCGCGCAGGCTGAGAGTAATCTGCTCTCCTCCATCGCGCGCTATCGCGCGGGCGAGGCGACGATTATTGAAGTGACGGACGCGCAGACGACTCTCGCCGCGCAAAGGTTCGCACTCTTCCAGGCTATCTTCGATTACCAGACGGCGCGCGCGCGTCTCTTACAGGCGGCAGGACGATGAAAGAGCGAGAAGCTACGAATCCAGACCCGGTCGAACCGGATTTGGTAGACGACCCGGTAGGCGATGAGGCGCACGCGGAGAAAATTGTCGTGCGGCGGACGAGTTCAGGTTGGTCACGCCTGACGGGCAGACAACGCTTCATCATTCTCGCCATCGCTTTGTTAGTCGTCGCCCTCGCGGCCTTCTGGTGGTGGCGTTCGAGGAAAGCTCCGGCTGCGGCGGAAGCCGCAGCGACGCCCGTCGTGAGCGTGCGTGTCGCCAAAGCCGAGCGGCAACAAATCGCGGCGCAGGTCTCCGCGCTGGGCACAATCTTTCCGCGAGAGCAAGCCACGGTCGCCGCCAAAGTCAGCGCGCAGATCAGGCAGATGCCGCTCTTGAAGAATCGCGTCGTGCGCGCTGGCGAGGTCATCGCCACGCTTGAATCGCGCGACCTTCAGGCGCAACGCGATGAGGCCGTCGCCGCGCTCAACGAGGCGCTCGCCAACGCCAGAAGCCTCACGACCGGGACCATCCCGCAGACCAACGCGCAGGATGAGAAGGCTTTGCGCGACGCCCGCGCCAACGTCTCCAACGCCCGCAACACCTACGAGCGCCGTCTCGCGCTTTATAACCAGGGCGGCATCTCAAAGAAAGACCTCGAAGCTTCTCAACTCGCTTTAACCACCGCCGAAAACGACCTGCGCCTCGCGGAACAGACCATCTCTTTACGCGCGAAGGCGCTCAACCCGAATGACCGCGCCCTGGCCGCCGCGCGCGTCCAACAGGCGCAGCAGCACGTCGCCACGCTTGATGCTCAACTGAGTTACGCGACGGTGCGCGCGCCTCTCACGGGCATCGTTACCGAACAGTTTCAGTTTGAAGGCGAGTTCGCCTCAGCCGGTGGCAAGCTGGTCAACATCGCGGACATCAGCGAAGTGACGGTCAAAGCACCTTTCGCCGATACGGTCGCCGCCGAGCTTAAAATCGGAGATGCGGCGATGGTCCTCCCGACGGATACGCCGGGCGAGCAGATGACCGGCCAGATTTCACTTGTCAGCCGCGCCAGCGACCCGACCAACCGCACGGTCGAAGTCTGGGTCACGCTCGGCAACGGGGCGGGACGACTTCACGCCAACGGCGCGGCGCAGGTCATCGTCAATACGAAAGAGTCCGGCGATGCGATTGTCGTGCCCGCGCCAGCCGTCACGCTGGATGCGAGCAATGCTAATGAAGGCACATTGATGGTCGTTGACGCCGCTTCAATCGCGCATGAGACGAAGGTCACGGTCGGCATTCGCACCAGCGACAAGGTCGAGATAACTTCCGGCTTGCAGGGTGGCGAGACCGTCGTCATAGAGGGCAACTATGCCCTGCCCGACGAGACGAAAGTCGAGGTCAGCGAAGACAAGGCTGAACCCGCTGCGGCTGGCGATGAGAAGAAGGGGAACGAGCCTTGACACTCGCCCGGCTTATTTCAAATCAGTCGAGGGCGGTGCTCGTCATCATCGCGTTGCTCTGCGCCGCAGGATTATACGCGGCGTGGCACTTGCCCATCGCCATCTTCCCGCAGACCAATTTCCCGCGCATCGTCATCACGGTTGATAACGGGGTCGTGCCCGCGCCGCAGACGCTCGTCTCCGTCACGCGCCCCATCGAAGAGGCGATGAACGGCATCCCAGGCATCACACGGATTCGCTCCAACACCGCGCGCGGAGCCGCCGAAATTAACCTCTTCTTCGACTGGAACGTTGACATACATCAATCGCTGCAACTGGTCCAGGCGCGTCTCTCGCAGCTTTCGTCCACGCTGCCAACGACCGCCGCGATTCGCCGCGTGGACCGCCTGACCTTCGCGGTCTTTCCCGTCGCCGGTTACAGCCTCATCTCCGACAGGCGCGACCCCGCCTCTTTACGCGACCTCGCCAACAATACGATCAGGCCGCGTCTCGCACGCCTTCCGGGCGTCGCCGAAGTGTCTGTCGCGGGCGGGCAGGTGCGTGAGTATCATGTGACCATTGACCCGCAACGATTGGTCGCGCACAACGTCTCTGCACAACAGGTGGTGGATGCCCTGCGGAACACGAACATCATCGCCTCGCCCGGCTTGATAGAGGAGAATCACCAGCTTGAACTCGCGCTCGTCAGCGGTCAGGCCACGACCGCCGACCAGTTGAACGGCATCATCGTCGCCACTGTCGGTAATGCTCCGGTGACGCTCGCAGATGTGGCGACCATCGGCGCGGGCTTCGAGCCGCAATACACCATCGTCACAGCCGACGGACACCCGGCGGTCCTGCTCAACATCACACGGCAGCCGGATGCCAACACGGTCACTGTCGTTGATGAGGTGAAAGCCGAACTGGCGTTGATGCGCGGGCAGTTGCCCAAAGATGTCGGCATCGCGCCTTTCTACGATCAGTCGCTGTTAGTGCGCGAGTCCATGAACTCCGTGCGCGACTCGATTCTCATCGGACTGCTTCTTTCGGTCGTCATCCTTTACGCATTTTTACGCAACTGGGGCACGACCATCGTCGCCATCCTGGTGATTCCGGTGACGGTGCTGGTCACGTTCCTGGCGATGTGGCTGGTCGGGCTGAGTTTCGATCTGATGACGCTCGGCGGCGTGGCGGCGGCCATCGGCCTGGTGATAGACGATGCGATTGTGGTCGTCGAAAATATTTATACGCACCTCGCGCGCGGGCAGTCGCGGAGTGAGGCGGTGCAGAACGCCGTCTCGGAAATCACGGTCCCGATTATCGGCTCGACCATCACGCCGGTCGTCGTCTTTCTCCCGCTCACGCTGCTCACAGGAGTGACCGGAGTCTTCTTTCGCTCGCTCGCCCTCACGATGGCGGTGGCGCTCCTCACATCACTGGTGCTCGCGCTCTCGTTCACGCCCGTGCTCGCAGAGCGATTCATCAAGGTCAAGAAGCGTGAGGATGCTGAAGCAGATGATAATGAAATTGAGCGCCGCGACCATCATGGACGGCTGGCCGCCGAACATGAAGAGGAAGAGCATCAGAGCGGTATCCTGGGCGCGATTATCAGCCGTTACGAGTGGTTGTTGGGCAAGGCTCTGGACAGTCGCTGGATCGTCATCGTCGTCGCGCTGGTCGTGCTGCTCGGCTCATATCTGCTCTACCGTCAACTTGGGTCCGAGTTCCTGCCGGAGTTTGACGAAGGCGCGTTCGTTCTAGACTACACAGCGCCGTCCGGCTCATCCCTGGCCGAAACTGATCGCATGCTTCAACACGTAGAGGAGTTGCTCAAGGAGACGCCGGAAGTCGAGAGCTATTCGCGCCGGACGGGATTGCAACTCGGACTCTCCATCACAGAGCCGAACACGGGCGATTTTCTGGTCAAGCTGAAGCAGGGCCACGCCCGCTCGACCGCCGAAGTGACGGACGCGCTGCGCGGCGACATCGAAACATCCGAGCCTGCTTTGCGCGTCGAGTTCGTGGGTATCGTCTCAGACCTCATCGGCGACTTAATCAGTTCGCCTGAGCCGATTGAAATCAAGCTCTTTAGCGAGGACACGACGGCGCTGCAACAGAAGGCGAGCGAGATTGAGGAAACCATCAAGAATATTCCGGGCAACTTCATCGTGGACACCTTCAACGGCGTCGTCGTCAGTGGACCGGCCATCACCTTCAACGTTGACCCGCAGCGCGCGGCCAGCTTCGGCGTCACGGCGACGGATGTGGCGAACACGGTCACCACCGCCATGTCTGGAGATGCTGCTTCGTCAATTCTGCAACAGGGCCGTCTCATCACCGTGCGCGTCATCTTTCCGCAGGAGGCGCGGTCCTCGCTCGAAGCCTTGCGCGCTTTACAGGTCCGCTCTTCGACCGGCACGCTCTTCCGTCTGGATCAAGTGGCCGACGTGGGTTACGACAAAGGCCAGACCGAAATCGTCCGCGATGGTTTGAGACAATCGGTCGCCGTGACGGGCAGGCTCTCCGGCAGCGACCTCGGCACTGCCATCGCGACCATCAAGCAGCAGTTGGCGAAGTCTGTCAAACTGCCGCCGGGGATGACGATTGAGTATGGCGGCTTGTACAACGAGCAGCAGTCGAGCTTTCGTGAACTGGCGCTCTCGCTCTGCCTCGCGGTCGTGCTCGTCTTCATCACACTGTTGATAGAGTTTCGCTCGTTCTCGCATCCGATCTCAATCGTCGCCGGGGCGGTCCTCGCGCTCGGCGGCGTCCTGCTCGGACTCTTCATCACGAAGACGACGCTCAACGTCGTCTCCTTCATGGGCATGATTATGGTCGTCGGCATCGTCGCCAAGAACGGCATCCTGATGCTCGACGCGGTCGAAGAACATCTCACGGCGGGCGACACTTTGCGCGAGGCGTTGCTGCGTTCTGGACGCAGGCGTTTCCGCCCCGTCTTGATGACCTCGCTCGCGGCGATTCTGGGGATGCTGCCTCTGGCTCTGGCTCTCGGAGCGGGCGCGGAGTTATTGCAGCCGCTCGCCATCGCCGTCATAGGGGGACTGGCCGTCGCGCTCCTGCTTTCGCTCATCGTCACGCCGACGGTCTACGCGATGCTCAGCCGCGACAAGGCGAAGTAAGAAACAAGAATTCACCATCGTCTCATAGGTCTGATAACGTTAAGCAAACGACATTGCCAGGGATTATCGGACTCTATTATAGCGGTTTGCAATTGAGTGCGGCTACGTATCAGTCCCGCCCGGCTTAAGCAGGCGGGACTGACAAGGACGCTTGCCGCAATGCTCGCATCCAATTGAGAACCGCTATAAATCTTATCAAGCTTATCCACGCCAGTGGATATATATGAGAGCCGGGGGCAAGCTCGTAGAGCGTCGCCCACGGTCCTCTGCCACCACACAACTCGACCCTGAAAGGGTCGCACTTCAACATTGCATGTGCGACCCTTTCAGGGTCGGTTATCTATCTTGGACCATTAACCGGGGGCGACGCTGAGGCTTGCCCCCGGCTCTCATATTCGGCCCTTACAGGGCACGGGCGGCTTTTCGGTCAGCCTCTTACGTTGAACTCACGTTAAGGCTAGATAGTCGCCCGGCGTATCAATATCAAAGGCGGCTTCGGGGACGGCGATAATGGAGCCTGCCGCCTCATGGCGCGTGATGATGAGCTTTGCGCCCGCCGCCCCGCGCAACTCCATCAACTCTGCAAAGAGTGCGCGACTGAAGAGCGCCGGAACGCCCCTTGTTTTTCCATCTTTCGTTTCATACTCGGAGGCGACAAACAGGGGGCGCTGTGCGAGGTATATCTCGACCAGCCGCACGATAGTGCCGCTCTTGACGAACGGCTGGTCGCAGAGCATCAAGATCGCCGCTTCCGTCGTCTCGCTCCCCGCCGTTTCGAGCGCCCGCAGCCCGCAGCGAATCGAGGAACTCATCCCCTCAGCCCATTCCTGATTAAAGACGATGCGCGCCTCCGTCGCGGACAGTCCCTTTTGCAGAGCTTCAGCCTGTGAGCCGAGCACGACGACGACCGGACGGTATGGTGTTTCAAGAGCGGCGCGCACCGCACGGCTGAGTAAGGTCTCGCCCTCATAAAGCAGCAGTTGTTTGGGCTGGCCCATGCGCGTGCTTGAGCCAGCCGCCAGGATGATGATGCTGATGAGAAGTTCGCTCAAGACGATTGACAGGCGACAACCTGCGCGCCACCGGGCGTGGAAGCATACGGCTTGAGAGAAACTTTTACCGCATCAGGCTCAGACGCGCGCTCATGCTGAGGCACACTTTCATCATGAATCGGCGCGTTGCGGTCGCGCAGGAAACCGCCATCACGCGCGGCGCACACAGCCTTGATTTCAGAGATGATTGAAAGCGCGATCTCTTCCGGCGTCTCCGCGCCGAGGTCCATCCCGATGGGACTATGAAGCCGCGCGGACTGCGAATCCGCCAGCCCGTCCGTCTCCGCGCTGATTTCTTCAAGCATCTTCTTCGTACGCTGTTTCGGTCCAAGTATCCCCAGGTAACAGACGGGCGACGGCAACAAAGTTCTCAGGAGTTCAACGTCAGTCAGATAATTGTGAGTCATCAAGACGGCTGCCGTGTCTTCGGTCAAAGAAACGCGCGCGGCTATTTCTTCAGCGCGACAGAGCGAGACCACATCGGCCTCCGCGAATCTTTCCTTTGTCGCGTCGCGCGCGCGCGTGTCAATAATCGTGACGTGCCAGCCGAGGTAGCGCGCCAGATGCACGAGCGGCACGGCGTCGTGCTCCGCGCCGAAGATGACGAGCGGGCGCGGCGGCGTAATGACATCGAAGAAGATTTCAACGCGTCCCCGGCCCCCTTCGTAAGAGCGCATCAACGCACGCTTGCCCGCGAGAATCTCAAGCGCATCTTCGCGTATGCGCGAGGCCAGCGTCACGTCCGCGAGGGAGGGGCCGCAGATGTTCAGTTCCGCATCGAGCAACAGTCGCTCGCCAACTGCGACCGGGTTATCTACGCAATCCACTGCGTTCACATTTCCGGCGATAACAGTGGCGAGCAAGCCGCTCTTGCGCGCCTCCAAACAATCCTTGATGAATGACAACGCACGTTCGCCGTCGCTTCCCGCGTGCAGACTTTCAAGCAGGATACGGACGACGCCGTGACACCCCAGCCCCAAACCCCACACTATGTCTTCGCTGCGGCGCGTGTCGTACTCTATGACTTGCGCGACGCGCGTCTTCATCACCTGCGCGGCGCGCTCACTCACATCCCGCTCAAGACAGCCGCCGCTGATGGCTCCCGTCGTGCGCCCGCTCTCTGTCATCAACATACGCGCGCCGGGACGCCTATAAGCAGAGCCTTCGACGCTGACGATTGTCGCCAACGCGGCGCGCTCGCCACGCGCACACACCTCCGCGAAGGCGCTGACGATGGATTGCAGTTCGTTCATGCGAGCGCCCCCTTCCCCATCAGCTTGTCGGGCGTAATTGGCAGGTCGCGCACGCGCACGCCCGTCGCGTGATAGACGGCATTGG
The DNA here is from genome assembly GCA_036009045.1 of Pyrinomonadaceae bacterium. Taxonomy (GTDB): domain Bacteria; phylum Acidobacteriota; class Blastocatellia; order Pyrinomonadales; family Pyrinomonadaceae; genus DASYML01. Next base: position 37,003 of record DASYML010000228.1, read on the forward strand.
CGATGGCCGCCGCGACCCCGACGATACCAATCTCGCCAGCCCCCTTGGCCCCTATCGGGCTGGCATATTCGTCGAAGTTCTCCAACAGTAAGACATCCATGTGCGGCACGTCCGCGTTGACGGGCACATGATATTCCGCGAGGTCACGATTAACGACGTGGCCCAGATTCTTGTCCAGCACGGTCTCTTCCATCAGGGCCATGCCGAGGCCCATGACGATGCCGCCACGCATCTGCGATTCCGCCAGCTTCATATTCATCACGCGCCCGACATCGAAGACGCCGCCGAACCGCGTCACCCTCACCTCACCGAAATCCGGGTCAACCCGCACTTCTGCGAAATGTGCGCCGAACGAGTGCGAAGAATGTGTCTTCTGCCTGTCATTAAACTGCATGTCAAAGCTCGCTTCGACCTCTTCCGTGCGAGCACGCGAAAGTATCTCTGCGTAGGTCTCGCCCTTCGCAGGGTTGTCCGAGAGAGAGAGCCGCCCGTCTTTGGCGACGACCTGTTCGGCGGTCGCCCCGTAAAGCGGCGAACTCTTGTCCGCGCGCGCGATCTCTTTGAGTTTAGTGATGGCCCCGCGCGCCGCGCCCTGTATGGCGCTGCCGACTGACATCGTGGTTGCAGACCCGCCGGAGACGAAGGCTTTCGGCAGATTGGTGTCGCCTATCTCAACGCGCACGCGCTCCATTGGCAAGCCAAGGGTTTCCGCCGCGACCTGCGTCAGCACAGTATAAGCGCCGGTGCCGAGGTCGTGCGTGCTGCTCTCTGCGATGGCCGTGCCGTCCTGCCTGATTCGCGCCCGCGCCGAAGCCGGAAAGTGATTGACAGGGTAAACGGCGGTCGCCATCCCCATGCCTATGAGATAGCGCCCGTCACGCATAGAGTTGGGCTGCGGCTTGCGTCTGGACCAGCCGAAGCGCTCCGCGCCTATCTTATAACTCTCCTTCAAAAGCTTTGTGGACCAGGGGAGTTTGCCGTCCGGGTCAGTCTCCGCGTGATTGATGAGACGCAGTTGAATCGGGTCCATGTTGAGCTTGTAGGCCAACTCGTCCAGCGCGGATTCGAGCGCGAACATCCCCGGAGTCTCGCCCGGCGCGCGCATGTAAGTGGGCGTCCCGACGTTGAGCGGGACGAGGCGTTGCGAGGCGCGAAAGTTTTCCGTCGCGTACATCATGTGCGTGGGTTTGCTGAACGGCTCAACGTATTCGTCGTAGACGGAAGTATGCGTGAGACCTTCATGAATGATGGCGGTCAGTTTACCGTCGCTCGTGGCTCCGAGCGCGACGCGCTGTTCTGTCTCCGCGCGGTGGCCCATGTTGGCGAACATCTGCTGGCGAGTGGTGGCGAGACGGACGGGCCTTTTAACCTGACGCGCCGCCGCCGCCGCCAGCGGGACGTGCGCCCAGACAGTGCCCTTGCAACCGAAACCGCCGCCGGTGAATTTGCAGATAATACGCACGTTCTCTTCGGGGACGCCGAAGGTCACGGCCATCGCGTGCCGCACGCCGTAAGTGTACTGCGTCGCGTCGTAGACCGTGAGCTTATCGCCCTCCCAGACGGCGGTCGTGGCGTGTGGCTCCATAGGATTGTGATGCTCTGTCGGCGTGCGATAAATCTCGTCAACGCGGACGGCGGCCCCGCTCAGACCGGCATCTGGATTGCCGCGCGTCGAGTCTGCGGGCTTGCCCGCGACCCTCTGCTTCGGCACATACGCTTTGCCGCGCTCGCGGTCCATGTCCGTGGCGGGCGGCTGCTCTTCGTAGGTCACGCGTATGAGTTCTGCGGCGCGTCGTGCCTGCTCTAAAGTCTCCGCGACGACGAGGGCGATGTACTGGCCGCTGTAATAAACGACGGGGCTTTGCATCGGCACGCGACGCCCGGCGGCATCTCCCTCCGCCGGATTGGTGACGACGGGTTTGAGCTTCGGCGCGTTCTCGTGCGTCATGATGTGAAGCACGCCCGGAACTTTCTGCGCCGCGCTTAAATCGAAACTCTTGATGCGCCCGTTGGCGATGGTCGTGCCGACGAGCGCCGCGTAAGCCACGTTCTCAAAGGGAAACTCTACGGCGTAACGCGCCGCGCCCGTCACCTTCAGCCGACCGTCAACGCGGTTGACGGGTTGGCCCACGATGCCCTTGTTCTGACTGATAGCCTTGCCGCTCTTCTGGCCCGCCGCTTTGCCGCTCTGTTTATTTGCGCTCACGCCGCACCTCCCTGCTTGCCGCCCGCCACCTGATTTAAGATTCGCACGACCGCACGCTTCGCCATCTCGATCTTGAAGGCGTTATGCTTCTGCGGGACCGCACCCGTGACGGCGGCCAGCGCTGCCGCCTTGAAAGTTTGCGCGTTGGCCTGCGCGCCCGTTAAGACTCGCTCGGCTTCCTGCGAGCGCCAGGGCTTGTGCGCGACGCCGCCCAACGCGAGCCGCGCTGCCATGATTTTTCCGTTCTTAATCTCCAACGCGACAGCCACAGAGACGAGCGCAAACGCATACTGCGCGCGGTCTCTCACCTTCAAATAACCAGAACGTTTGGCGAAGGCCGTTGAAGGCAGGTCAACCGCGACGATTAATTCATCTGCCTGCAAGTTGGTATCAATTTGCGGAGTGTCGCCCGGCAAACGATGTAAGTCCGTGAGCTTCATCTCTCGCACGCCGCGCGGCCCTTCGACTCTGATGACGGCATCGAGCGCGACGAGCGCCACGCACATGTCCGAAGGATGCGTGGCGATGCATTTATCGCTCGCGCCGAGAATTGCATGAATGCGATTGAAGCCGGGAATCGCCGGGCAGCCGGAGCCGGGCACACGCTTGTTGCAGGGAAAGGCCGTGTCCATGAAGTAATAACAGCGCGTGCGTTGCAGGAGGTTGCCGCCGACCGTCGCCATGTTTCGCAACTGCGGCGAAGCGCCCGCGAGCAGGGCTTCCGAGAGGACCGGAAATCTTTCGCGCACTCGACGGTCGTTCGCCACTTCGCTGTTGCTGGCGAGCGCGCCGAGGCGCAGCCCGCCCGGAATCTCTTCGATTTTTTTCAGCGCGAGGCGGTTGATGTCAATCAGTTCGCCCGGCTGCTGCACGTTCATCTTCATTAAGTCTATGAGATTAGTGCCCCCCGCCAGAAACTTCGCGTTGCTGTTGCCCGCGACATCCCGAATCGCTTCGGCCTGACTGGTCGCGCGCTTGTACGTGAACGAATTCATCTCTCTTATCTCCTCTCCACCTACGCCTGAGCCGCAATGGGCCTGCTTGAGACGCGCCGTTGCTTTGCTTTAAGCCTTGGTCCCGCTCACCTCTTCGATGGCGGCGACGATGCCGTTATATGCGCCGCAACGACAGATGTTGCCGCTCATGCATTCGCGCACGCCGAGTCCTGGCGGGCAACCTTCCTTGAGCAACCCGACCGCAGACATGATCTGGCCCGGTGTGCAATAGCCGCACTGGAAACCATCATGCTTGATGAAAGCCGCCTGCATCGGATGCAGTTCATCGCCGTGGGCCAAGCCTTCGACCGTCGTAATCTCCGCGCCCTCGTAGGCTGCGGCCAGCGCGAGACAGGAGTTGATGCGATGCCCGTCGGCCAGCACCGTGCAGGCGCCGCACTGCCCGCGATCACAACCCTTCTTAGACCCCGTCAGCCCAACCCGCTCCCTGAGCGCGTCGAGCAGCGTCACCTGCGGCTCAAGCTGCAACGGATAACTCTTGCCGTTGACGCGCAGGGTCACGGCTATCGTGCCCGCCGAATCCGTTTGAGTTGATGATGAGTTGGCCGCTCTGTCTGTCTGAGCGAAGATGTTCAAACGATAACTCAAAAGAAGATTCGCCGCCGCCACCCCGCCACCCGTGATTAAGACTTGTTTCAGGAAACGGCGACGCGCTTCACCGTCTTCCGATAAAAAAGCCATGATCTCTTCATCGTCCGCGCCGCTGGCGGTCAACAACGCACTGTCAACGGCGTCCAGCGTGGCAAGAAACTCTTCATACTCTTTTTCCCATCCCATGATGTGCTCCTCTGATGTCAAACGGCGATTAGCTGTTTGTGCTGCTCGACCAATATATAAAAACAGGCATCGGGGCACGCCCGCCAGAGCCGGTCGCCCGTCAAGATTTTGGTCCAGTGTCTGTGTTGGTCCAAAGACGTAGTTTTAGCTGCCTGGAGTTTACCTTTGAGAACAATTATGTAGAAGAACTCTGTGTGATTGTCATGGCTAATTTATTACGATAATGCGTCGTCACGTAGACCCTTGTCGGGTAATCATGGCGCTCAAACGCAAAAGCTTCATTCGTAGCGCAGGGCTTCAATCGGGTCGAGTCCGGCGGCCTTGCGCGCGGGGTAGTAGCCGAAGAAGATTCCGACCGCCGCCGAGAAAATCACAGAACCCACAATGGCCGAGGTGGAAACGAGCGTCGGCCAGCCCAGCATCAAGGGGATGGCGAGAGAGGCCGCGATGCCCAGCAGAATGCCCGCCAGCCCGCCCGTCAGGCTGAGCACGATAGACTCTATGAGAAATTGTGTGCGGACGGCGGAGGAGCGTGCGCCGATTGCCATGCGGATGCCGATTTCGCGCGTGCGTTCGGTGACGGAGACGAGCATGATGTTCATGATTCCGATGCCGCCCACGAGCAGCGAGACGCCCGCGATGCTGCCGAGCAGGATGGTCATGATGTTGTTGGTCGCGTTAGCAGCTTCTGCCACATCTGTCATGTTGCGGACGGTGAAATCGTTCGCGTCGCTCTGTGAAAGTTTATGACGCTGGCGCAGGAGGTCCGTAATCTGAGTCTGAGCCGTGTAGGTCGCATCTTGAGAGATGGCAGAGACGTAAGCTATCTGAAGACGCGGGCTGCCCAGAATTTTCTTCTGCACCGTGGTGTAGGGGGCCAGCGCCGTATCATCCTGGTCGCGGCCCTGCGGGTCCTGTCCCTTGCGCGCCATGACGCCGACGACGCGGAACGGCAGGTTCATGACCCTCACGGTCTGCCCGACCGGGTCCATGCCAGGGAAGAGACTATCCGCGATGGTTTGACCGAGGACGATGACGCGCGCGGCTGTGCGTACGTCCGTCTCTGTGAAGAACTCGCCGCTCTGCACGCTCCATTTGCGGATGTCCGTGAACTGTTCGCTGACTCCCTGGACGGAGGTGCTCCAGTTCAGATTTCCGTTGACCAGTTGCGAGCGGGCGTTGACGGTCGGCGTGACCATCGCCACGCTCGGCACTTCGCGCCGGATGGCATCGAGGTCGGCGGCGGTGAGAGTGTTGGTCCCTGTGTCGCCCGCGCCGCTGCGGACCCCGCCGACGTTCTGCGCGCCCGCGCTGATGAAGAGCAGGTTAGTGCCCATGTTCTCAATCTGGGCCTGCACGGAGGCTTGCGCGCCCTGCCCTATACTGACCATCGCAATCACAGCCGAGACGCCGATGATGATGCCCAGCATGGTCAGGGCGGCGCGCATTTTGTTGCGCGCGAGCGCGCGAAAGGCGATACGAATAATTGATAAGACGTTCATAATTGGTCCGGTCTTTCTCAGAGCAAATGAGCAAGGCTATCCCTTCAATCTTCTTCCTCTTCAATATCAGGCAGAAGCTTTAACTCTGCGGCAGCGTCGCGCGGCGCAGCAACGTGGCGGTCTTCCTTGATTCTGCCGTCTTTGAAGACGACGACGCGCGACGCATATTCCGCGATGTCCGTCTCATGCGTGACGAGGACGAGCGTGATGCCCTGCTCTCGATTGAGCTTCTGGAAAATCTCCATGACCTCAACGGAAGTCCGCGAGTCCAGATTCCCCGTCGGCTCGTCCGCGAGGATGAGCGCCGGGCGATTGACGAGTGAACGGGCGATGGCGACGCGCTGCTGCTGGCCGCCCGATAACTGGTTCGGGTGATTGTGCTCACGCCCGGCGAGTCCGACGGAGGCGAGCGCCTGCATCGCGCACTGCTGCCGCTCTGTCGCTTCCAGGTCTGCGTAGAGCATGGGCAGTTCGACGTTCTCCAACGCCGAAGTGCGCGAGAGCAGGTTAAAGCCCTGAAAGACGAAGCCGAGTTTGCGGTTGCGAATATCCGCGCGCTCGTCCTTCGACAACTCGGAAACGTCCTGCCCGTCCAGAATGTATGTGCCGCGCGTGGGCCTGTCCAGACAGCCTATGATATTCATCGTCGTTGACTTGCCGGAACCCGACGTGCCCATGATGGCGACGAACTCGCCTTCATTAATCGTCAGCGAAATCCCGCGCAACGCGTGAACCTCAACGTCTCCCATCGTGTAGATTTTATGAATCTGCTCCAACCGTATGACGGGACGCGCGGCGGGCTGCGGCACTTCTTGACGAGCACCCATCTCAACTTGAGGAGCGCTCATGTCAACTTCCGTTTGTTCGATTTCTAAGGTTGCCTGCATCGCTCAATTCTCCCTTTTGCTTCCCTTGCGACGAGTGACAGCCGCCTTCGCGTTGATGGCGCTCCGGCGGCTGTCGCCGCGAACCGTTTCAGCGGCCACTAACCACGCCTTCCGCCGCCAGCAGGAGCGCCGCCGCCGCGCGGTGCGCCTCCGAAGCCCGGCGCAGTCTGATTGCTCTGCGGCTTGCTCTGGCCCGTGATGTTCTGGCCTGTAATGACAATCTCGCCTTCCTGCAAATTGCCTTCGACAACTTCTGTCGCAGCGCCGTCTGTGAGACCAACCTGTATCTCTCTGGATTGCGGCTGGCCGTCCTGACCGAGCACCCAGATTCGTCTCATCTGACCTGACAGCACGGGCGAAGTGGGCGAGGCGATTCTTCGTTCGGGCGAGCCGGATGGCTGCGCTCCATTGTCTGCGGGCGCACCGGCAACGCTCGCGGCGTTGGCATTGCTGGCATTCGCCGCACGCTGCCTCGCGCCCTGTCTGGAATCCTGGCCGGACGCGTTGCCCGTTGTGGCCTGGGTTGTCGCGGCCTGTTGTCCGGTCGTCGCTTGCGGTGTAAAGCGCAACGCGGCGTTGGGGACTTTGAGCACGTTGTTGCGTTCGTCAATCGTGATCGTGAGATTGGCTGTCATGCCCGGCTTGAGTTTTTGTTTCGGGTTGCTGACATCAATCACGACGTTATAAGTCACGACGTTCTGGACGTTCTGCGGGTTGAGCCGCATCTGCTGAATCGTGCCCTGATATTCTTCTCCGGGAAAAGCATCAACCGTAAAGTTGACGCTCTTCGCCTGTTCGACGAGACCGATGTCCGCCTGGTCTATGTTGGCGATGACCTGCATCTGCGTCAGGTCGTTGGCGATGGTGAAGAGCGTCGGGGCAGAGAGGCTGGCGGCCACAGTCTGCCCGACATCCACGTTGCGCGAGACAACGACGCCGTCAATCGGCGAGGTAATCGTCGTGTGAGAGAGATTGATCTGGGCCAACTGAAGCGCGGCCTCCGCCTGCTGCACCTGGGCGGCGGCGTTCTGGACCTGCGCCGTAGAGTTTTGCGCCTGCGCTTGCGACTGCTGGACCTGTGCCTGCGCCTGTTGCACCTGCGCCTGTGATTGGACGATTCCCGCGCTCGAAGACGACTGGGCGCTCAAGACAGCCTGCTGCACTTGCGTGACAGCCTGGTTGTAACGGGCTTCCGCAGTCTTGTAACTCGTCTGCGCCGTCTCCACATCGCGCCGCGCGACGACACCATCAACGGCGAGCGACTCCTGCTGCCGCAGGAAACTGCTCGCGTCATCCATCTGCGCTTTCAGCACCGCGAGATTGGCCTGAGCGCCCGCGACGCCCGCCTGCTGGTTCTGCACGGTTGACCGGGCGGCGAGCGCTTTGCCCTGCGCGTCCGTGACGCCCGCGCGCGAGAGGCTGATGCCCGCGCGCGACTGCGCGACGCCAGCCTGCGCCTGTGCCAGAGCGGCGCGTGCCTGTATGACATTGGCGCGCGCCTGCTCGACCTGTGCCTGCGTGGTTGAAGGGTCAAGCTGGGCGATGACCTGTCCCTTCTTAACCGTCGAGTTGAAATCCGCATAGAGCGCAGAGATGGTCCCGGACGACTGGCTGCCGACCTGCACGGTGGTCACGGCCTGGAGCGTTCCCGTCGCGGTCACAGAGTTACGTAGATTGCCCCTCTCAACCTTTGCGGTCATGTACTCGGCGGCGCTCGCCCCGCCTCCCCAGAGCCGGAATCCAACCAGCGCGATGAGTAAGACCGCGCCGATGGCAATCGAAAAGCGTTTCTTGCTGCCCAGATTTAATTTAATCCACTTCATTTTTCTTCACCTCTGCCGACACCGTCCCTCAAACCTCAAGAGCGTGCCACTCTATGCTTAATCAAAGGGAAGCCTGAAAGCCTCCCATCTTGATAGACACCGGCGGCAACGCTTCCGTTACATTCTGGTCTCAATGAGGAGAGATTTTTCGAGTTATCTGTCCTGGGTCTTGAGTCCGGGCGCAGGGTTGTAACCGTTTGGCGGCTCGCGGTGTCTGACATGTCAGGAGGCAATGCAGAGGTGCTTGCCTCTGCGAAACTATGGAAGCCCCCGAACAAAAAGTGTCTCTCTCCCCGATAACAACGAGGTGGAGGATTAGAAAATGAAGAGCAAGATTAAAGTAGCACTCATGATGTTGGTGCTGGTGGTAGGACTGTCGGTCTCGGCAGGCGCGCAGACCATCCGCCGCAGGCCCAATGGCAGGACGGTCGTCGTTTTAACGCCGAACCGCAATCGCGTCAATCGCAACTGGCACGTCAGGCCGAATAACCGTTACTGGATGAGAGGCGCGCGAACCGTGCGTTTGCCAGACGGCAGGCTCGTCACCATTCTGCCCAACGGCAGGCGTATCTATCGTTAAGCAGAGCGGGTATTATCTCCTTCGTTAAATCTTGCTGAGGAGAACCTAACCTTCTGTCGAGTAGTTACGAAGAGGCGTCTGACCTGGAGTTGGCGCACGATGCGCGCGAGGGTGATGAAGACGCCTTCGCAGAGATCGTGCGCCGCTACAGCCCGCGCGTCTTTCGTTTCGCCAGCCGCTTCTTTCGCCAGCGCAGCTTAGTCGAAGAAGCGGCGCAGGAGGTCTTCCTCAAGGCGTTCACACAACTGGGCAGCTACGAAGGGCGCGGCTCTCTGGAAGGATGGCTGACGCGCATCACCAACAACACTTGCCTTAACATCCTACGCAGCGCAAAGCGCAGACCTGAGTTGACGGTCTCAGACCTGACGGAAGACGAGAGCACATGGCTTGACAGCAAACTGGCGGACGTGGCGACAGAGCGCCATCAATCGCAAGAGCGAAGCTTGGTGGCGGCTGACCTCGCGGGCCGCGTGCTGGGAACGATGTCGCCCGACGACCAACTGGTGTTGACGATGATTGACGGCGAGGATGCCCCGGTCAAAGAGGTCGCGTCGCTCACGGGCTGGTCCGAGTCGAAGGTCAAGGTGCAGGCTTTTCGTGCCCGTCGGAAGATGCGCAAGGCAGTGGAAAAATTGCTGGGCGTAAAAAAGAGTCAGGACAAGAACCTGAAAAGCGCGAGGTGAGAGATGAGAGACGAACACATCATCAACATGCTTGAGACTACGCCTCTTGCCAGTCTGGGAGAGAGCGAGTTGGCAACCATCCGCACGCATACGGGCGTGTGCCCGTCATGTCGCCGCGCGTATGAGGCCGCGCGAATCTCCGCGCTCCTGCTGAGAGAGCGGGCCGCAGAGACGTTCGAGCCGTCGCCTTTTTTCCAGACGAGGGTTCTGGCCGCACTGCGCGAGTGGCCAGCCACGAATGAGACATCTGCGTTGAGACGTTTGTGGCAGGCGACGGGCGCGCTCGTCTCTTCAATGGCGGTGACGGTCGCGGCGCTGGCCCTTCTAACTTTTATCGGTCCATCTCATCAGCCTCCGAAGGGACCGCAGGGGGTAGCCTCCGCGATGAATTCCTATTCGGCGGAAGAGGTGATCTTCGACCCGCACAAGATGCCCGACGATCAAATGTCTTATGGGCAGGTGCTCACGACCCTCTACGATGAGGAAACGGGAAGGTAATTTCGGGAAGGTAATTTATGGACCAGACCACTAAAAGCAGATGGCAGGTGCGGGGCGCGGCGCTCATCATTTTTCTGCTCGGCTTCGCGGCGGGCGCGCTCGCCTTCAACGTCTATCGAGGATGGTCGGGGGGCAGCGGGCAGTTGAGCAGGCAGGACCGTTTCGAGCAGATGTCCGAGCGTTTGAAACTTGACGGCGAGAAAAAATCTCAGGTCCAACAAATCTTCGACGACACGCGCACGCAATTGCAGACCCTGCGTAAAGAGTCTGACCTGCGTGTTAAAGAGATTCGCCAGCAGGCCGATGAGCGACTGCAAAAAGTGTTCACTCCCGAACAGTGGCAGCAGTTTGAGCAGATGCGCGATGAATGGCACCGCAGAGACCCGCGCGGAGGCGACAGCCGTGGCAACGGTCAGCCATCGGTTAAGGAGCAGTAAGATAGTTTGTTGATTGGAGCACGCGATATTTATTTTTGAGGAGATTCGCGGAGTGTTAAGATGGAAGCCTCTGATGGAGGTGTGATGGTCAACGTTCTGAATATAGTCGAGAGTCCGCCGCTGCTGGTCCACCTGCGCCCGGCAGTTGAGATGACCGACGAGCAGTTTTTCGAGTTCTGCCAGATTAATCGTGATCTTCGTATTGAGCGCACGGCGGAAGGAGACCTGCTCATCATGCCACCTACCGGAGCCAGAACCGGAAGACGAAACAATCTGCTTGCCAAAGCATTTCTCCTCTGGGAAGAACAGGACCGAACGGGCCTCAGCTTCGACTCTTCGACAGGATTCATTTTGCCGAACGGGGCCAAACGCTCGCCGGATGTGTCATGGGTCAAGAGGTCCAGGCTCGCCGCTCTCAGCGATGAGCAAAAAGAGAAATTCCTGCCCTTATGTCCAGATGTGGTAGTCGAATTGCGCTCATCCTCGGATAGCCTTGATGACTTGAAGGCGAAGATGCGGGAATACGTGGATAACGGTGCTCAGCTAGGGTGGCTGATTGATCTGCAGCACAGAGAAGCCTACGTTTATCTATCTGACGGTCAGGTTGAGCGGATGAGCAATCCTGAGTCTTTATCAGGAGACCCTGTGCTGCCGGGATTTATCCTGCATCTGGGTGAAATCTGGGAAGTGGACCTGTAATGCGCGCTATGTCAAACACAATTCGGTCAAGCCCTGCCCGGCTCACTCGTTCGATGAGCCTTCCCGCTCTCCGGTTCTGACGACCTGGTTGCGTCGGAAAATTTCAATCAACATCTCGGCGCTCTCCTCCAGCGGGAGCAAACTCGTATCAAGCGAGAGATGATAGTTCTCTGCACATGTCCAGTCATGATTCATCATCGTGGAGAAATATTTCTTTCGCATCTCATCAGACTCCAGGATCATCTCGCGCGCTTGCTCTTCCGTCGGAGTTCGGTAGATGTCTCTGACGCGATTGATGCGATGGCGGAGGGGCGCATGACAGAAGACGGAGAACATGCCGGAATGTTTCGGCAGGACGTGGACGCCCGCCCAGCCGATGACGACGCAATCATGCTTGCTGGCGATGCGCTTGAGAATCTCCGTCTGCTTGTCGAAGAGTTCCTGGTCCGAAAAATTGCGTAGCGGCGGCGGGACATACGGAGCTTCGGGCGTGCCGAATGTCAGCCCGCTCAGGATTCTTTCCCAGAAAGACGAGACACGCTCGGCGCGTGCGGTGACGGTCTCTTCATCACAACCGAACTCTTCCGCCGCGAGGTGCAGCACTTCTCTATCCACGTATTTGAGGTTCAACTTCGTGGCGATAAGCTGTCCGATGTAAGAGCCTCCGCTGCCCATTTGTCTGGAGATGGTGATCGTAGTTCTCATGATAGAGACCCTTTCAAAGGCTCCTTACTAAGGTTTGCTGCGAGTGTCTCAATGCGCCGCGACAGGCCCTTTGCGCGCCCTCACACGTTTGAAGAGGAGCGCGGTCGGGATGGACAACAGGCACAGAAAAGCGAGCAAGCGAAAATTATCTATGTAGGACATCAGCATGGATTGTCTGACCAGCGTTCCGTAAATCGCGCCGTAAGCCTGCTGCGTCACAGCCGCCGGATTGCCTTGCGACCCCAGCGCGCCCGCCGTCTGTTGCACTCGTTGCTGAAAGGCAGGGTCGTAGGGCGTCAGGTGCGAGACCATCGCGGCCTGATGCACCTGCGCGCCGCGCGCGAGAAAAGTCGTGACCATCGCGATGCCGATGCTGCCCCCAGTGTTACGCATCAGATTATAGATGCCGGAAGCGTTGCCCATCTGCTCGTTCGAGAGTGTGCCCATCGCCATCGTCGTCAGAGGGACGAAGACGAAGCCCATCGCAAAACCACTGATGATGTTGGGCCAGATAACATTGCTCGTCGCAATCTCCAGGTTGACGCCTGAGAGCATGTAAGTCGAGTAGGCCAGGACGGCAAAGCCGAACATGATGAGAAAGCGCCCATCCACCTTTCCGATGAGACGACCCACGATGAGCATCGAGATAATCGAGCCGAACCCGCGCGGGCTGACAGCCATCCCGCTCTGTACCGCCGGATAGCCTAGCAGCGTTTGCAGGAATAAGGGGAGCAGCGCCGTCGTGCCGTAGAGCACGACGCCGACGGAGGCAATCAACAACGTGCCCACCGCAAAGTTGCGATTGCTGAAGACGCGCAGGTTGACGATAGGCTCTTTCGCGCGCAGTTCCCAGACGATAAAGGCGATGAGCGCTCCCACGCCGATGATAGTCGCCCAGACTATCCAGTTTGATGCAAACCAGTCTTCCTCCTGTCCCTTGTCGAGGATGAGTTGAATGGTTGCCAGCCCGACGGCCATCAATCCGAATCCTATGTAATCAATCCGGCCCGGCTTACGGTTCCTCAGATAAGGCGGGTCTTCGACGAACGTGTTCGCCATAAAGATGGCGAGCGCGCCGACCGGGATGTTGATGTAGAAAATCCATCTCCAGGAATAATTATCCGTAATCCACCCGCCGAGCGTTGGACCAATAATCGGCGCGACGACGACGCCCAATCCGTAGAGGGCCATCGCGGAGCCGCGCTTCTCCGGGGGAAAGCTTTCGAGCAGGATGGACTGTGCGATGGGCTGGAGCGCACCGCCGCCCGCGCCTTGCAGGATGCGCGCGAAGATGAGCATGCCGAGGCTCGTCGCCGCGCCGCACATGGCTGAAGCGAGCGTGAAGATGATGATGCAGGTGATGAGAAAACGCTTGCGCCCGAAATAGGTGGTGAGCCATGCGGTGGCCGGAAGAATAATCGCGTTCGAGACCAGATAACTGGTCAACACCCAGGTCGCTTCATCCGTCGTCGCGGAGAGATTGCCGGAGATGTGCGGCAAAGCCACATTCGCCACCGAAGTATCCAACACCTCCATGAAGGTGGCGAGCATCACAGCGGCGGCTATCAGCCAGGGACTAAAACTCGGCTTCCACTCTTGCGGCGCAGGCATCTTGAGAGCCGCGCTGCCCGGTTTGTTCCCAGGCAGCCTGGACCAATCAGCCTTCGCGGCTGGACTGCCATTACGAGCATTACGAGCATTACTACCACTACGGCTCATCTCACTAGAACCTCTGGCTCGACGGACATGCCCGGCGCGACCATGTGTTGCGCGTCCGGCTGTTCATCGAAGACGATTTTGACGGGCACACGCTGTACGACTTTGACGTAATTCCCCGTCGCGTTCTCCGCCGGAAGCAAACTGAAGCGCGCACCCGTTCCCGCCTGAAGGCTATCCACATGAGCCTTGAAGACCTTGTCCGGGTAGGCATCAACTTTGATCTCGACCGATTCACCCGGCCTCAGTTTCCCGATCTGATTTTCCTTGAAGTTAGCCGTCACCCAGACTTCGCTTGTGACGAGAGCTATGAGGGGTTGGCCCGGCTGGACCAATACGCCCGCGACGACGGCCTTGCGCGTCACGCGGCCCGCCTCCGGCGCATATATTTTCGTGTAGGAGAGTTCCAGTTCGGCCTGCTCGACGGCGGCGCGCAGTTGTTCTATGTTCGCTCCAGCCGTTTCCACTTGAGACTGACTGGCGGCAATCTGTTGCGGTCCCGTGCTGGCTTGAGAGAGGCGACCCAACGCTTCATTAACTCCGGCCTGCGCGCCGCCGATTTGCGTCTGTGCCCGGCGCGCATTCTCTGCTGCGGCAGATTCAGCCGAACGCGCTTCGTTGACCTGCGCCTGGGCGGCTGCGACTCTCTGCCGCGCGGCCTCCAGTTGAGCGTTAGCGGTCCCGGCGGTGGCGATGGCCTGGTCCAATCGCTGGCGCGAGATTTCGTCTCGCTCAAAGAGAGCTTGATAGCGCTGCACGTCATTATTGGCCCGCGTGGCTTCCGCTTGAGCCGCAGAGACCTGCGCGCGCGCCTGCTCGACATTGGCCTGCACGGTCGAGACTCCCGCCGCCGCCTGGCTAATCCGCGAACGCTCGGCAGTGGCTGCCGCTCTGGCCGTCTGGACGCCCGAACGAGCCTGCTGCACGACGGCAGAAGCTTGCTGTACGTTGGCGCGCGAGGTGGCGCGCGTGAGGGCGACGCCGGTTTGCGCCTGGCGTTGTTGCGCCAGTCCCGCTTGCAGCGCAGCCTTCGCCTGCGTGAGACGCGTCTCGTAATCCCTCGCATCAATCTCCGCGATGAGGTCTCCCTCTTTCACCTGCTGGTTATCCGCGACGTAAACCTTTGTCACGTAGCCGGATATTTTCGGGCTGAGTTGAACAATGCGCCCATCAATGAAAGCGTCATCCGTCGTCTCATGCGCGCGCGCGTAAAGCCAGTAGCGCACGCCCAGGATGGCGGCGACGATGAGCACCAGCGCGGCAACGATGAGGAAGGCGGGCCGCCTGTAGAGAGGTCTCTTCCGTGGCTGTTGATCGTGCTCGTCTCTCATCTCGGCCCGCGAGTCTTCGTCACGTTCGCTCTCAAGCTCTATGGCTGCGTCACGCGTCTGAGCATCCGTCACCGCACCGGCAGGCATGGCTCCGGCTGGTCTCGTTTGATGATCGTCCGGCTTCTCGTCTATGTCCCGCTTGTCTAAAACTTCCGCCATAACTAACTCTCCGCTCATCTCAAGCCATCTCTCCATCACCAGCATGAAAGATGGTTCTGAATAAATTTCCGAAACGGTCGCTGCGAACCTTGCTTTACCAACGAAACGCCTCCGCTCGTCCGAGCGCTGCGGCGAGGTTGAGACGCGCCGCATTGTATTGGGCCAACGCTGTGACCTGCGCCTCACGCGCGTTCGAGAGAACCGTCTGCGCCGTCACGACTTCAACGTTGTCGCCAACCCCCGCGCGAAAGCGGTCGCGTGCCATCTCAAGTTCACGCGTGGACAGCGTCACGGTCTGGTCCGCCGCGCGCACCTGCTCGGTCGTCGTCCTCAAAGCGGCAAAGGCGAGTCGCACGTCCTCTTCAACCTGCCCGCGAATACTGCCGAGTTCAAGGTCCGCCTGTCGCTGGCGACTCGAAGCGACGGCGAGCCGCCCGCGCGTCAATCCTCCATTAAAGATAGGCACATTCAATTGTATCGCCGCGCGCCGCGTGGGCAAGTCCGTATTGGTCGGCGTGATGCCGCTCACCCCGTAATCGCCGACGAAATCCAGAGAAGGTAGTTGCTCTGCGCGCACGGCCCGCCGCTCATAATCGCTCTGCGTGACCTGCGCCTGAGCGATGCGAACTTCGGGGCGATTCTGTCCGGCCTGTGCGAGGGCCGTCTCGATTGAGGGCAAAGCGTCTGTCGTAAACCGTAAAGAATCCGTGAGGGTCAGGGCGCTTCCGAGCGGTACGCCAACCACGCGCTGAAGATTCAAGATGGCCTGCTCCGTGGCTGTCTGCGCTTGCGCGAGCCTGACCCGCTCCTGCGCCAGCCGCGTTTCCGCGCGCGTCACATCCACGCCGGTCGCCACTCCCGCTTCGTGCTGATCCTGCGCGAGTTTGAAGAGCGTCTGGGCCAACTCTACGTTAGCCTGCGCGGCGGTCACAGCACGCGCCGCGCGTAAAGCCTCCAGGTAAGTCAGGGCCGTCGCGGTCGAGACCTGCTCCCTGGCTAATCCCTCCTGTAATTCGGCGACCTGCACGCCCGCCCGCCCGGCTTGAAAATTGCGAATTGCGCTCAGGCTGAAGATGGTCTGGACGAGCCGCGCCCGCGCGTCGAAATTGTTGAAGGGTCCGATGAAAGTTGATTTGATGCCGGGGAAAGTGCCCGGTTGAAACCCGAGCGCGGCGAGGTTCTCCGTGACGCTGGCCTGGTAAGCCGTCCCGGAAATATTCGGCAGCAACCTCGCTAAAGATTCCCGCTCAAGGCCGCGCGCTTCAAGCCGCCTCTCCTGTGCCAGCAAGGTCGCCAGATTATTCTCAATAGCAAGTTGAATCGCCTGCTCCAGACTCAGCATCTCCGGTCCAGGACGCACGACGGCGGCCCCCGGCAATGCCTGCGAGCCTGTCATGATAGTTGCGGGCGCACTGCGCCGCGAGGGTGCTCCGCCGACCTGGCCCCCTTGACCTGATTGACCTGATTGACCTGAAACACCTGTCCGGCCATCCGCTCCGGTTGTCGGCGGCGGCGACTGTCCCTGTCCGGGTGTCTGTGTCTGTCCCTGTGTGCCGACTCCGCTGCCCTGGCCCATGCCGCTCGTTTGTTGAGCCGTGGCCGGAGTGTGGCTCAGCAATACAGACAGGACACATCCCAACACAACATCTAAGATGCCGAACATTATCTTGCGTAGTTCCCCCTGATCGCCCTTCACTTATTCATCCTTCCCTTTAGTTTCGCCGGACTGCTGCACGCTTTTCCTCATCCTCGCCAGGAGGTTATTCAGCGCCCTGTTTTCCTCTTTACTAATCCCGCCCAACATTTTGCGCACCATGAGGTAATAACCGGGCAGAACTGTTTCCAAAAGCTTTTCGCCTCGCTTTGTTATGCGGGCTATCCGTACGCGCCTGTCCCGCTCGTCCTCAACACGCTCAATGAGTCCCTTATCCACCAGACAGCGCACCAGCCCCGTGATATTGGCCCGGCTCACGACCAACAGATTGCTCAGTTTATGCAGGGCGCAACCCTCTTGCCCGCTCCGGCTGAGTATCATCAACACGTTGAAGGCAGAAAGAGAGAGGCCATGCGCCCCAAGTTTGCGAGCGAGCCTCGACTCCATCACGTCGTAGGTGTAAACGAGATTAAAGAGTAGCTCCATAGAGGGCCAGTGAAACTCTCTATGACGCTGACCGTGACGACGCACGCCCTCTTGATAGTAGCCCTCTCTGCTGTCTGACACGGGTCCCGGTTGTCGTACCTTTAATCCGCTCATATTTGATGGGAAATAGTAAAGAACTTAATTATCTATATCTTAACTAATATGTTGATTTTTTTTGTTGATGTCTAACCCGCAGGCGTCCGGGAAGGCATGCGCTGCCAGACTACCTGACCGGATTATACCCGGAGATGACGGCACGGCTGGCGGTAACAGTCGCGCGTAACTAATACCGGATTGCTCAGGCGATCTTGCGAGCGTGACCCAAATTTGAGCCTTGATTTTGCCATGACCCTCAAAACCAACAGACTTTTTGTTAACATTTCAAAAATAGACATTGTCTCTAACTTTTATAGTGTGCTATAAGCATACGACATGAAGATAACGGATCCTTTCAGCATCTCGCCAAATCCGAACTCTCTATTCATTACTCCCAACCTCAAAGCCGTTCTTTACCAGGCACGAGGGACCATCAACAGAAGACAGGGGCTGGTTGCTTTGCTGGCTGACGCTGGCATGGGCAAATCAACCGTCATGCGCTTTCTCTACGGGGAATTCGACGCCCGCGAAGATGTGACGGCGACCTTCATTCCGACTCCTCAATTCCCCTCCCTGTTTGCGATGGTCAAGTCTGTTTGCGCGGATTTTGGCATTGAGCCACGCCGGAGCCTGCTCGAACAGCAGGACAAGCTTCAGGAATTTCTGGCTGGCGAGTACTCTGCCGGGCGCAATGTGGTTCTCTTCATAGACGAGGCGCAACTGCTTTCCAATCAGCTACTAGAGGGCCTGCGCGCAATGCTCAATTTTGAGACTAACGCCGCCAAGCTCATACAGGTCGTTATGTCCGGGCAGCTTGAACTGAAGATTCGTATTGATGCTGAAAAGAACAAGGCTATTAAGAGCCGCATTCATTCCTACGCGCTCTTGAATCCCCTCACCGACATCGAAATGCGGCACATGATTGATCACCGTTGCAAGGTTGCGGAGATCATCAATCCATTCACCCCCGAAGCCCTCGAACGAATTTACGAAATCAGCAAAGGTGTGCCACGCCACATTTTGAAAATCTGCGACAAGGCATATGACTACATGCACTTGAATGAATCAGACCGGGTGACCCTTGAGTATATTGACCCGGCGGCTGAAGACGCAGCACTTGAGATTGCAGCATGAGCAGGTTCTTAACCAGGATTATCAATCAACAGCCAGGTGAAGGGAAACGCCAGGAAGAAGAATTAGCGTTGGACAGGGTGTCCACAGTGGACAGCCTGTCCAACGGAGACCCTGTGGGGTGTCCAATGGACAGCCCACCCACAGTGGACAGGCTGTCCACCACGGACAGCCTGTCCACACAGGACAACCCATCCGCCAAAAATCTCCTATCTACCTTACCTGACATCGGTGGTCGTCTGGGACTGCCCCATAGGTACACAGATTACTTATGCCAGGCCCTTTCACCTAGCGAGCAAGCCGTCTATATACAATTGTATCGTCTCTCCTGGGGATGGGATAAAGATAATTGTTTCATCAGTAACCCGCGTTTGAGCGAGCGCAGCAGCGTGCCGCTAACGACCATGCGGCGAGTAGTGAAGGCGCTTATTAAAAAGGGTCTGATCGAAATTATAGACCGCCGATTCGGTAGTAATCAGGAGCAAGGAATTACATACAGGGTGTCCAGGTTGGACAGCCTGTCCACAGTGGACAGGCTGTCCGTGGTGGACAGCCTGTCCACTGTGGCACCCATTATATTAAAAAACACACACAAACACACACACACAAAGGGGGCTGCGCCCGAAGGCGATCAAAAGGGACCCGCTACGCGTGTTGTGGGTGTGGGTTCAAGATTCTCAATTGAGGAATGCCGACGCTATGCAGAGCATCTGCGTTCGACCGGGCAGGGAATCAACAACCCCGGCGGATACGCCACGACCATCCATCGCACAGGCGAAGTTGATGAGTTGATTGAAAGATTTCTCAATCCGTCTTCTGCGACCCCGCCGGTGGATGTCAGCAAGTGTCCAGATTGCCAGGGCACTGGTTTCTATTATCCAAAAGGCAGAGATCATGGAGTAGTAAAGTGTCCGCACGCTCATCTACAAAATTAGCCAAACAAAGTCGCCGGAGGGCCACTCAAATTAATCCGCACGAGATTTATCTTCATCCCTTCGCTCGACAAAATTCAGCCATCGCAAAACAAGTTTCACGAAGGGAAGGCCCTCTTGTTTCCTGAGTTTGTGAGGATAATAATTGTCAATTCCGGTAACGCAAGTTGCCTGATACCAAAAGACTTGGACGCTACACAGACGCACGGCTTCTCTATGCAAAATTTGTTGCATAACAGAGGGTGTGGGTTTGGCGTTTATTTGACCTGTACCGACTCCTACCGGCTGAAGGTATACATGGGGTCCGGTATGACCTGAATCTTCAGTCCTGGGGCATTTGTGGGTCAGGAATGAGGCATTAAAGAAGAGGTCAAGGGTTGTGAACTAATCATTCGACCCGAACGCTCGATAATCTTCCTTCATTGTTGTCTTCTCTGAATAGTGTTGAATGCTATATGCTCGGACCCGGTTGATTCGCATGTTACGCGGCTGAAGTTTTAGCCCACACCCTTTGCTGGAAGGAGGCATATTAAACATGGCAGTAACGCGGCGAATATTCGTCAGCATGCCCGGTGACCAATCGCTGACCCCAAAACAGAACGAATTGAAATGGGGTATCGTTGAAGAGATTGAGCGCCTCGGGTACGTGCCCGAAATCTTTACCAACCCCAAGGGAATGCCAGGGCTGGCTTCGGGCAAGGTGTGGAGTCGGCAGGATGCTGATATGGTCATGAGGCAGTGTATCGGAGCCGCGATCATCGGTTTGCCGCGTTGGGAGTTTTCCACGTCCGGGGGTCAGGTAATAAAACTACCAACTGAATACTGCCAGTACGAGGGCGCTGTGGCGTACACGCTCGGCTTGCCGATGCTGGTGGTCGGCCAGGAAGATATGCTCCGTCGTGTGGTGTTCGACCAAAGTTATGGGGTCTACATGAGATATTTCCCACAGGACGCAGACCGCACCTGGTTAGATACGGAAGATTTTCGCGTCACCTTCCAGTACTGGAGAAACGAGTTATCCAGGCGACGCGACGTGTTCCTCGGGTATTCGGGCAGTTCCAGGGGCACCGCACAGAACCTCAAGCGCTTGCTTGAAAAAGACCTCAATGTGACAGTGCTTGATTGGAAAACCGATTTTTCACCGAGCCGTTTTATTCTTCAACAAATCGAAGAGGCCGCCGCTCGCTGTAGTGCGGGAATTTTTCTCTTCACTAAGGATGACCCGATTACCAATGAAACCCAGGCATACAAGGCAGTACCACGCGATAACGTCGTCTTCGAGGCCGGATATTTTATCCACGCCAAAGGTAAAGAGCATGTCTTAATTGTTTTAGAAAACGGGGCGAAAATGCCAGCGGACCTGGGCGGTGATATATACGCGCCGCTCGATGACACATCGGACATCGAACCGATTGAAGATACTGTGCGAAAATTCGTTGGAGCCTTGTGACCCGCCAAATGTCACCTCACAATTCATTCAACGGGACGCCTTGACAACGTTGGCTTAAATCATCAACACAACTCCAACCGTGCCTTTCAAACGGTTTAGAGAAACTGACCGCGCTGGTCCAGAGATGTCAAAAAGATGTCAAAATTTTTCTCTTGACAATGAAGGGCAAGCGAGTAAGATTCTTGTGCTCCACAGTAGGCGCACGAACGAGCCTCACAGCGCGTTCATGCACCAGGCGCACCTCAATATTCACGACCCAAAGTGGAAGTTGATTTGTTGCTCGACCAGGACTTCGGAAGCGACAAGCCGGAGAGTGAATACTCGCCGCCGGTAGCTTCTTTATCTGTAGCCGAACCCTGAACAATCGCACAAAGGAGCCGCCTCCAGATAGTCGTAGTGTACCCAGCACTCAGGTGCGTATCAATCAGCGGCCAGCCACCTTCTTCGATGACAGAAGGCAGGGCCGTTGAGCCTCATGGACACGGACTACTTCACTGTAAGGAGACCCTCATGTTTAAAATGCACAAAGCCAGTTTCATGCTCGCAACTCTCGCTCTCACCAGCCTGCTGCTGATCGCCCTGCCCGTACCTTCCACACATGCCACAGGGACGCCCGCCTACACCGTCACGGAACTTTCACTCGGCGGCGAAAGCTACGCCTACTTCGATCATTCGAGCGGCCAGATAGTCGGCTATTCGGACACCTCTTCCGGCGGCAATCACGCTTTCCTCTACGACGCCAACGGGCTGCACGACCTCACGCTCGGCGGCATGTATAGCTCTATCACCAGAATTAACGCCGCCGGTCAAATCATCGGCCAGTCCAGAACCTCCGGCGGGCAGAATCATGCTTTCCTGTACAGTGATGGTCAGATCACGGAGTTGTCGCTCGGCGGCTCATCCAGCGTCGCCAAAGCCATCACCGCTTCCGGCATGGTCATCGGTGAGTCCTTGAACTCTACCGGAGGCCGTTACGCTTTCGTTTACGACTCGACGGGGATGCATCAAGTCTCGCTCGGGGGCGCATCCAGCGAGGTCAAGGACACAAACGCCTCCGGCCAGATTGTCGGTCAGGCGCTCACTTCCGCCGGAGCCGAACATTCTTACATCTTCAGCAGCGGCACGGCCACGGACCTGGGCACGCTCGGCGGTAGTTATACTCACGCGGAGTACATCAACGCTTCGGGGCAAGTGACCGGCTCATCGCAAACCTCCGGTGGAGAGGAGCATGCTTTTCTCTATAGCGGCGGCACGATGACGGACCTCGGCACGCTCGGCGGCACGCTTAGTTTCGCCACCGGGATTAATGCCTCAGGCTATGTTGTCGGGCAATCGGATGCGACGGGCGGGACAGCCCGGCTCGCTTTTATTTACAAGGACGGGCAGATGACGCAACTCGCGCTCGGCGGCGACTTCAGCAATGCTGTAATCCTGACGGACGCGGGTCAAGTGATGGGCGAGGCGGACACGACCGACACGGACCCTGTGGGGGGCCAAACCATTCGTCACGCCTTTCTGTATAACTCGACGGGGCTGCACGAACTTTCGTTGGGAGGCGCGAACAGCGACGCTTACGGGATAAATTCTTCCGGTCAAGTCATCGGCAGGGCCTATACTGTGGATGGAGAATCTCACGCCTTCCTCTACAGTAGCGGCACGATGACGGACCTCGGCACGCTCGCCGGGCCGAACAGTTCCGCAGACAACTTCACCGCTTCGGGTAAGATTACAGGCTCATCACAAACCGTCGCGGTTGACGGTTATGAGGATGTCTTTCACAGCCACTGCTTCATGTATAGCAACGGCACGATGACGGACATCTCGCTCGCCGATACCGCGAGCGATAGCTACATCCTCGCGGTCAATAATTCCGACCATGTGCTGGGTTACGAGTACACTTCCGGCGGAGACGAACGCGCCTTCGTTTATAACGGAACAAGCGCACACCAACTCCTGCTCAGTGGCTCTTTCAGTTACCCCGGCAACATCAACAGCGCGGGCGCGGCGGTTGGTTCTTCAGAGATGACAGGCGGAGCTATGCATGCCTTGGTCTATGACGACAGCGTGACGCAGGACCTCAACGATTTGATTGACGCGAACTCCGGTTGGGAGTTGAACACAGGAGATGACATCAGCGACGACGGTCTCATCCTGGGGACGGGCACTTCCGTCAACGGAGAATACCGTGCGTTTCTTCTCACGCCAGCGACGACGCCATAACCTGCGTCCATCAACCCGGCAAGCGCAGATAAGCATAACGCCCGGCTCTCCACAGAGTCGGGCGTTATTGTTGTCAGGCTGCAAGGGTATTCAAGCTATAGCGGTTTGCGATTGAGTGCGACTATAGTGACCAGCGTCCAGGTCAGTCCCGCCTGCTTAAGCTGGGCGGGTCGTTGGTGAGCCAGGAAACCCGCCCAGCTTAAGCAGGCGGGACTGACATCAGTCGCACTCATTTGCAAATT
>DASYML010000229.1:0-6265 GCA_036009045.1 Pyrinomonadaceae bacterium
CGAAAACTTTGCTTTTTCTAAAAACTGAAAACTCAAAACTGTAAACTGCTCTTCAATTCTTTATCAGAACTTTAAGCACGCCGCCCGCAGTGGCGCGCTGCATGGCGCGCAACCCGTCCGCCAGTTTGTAGTCTTCGCTGATTAAGCTCAGGACATCCACCGCGCCTCGCTGCAAAAGGTCCAGTGCGGGCGCGAAACGACCGCAGCGCGAGCCGACGACGCTAATCTCATCAACGACGACGCGCGCAGAGTTCATCTCCGTCGCGCCATGAAAAGTTGATTTGAGCACGAGCGTCCCGCGCGGGCGCAGGAGGTCCAGCGCCATCTCAAAGCCGCTGTTGGCCCCTGACGCTTCGACCGCCACATCGAACCCGCGCGCGCGCTTATGCGCTTCATCAACTGTCGCCGTTTCGATGCCGCGCGCCGAAGCCAGTCGCAGTTTGTTCGCGTGCTTGCCTATGAGCAATACTTGCGCGCCCGTCAGGGCCAGCACTTGCGCGCATAATTGGCCCAGTTTGCCGTCGCCCGTGACGGCCACGCGCGTCTCGCTTGTAAGTTGCGGCGCGCGCTCCAGAATCCCGCAGGCGGCGGCGAGCGGCTCTGTGAAGACGGCCTGTTGGTCCGGCACGCTCTCAGGCACTGGCAGTAGATTAACGACTGGCAATTGTAAAAATTCAGCGTGCGCGCCATCACGGCCCACGATGCCCAGCACCGTGCGATTCGGACAATGACGCGCATCACCCGCCACGCACAACGCGCAAGAACCGCACCCCGCGTTAATCTCTCCGACCACGCGCTGGCCCAACTTGAGAGACCCGCCCGGCGCGCTCTCGACCACGCCGACGAACTCATGCCCGATAGTGCCCTCGAACCCCGCATAGCCGCGCACAATCTCCACGTCAGTCTTGCAAATCCCCGACATCGTCACGCGCACCAACGCCTCATCCACATTGCACGGCTGCGGAATCTCAGCGACCGCCAGGCGGCCATTTTCATATCTCAAGGCAAGCATAAGAGTAGGGGATGGGGAAGAGGGTTTAGGGGTTGGGGAAATCAAAATCATCTCTTAACTCCACCCCCTAACCCCCATCCCCTGCTTTTAAAAGCTTTGAGTTCGCGCGTAAGAGTTTTCCAGCGTTAGTTCTATCGTCTGGCTGCGTCCGTTGATGTTGACGGGCAAGCGCCATTCGACGTTCTCCGGTCCATTGAGCATGGCGTGGAGCATCCACTTGCCGGGCGTGAGCATGACGGTCGCCTGGCCTCGCTGGTCCAGCCGCGTCGAGACGGAAGGACGCGCCTTGAGATGCCGCGCGAGAAAATCCTCGAAGCGCACGCCCGGACGCGGC
Source organism: Pyrinomonadaceae bacterium (assembly GCA_036009045.1). Classification (GTDB taxonomy): domain Bacteria; phylum Acidobacteriota; class Blastocatellia; order Pyrinomonadales; family Pyrinomonadaceae; genus DASYML01. The sequence continues at coordinate 1,347 of DASYML010000229.1, forward strand.
TCGGATGAATACTCGCGCCACACCGCCGTGATGTCCGTCCGGTATATTTCAACGGGGATGTCCAGCCCCGCACGCGCCTCGTCCGGCGTATGACGCAGCACGATGAGCAACGAGGTTTCATTTTCCAGGGTCGCGTCCTTCATCGCCACAACGGGGCCGCCGTCATCCGGCAAGCCCTGATAAATGGACCAGCACGCTGCGACGAGCGCAGCTATCAGCGCGACGCGCAAGACTCCCGTGATGACATGGTATGCCTGGCTATGAGTGTTCACTTGTCAGATTAAAAATTTACTCATTGATTCATCGGCTCATCGGCTCATTGAATAAATGAATCAATGAATTGCAATTATAAATGAGTAAATGAACAAATGGGTAAATGAAACAATCCATCATTTTCTTTTGCTGATTAAATTTTCCGCGTGGAGCGTCGCTTCCAATTCCCGCTCGTCGGGCACGGAGAGGACGCGCTCGCCTATCTTGACGGTGGGTTTGCGCTCCTTGCCGTCGTTCTGTTCTTTGACCCAGGCGGAAGCCCCCTCGTCCCGCTCTACATCAACATATTCGTGGACCACTCCGAGCCTCTCCAACTGTTGCAGCGTGCGCCGCGTATCCCCGCACCAGTCCGCGCCGTAGACAATCACCTTGCTCATTTTGATTTCACCCCTTGCCAATCGAATTTCTCATATAATAGCGGAGAGAGACCGATTTGTATAAGGAGCGCAAAAGCGATGAGGCCATTGTCACACGCACAACTGGCGCAATATGCGCGCGATGGTTTTCTCCTCATAGAAGATTTCAAGACGGCTGAAGACTGCGCCGATTTGCGCGCGCGCGCTGCGGAATTGGTCCGGGAATTCGACCCTGCGGGCATCCGTTCAATCTTTTCCACACGCGAGCAGACGCGCACGAGCGACGATTACTTTCTCGAATCAGGCGGGCGCATCGGTTTCTTCTTTGAAGAGGAAGCCTTTCTCCCGGACGGGCAATTGCGCCAGAGCAAGGAGCGTTCATTGAACAAGATAGGCCACGCGCTGCACGACCTGGACCCCGTCTTTGAAAAATTTTCACGCGCTCCCGAATTGGCCCAATTAACCACAGACCTCGGATTCAAACGACCTTTGCTGGTCCAGTCAATGTATATCTTCAAACAGCCCCACATCGGCGGCGAGGTGACGTGTCACCAGGACGCCACGTTTCTACACACGGAGCCTCTAAGCGTCGTCGGCTTCTGGTGCGCGCTCGAAGATGCGACCGTCGAGAACGGCTGCCTGTGGGCCATTCCGGGCGGTCACAAACTGGGCCTCAAAAAACGTTTCGTGCGCGCGCCGGGCGTTGGCACTCGCTTTGAGATTCTGGACCAGAAACCGTGGCCTATCCAGAGACTGGTCCCGCTGGAAGCGCGAGCGGGTGCGCTCATCATCCTCAACGGTCTGCTGCCGCACCTGAGCTACCCGAACAGGTCCGAGAAATCGCGTCACGCCTACACGCTGCACGTCATAGAAGGCGACAGTTCCTACGGCCCCGAAAACTGGCTTCAACGCGCGCCCGGTCTGCCCCTGCGCGGCTTCGATTAGAGCAAAAAAGGCCGCAGTAAATATCCGGCGAAATATCTTTCGGACGTTTACTGCGGCCCTGTTTTTCAATCAACGTGGTTGGTGTTGGACCAGTAATGCGAATTCTGCTCTGGCCTCACTTATCCGGCTTGGCGACTTCATCATCTTGCTGCTTGCGCTTAACGTAGATGTCGCCGCGCGGCATGAGGCTGGCTTTGACCGCGAGCGTGTTGAGCACGGAGGCGAGCATCTCTTTGTTTTCCAGTTTGAAGCTGGTCACGCCGGAGGCATTTGTGTCGGGGTCGCGGTACTGAAGCGTCAGGTACTGGACCTTGTGCTTGATGAATTGCGCGGGCAACGTGAAGATGGAAGGCAGGCTGCCGACGACGGTCGCGGCCTTTGGTCTTCTAGATTTCGTGTCCGCGAAAGCGGAGGTCACGGCCCCGTACGGGATGAAGAGAATTTCTTTCTGGGCTTTGCGAAAGACCAGACGATTGTTCGCATCATCAAAAGTCAGCGTGCCGTCCAATTTTTTATCGTAACCGAAGACGCCGCCTTCATACTTGGCTTTGACGGTTGGCGGCGCGGGCGCGGGCGTCGGCATAGCCGTCGCACCCGGCCTGACCGGGTCGCTACTGACGCTTCTGGGTCTCTGCGCCAGCGCGACGCCCGCCAGCGACCCCGCCAGCAATGCCAGAGCGATTATCCGAGATACTGTTCTCATCCTAAATCTCCCCTCACTAAATAAGCTGCGAATGTATAGAGTGTGCAATGTATAGACACGGACCGTTGGCTTGCGGTTGGCCTTCGGCTACGGCCCGTTGTCCATCGTCTTATCTTAGAGACGCATTCCGCCGACCGTACGTTGCCACACGAGCGTTTGTTTGAGCACACAAAGACGCTGCCGCTCTTCCGGCTCGCAGGCAGGCTCTAGCTGTTCGATGACGGCCTCTATGAGCGGCCCGCCGAAAGGCCCCGCGTGCGCGATGACCTGCGAGTAATAGTGCAACTGTATACGCCCCATCGCATCCTTGTGAAACGATTGAACGCCCGCATCATCCAGATGATAAACCTCCTGGTTGACCGGGATGACGCGGCGCGGCATAGCGTGATGGCTGACCGCTCCATCGCGCCAGCCGAGCAGCAGGATGCCGACCAGCAATCCCTGCTCGTTAAGATAATCCGGACTCAGCACTGAGAGGTCCGCGACCGTCGAAAGCCTCGGCCCATAATTTCCATAATCTGGATTGGCGAGCAGCGAATTATAAATAACGCCGACCACGTCCATCCCTTCCATCAGCGGAATCGAGACGAACTGCGCGAAGCCATAATCCGCAGCCGACGGCGGCTCGTCAGCATCCAACACATCAATAATCCGCCCCACATAATCAACGTGCGAATTCGACTTCACAATCCTGGCGAGCTTAATCATACGATTGCGGATTGTGGATTGCGGATTGTGGATTGAAAGACACATGCTTTTCAATCCGCAATCCGCAATCCACAATCTAAAATCCCCTGGTCCATTGCGGCACTTTGTAGAGCAGCCACCAGAGGAAAAGCTGTAGACATAAAAGGACCAGTCCGAGAATAATTCCCATGTAGGAGGCGCGGCGGCCTCCCGCGTGCGGCGCGCGTATGGAGCGCACCAATCCTATGCTTCCCATCAATAACGCGCCGGGACAAAAAAGGATTCCCAGGTAGGGAACCAGCGCGTAGGTCACGAAGGCGAGCGCCGTCGTCGAAGCCCCGTTGCGATTCTCCGCCGGAAAGTTTTTGAGCATCGGAGAAGCGACCCTCCCACGGTCCGCGAGGCTCTCATAAGCCGCCGCTTGATACCGCCCGTGATAAGAGGCGCGCAGTTTATCAGCCGGGAAATAACCGCCCTCAAGCGCGCGCCCGCATGTCGCACAAAATCGCGCGGACGAACGACGCATCACGGTTCCGCACGCCGGGCAGGCGTCCCGATTATTGGTCCAATCCGCCGTTTGAGAGGCGGACGCTGCGCGCCGCTGTTGGCCTCTTTCGCTACTCATAAAAAACTTTCGAGCGAACCGACCGGCTCTAAAATTCAACTGAGAGAGTTAACGTCTGCGAACCTTGCTCAAAGATTTGCGCGAGACGTTGAAGGCGAAGCTCTCTCGCTCTGCGAAGTCCGCGATGGCGCGCAAAAACTGTTCGCGGTCGCGCCCCGTAATGACGGCAGCCGCGTCCGCCGTTTCAATCGCGTAAGGATAGCCAAGGCCCCCGACGCACTCCGCGCGCACAGTGTCCACTACATCATCCAACAAACCCGCCTCATAAATCCACGTCGGAACGTCCAGTCGCGCTGGCCCGCTGTCGCCCGTCGTCTGCAAGTAGGTAAAGCCGACGAGCGGAACGTCCCTTTCATCCAGAAAGCGAGTGCTCAAGCCTTCGCGCAAACAGTAGTAAAAAATCGTCCGGTCGCCCCACCCGCGCAATGCTGGCGCGGCGTCCTCGATGGTCGTATGTAAAAGCTGCGCGTCATAAAGAGAGCGGCTGCGCGAGCCAGCATGCCCCGCATCAAGCGCATCCAGCAGACGGACCAGATCGCGCGCGTAGCTCTGATCTATAAAGCCCACGAGCGGGACTTCCGTCTCTCTCGAAACCTGGACCAATTCGACCAGCGCATCCACATACGCATCCTGAATCTTCGTCTGCGGCAGAGCGAAGGACATCAGGAGCGTGCCGTCGAAGAAGGCCACTGGCGTCCGCTCTTTGCGTGCGCGCCAATTCCTTTTCGATTCTAAAAAAGCGCGCATCGCCTTCGTCTCCATCCTGAAGCGATGCAGCCCGACGACCGTCTCCGCGCTCAAACGATCCGCAGAGCCTTCGAGCAATTCGACCGGCGAGATGATGTCAAAGCTCGCCTCCTTGCGATACTTGCCGTCACGCGTGTGCGGGTTTTCAAACCATGCGACTTGCACGGCGGCCACCGGCAGAGTGATTTCCCTGCCGGGAAGAAGCTGGCTGCCATCTGCGGCGAAGGTCACGCGGTCTTGCAGGGCATCTATGGCCCAGCGACGCGCCTCCTCATGAGTGCGCCAACTCCTGCCGAAAGGAATCACGAACGAGCCAGACTGGTCCAATTCCTCTGAGGGCAGCGCGCCCGGCGTTCTGGCCGCGCCGACCACCTCCCGCACAGCCCGCGCCGTCTGCCCGTCCAACCCCTGCAAGCGCCGCGCGTAATCAAGCACGTCCTCCCGCCATGCGCGATCAAAACGCATGAACTCATCGCGCCTCTCCCTCAGCGCATCAACCAGCAGATTGCGGTACAGCATAAAGAGCAGTGATGAGTGACGAGTGACAAGCAAGAACAAGCTTGAGAAGAATAAGAACATGACG
>DASYML010000230.1:0-6435 GCA_036009045.1 Pyrinomonadaceae bacterium
GAAATCTTCACTGGTGCCTTCCTGGGTGACTTACCGCACCATCACTTATTACTAGAGTAACGTGCGTTCGACCTAAGAGGCTGACTGACAAGCCACCTGTGCCCTGTAAGGGCAGCATATGAGAGCCGGGGCATCGCCCCCGGTACGCTCACCACACATACCGACCCTGAAGGGGTCGCACCTCAACCTTGAGTGTGCGACCCCTTCAGGGTCGGCTGCTATTCTGGACCAGGAACCGTGGGCGCTGCCCCCGGCTCTCATATGTATCCCCTCCGTGGATCAGGTTGAAGGGTGTGTTCTGCCTGACGTCGAACTCACGTTAACCATGATCGTGAAGAGTCTCGTTTTACTTTGCGCCTTTGCGCCTTGGCGAGAGACGTATGCTCACGCAAAGGCGCAAAGGTCACACGCAATTGCCAGCCGCTCTAAATCTTCCGTACATGCAAACGCAAATTGCTCTAAAGCTGGAGAGGTCGCGCGAAGGCTTGGCTTAACCTGCCGGACGCTTCAGGTAATCTTAATCGGGAAGGGCAGAAATGAGAGGATAAAGACCAGGAGCGTGATGAGAGCGACGATGATGCGCGCGCCTCCGAGCGGTTCGTGCTCTCCCGTTTGCGGATGGCGCACGCGGAGCATGACCGCGAGCAGCACCGCGTAGAGAAAACCGCTGGGGCTGCCGTGCCACATCCAGCCGAGGACGGCGAGCGCCGACATGGTGACGAAAGCCACACGACCGAGCCACATATGCGCGCGTGCTCCGAAGAGCGCGTAGGTCGCGTGTCCTCCGTCGAGTTGCCCGACGGGCATGAGATTCAGACTCGTGACGAGGACGCCGATCCACGCCGCCATGTAAAAGGGATTCAGCGGAGAGGTTTCCAACAGTTGCACTCCGAGGCCGCGCGCGATGAGCCGGAAGAGCAGCGGGTCGTTGAAGACGACAGAGAAATCGCTCGTCACGGGAAGCGCTGGTTGCATCGTGAGCACGCCCGCGACGGCGATGGGCAAGGCCACCACGAAACCCGCGAGCGGCCCCGCGAGACCGATGTCGAAGAGCGCGCGGCGCGATGGAATGGGCGATTTAATCTTGATGAATGCGCCGAAGGTCCCGGCCAGAAAAAGCGGCGGCGCGGGGATAAAAAAGGGCAGCGTCGCGTCCACGCCGTAACGGCGGCAGGCGATGTAATGGCCCGACTCGTGCGCCGTCAGGATGGCGAGCAAAGAGCCTGCGAACGTCAGGCCCTGCGCGAGCAGCGCGGGCTGCGCGAAAGCCAGTTGAATATAGAAACCCGTCAACGCCAGGTAGTAGCGCGGGATATAAATGAGATAACCGATGCCCGCCGACGCAGGCTCATGTATCCCCAGCGCGCTGGCGGAGGGTTCCGGGCCGACGAGCATAATCCCCGCCAGCGTCGCCGTCATCGCCGTCAAGAGAAAGAGCGTCGTGTGCCGTCCCCACTCACGCGCCGTCGGACGCGCCGCACGACGACGCCCTCGCGCGTACGTCACCGGAGCATCAACAAATGGTGGGATAACCTGGACCGATTCCGACATAAAAACCGTGACAAGTGATGAGTGACGAGTGACGAGTTAAAGAGAAGTGATGAGCGATGAGCGATGGGTTGAAATAACAACTTCTTCTTGTTGCCTGTCACTCGTCACTCGTCACTGCTCTTAAAACTCTGCATCGGGGAGGCGCGGGTGTTCTGTGTCGCCCGCGTCATGTTCGGCGTCGTCCTCGACATCGAAGCCGTGGGCCTGTAATTCCTTGCCGGGCTTGAAGCGGATGGTTTTGCCGGAGGGGATGGCGACCTCTTCGCCTGTGCGCGGGTTGCGGCCCACGCCGCGCTTCCTGGGTTTGACGACGAAGACTCCGAACCCGCGTAGCTCTATCCGTTCGCCGCGCGTGAGCGCCTCCTTCATCGAATGAAAGAGCGCGTCCACGGCCTGCTCGGCCTTCATCTTCGGGACGCCCGTCCGGTCCGCCACACGGTTTACGATGTCGAGTTTAATCACGATGCACGGCCTCCGCTCTGAATCTATTTTGGAGAAGGCTTTTATCTTTCATGGCCCACTCGCCCGAAAACGATGATAGAGACGTGCGGCCAAAAGAGCAAGTAGGAAGAGCAATGCGAAATTGCCAATTGCGGAATGCGGATTTTGGCTTGCGGATTGATAAGAGACTCGCTATTTCTTCAATCCGCATTCCGCAATCCCAAATCCGCAATCGAATGATTCCGCATTGCCCTTCATTCCTTCGTTGACAAAGCGCGCGGGGCGCGGCTAACTTGATAATGTACCAGCTAGGAAAGAGAGATTGAGCAGGAACGATGAGCGCGAAACGGCGAAAGCGGGGGTGAGAGTGGAAGTCAAATCCAGATGCTTCCCCGCGCCGCTCGCCGCGCTCGTCATTTGATGAGTATGTTCGGATTCAAACAAAAGCGCACGACGCCGTTTGGCGGCATCAACGCAGACGATGACAGGGATATAGATGTGCAAAGGCCGAGCGATGCGGCGCGCAGCACTTTCTGGGCAGAGGCCAGGCTGCTCTTGCGCGACCTCATCTTCGCCCTCATGATCGCGGGCCTCGCGGTCGTCTTCATCGTCCAGCCCGTCAAGGTCGAAGGCACTTCGATGCTGCCGCGCCTGCATGACGGCGAAAGAATTTTCGTCAACAAGTTAATCTATTATGGCCTGCCGAAACTCTCGCGCGGCGATATAGTCGTCTTCTGGTATCCCAACGACCCTTCAAAAAGTTATATCAAGCGCGTCATGGGCATGCCCGGCGAGACGGTCGAAGTGCGCGAAGGCCGCGTCTTCGTCAACGGCCAGGAATTGCCGGAAGGCTACCTGGACCCGCGCCTCAACCTCTCGCACCTGAGCAGGCCGCCCGTGCTCGTCCGCGAGCATTACTATTTCGTGATGGGCGACAATCGGGACAATTCTTACGACTCGCGCAGTTGGGGCTTGGTCCCGGAAAAATATATTTACGGCAAAGCGCTCTTTCGTTACTGGCCGCTCGCAGCCGTCAGCGTCATTTCGCACGACCCGGACTACGGCACGGTTCCGCCAAACAACGCCTACAGGCCCACGACCCAGATGCCCGGCGTGCCCGATGAAGATGAGGACCAATGAAAAGTAGTCAGGAGTCAGGAGCCAGTAGAAAAGCGATTGCGCGCTCTTCCTACTGGCTCCTGACTCCTGACTCCTGACTCCTGCTTTTATGTTCGACTGGCTACGGCTTTTGCTGATGATGTTTTATGCGCCGGGTCGTGCGCTCGGCGAGGTGCGGGATCGTGCGCCGCTCGGAGCGGCGATAGTGCTCGCGCTGTTGACGCAGATAGGCTATGTGCTGACCAGTTATTTTCTCTCGCGCAGCGGTGGTCTCGGCCCGCGCAGCGCGTTGGCCCTCGCGGGCACCTTCTCTCAGACAATCAACTCGCTCTTTCTCGTCGCCATTATCTTCGTCCCTGTGACGGCCCTCGTCGCCAACCTGTTCGAGCGTCGCGGCAGCTTCGGACTGGTTCTCCAACAGGAATACGCGACGCTCGCTTCGAGCATCTTTTATGCTCTCGCCGCCGCCAATTTGTCCGCGATAATTCTCTCTTATCTGGCGCACGTCAGCGGCTTGCAGGATGCCTATGTCGCCAGCCAGTTGGAGGCCAGCGCGCAGGTCCAGCAATGGTTGAAATTGCCGCCGGAGGTCCAGGCCCAACTCGCCGTGCAGTTGTCCGACCCGCGCTTTCACGCGCAGAACCTGTTTCGCACATTCAAGTTGATACTGCTCGTTGTGTGGACGGTGATTGCCATCCGCGAAGTCTTTCGCCTGTCTGTGTGGCGCTCTCTGGCCGCGATGTCTGTGAGCATCGTCGTCATGTTCATCAGTTCGCCGGTCTGGACCCTGCTCTTCAGCACAGTGCTGGCATCGCCCTTCTGGCTCCTCATACTCTTTTTCCTCCTGCGCGGCTACATGACCGAAGTGACACGCACGCACCGCGCGCGCGCCTCCTTCAAACAGAATCTTGAAGCGGCGACGCTCAACCCTGCCGATGCCTCCGCGCATTACAATCTCGGACTGATACACCAGCAGCGCAACGAATTGGACCAGGCCCGCCAGCGTTTTGAAAGAGCCGTCGAGATAGACGCGGACGAGTTAGACGCGCATTACCAGTTGGGCCGCATCGCGCGCGCGCAAGCCCGCCTGACGGACGCCATCAAACATTTCGAGCAGGTCGTCTCGCGCAACCGTGCTCACTCGCAGCATGAAATCTGGCGCGAGATTGGCGCGACCTACATCGCCGCAGGGCAATTCGAGGACGCGCGCGACGCGCTCGAAAACTTTCTAGAACATCGCCAATCGGACCCCGAAGGACTCTACCTGATGGGCCGCGCCCACGCCGGACTCGGCCACCGCAGAGAGGCCGCCACGGCCATGCAAGCCTGTATCGAAGCCGTCAAGACGGCCCCCGCCTACAAGTACCGGACGGAAAAACGCTGGCTCAACGAAGCGCAGCAATTTTTGAAGACGGTGACGAGTGACGGGTGAACGCCAGGGAACCTTTGACGAGGCTTCACGATCATGAGAAGAGAGCTATGCGAGACATGATGCGAGCCGCAATCTTGCTGTTGATAATGATGAGCAGCATGTTGCTCTGCGCCGCGCAAACAAAACAGACTATTGTTGAGGTGGTGGAGCCGCCACCTCCGCCCGCGAACGACTATTTCCCTCAACGCTGGAAAGAGTTCACATCCGTCGAGGGCGGATTTAAAATTCTCTTTCCGGGCACTCCGCAGCAAACCTCCGAGACGCTGGCGATTCCTTCGGGCCAGCATCTCACGTTTCATCGCCTGATTTACAAATCCTTTATCTATTATCGCGCGGCATACGCGGATTACCCTCGGCCAATAGACAACCCGGAGACGGTCAAGAAATTTTTCGATACTGTTCGTGATGGAACTCTGGCCGCGCTGGTCCAGCTTAATCCGCATATTCTGAGCGAAGCGGACTTCTCTCTGGATGGTCATCCGGGACGAATCATTGAGATGGAGTTATCAGGGAACCTGATCGTTCGCATGAAGTGGATTGCGGTCAAGGAGCGAATCTATTACGTATCCGTCCACACGCCGAAGGGGCAAGAGAATGCTTTTGAAGGAAAAAATGGATATGAGAAGATAGCCGTGAGCTTTCTGGATTCATTCAAGCTGACGAATCATTAGTCGCATCTTTTCAATGACGATGAAGCAATTAAAACAGGCCCTGCTCGCGCTGGAAGATGGGCGCGCGTTTCGCGGGCGCTCCTGGGGCGCTGATGGAGAAGTGTGCGGCGAGATGGTCTTTAATACTTCCATGTCGGGTTATCAGGAAGTGCTCACGGACCCGTCGTATGCGGGTCAGATAGTGTGCATGACTTATCCCCTGATAGGCAATTACGGGGTCAATGAGGGGGACGCGGAATCGTCGCGCCCCTGGGTCGAAGGCTTCGTGGTGCGCGAGGCGAGCCGGACGGCTTCCAACTGGCGTTCGCAAGAGACGCTGGATGCTTACCTCACGAGATGGAAGATCGTTGCGATTGATCACATAGACACGCGCGCGCTGGTCAGGCACATACGCGATAAGGGGGCGATGCGCGCCTGTCTTTCGACCGTTGATGTGGATGAAGAGAGCCTGGTGGAGAAGGCGCGGCGTTCGCCCTCTATGGAGAACAGGGAACTGGCGAGCGTGGTGACGTGCGAGCAGCCTTACGAATTTCCCGCTCAAGGCGAAGAGCGTTTCCACGTCGTCTGTTATGATTTCGGCGTCAAGACGAACAGCTTGCGCGAGTTGGCCCACATGAATTGTCGCGTCACCGTCGTGCCCGCGCAGACTCCCGCCGCAGAAGTGCTCGCACTCAGACCCGACGGTATCTTTCTCTCGAATGGTCCGGGCGACCCGGCCTCTATGACAAAGGTGGTGGAAGAGGTACGCAAGGTAGCACTGGCTGGCGTCCCTACGTTCGGCATCTGCTTCGGGCATCAACTGCTGGGACGCGCCTTCGGCGGCAAGACTTACAAGCTGGCCTTCGGGCATCGCGGCGGCAACCAGCCGGTCAAAGATTTAAAGACGCAGTCCGTCGAAATCACTTCTCACAATCACGGCTTCGCGGTGATGGCAGAGAGCCTGCCGCCGGAAATCCAGGTGACGCACATCAATCTCAACGACAACTGCGTGGAAGGCATGCGTCATAGCTTGCTTCCAATCTTCTCCGTCCAGTACCACCCGGAGGCCGCGCCCGGCCCGCACGATGCCGCGCATCACTTCCGCCGCTTCATCGAACTGATGGAAACCACACGCGCGCACGCTTAACTCTAAAAGCGAAAGCCTATGCCCGCGCTGAACTGAAAATTATGACTGGTCTCAGCCGGTATCTGCATTGTCTGGGTGAAGGGACTGAAAAAAGA
>DASYML010000231.1:0-5175 GCA_036009045.1 Pyrinomonadaceae bacterium
GGGTCGTGCATCAAAGAGAGCAGTTCAAGTTCAGCACAGCGTCCCTGTCAGTACCGCCTGCTTAAGCTGGGCGGGTTTCCTGGCTCAGCAACGACCCGCCCAGCTTAAGCAGGCGGTACTGACTTGAGTTTCATTTGCTTACAGCGATAGGGTGTCGCGTTGTTTCGTGTGACAGAGGAGAAAGCTTTCTTTGAGTACGGTTGAGATTGACGAGGGCCGTGCGGGCGTCGAACGAAATCGGAGTGGGCCCAGAGTCTGGAGTCAGGAGTCAAAAGCAAGAACCTGTCTTTGACTCTTGACTCCAGACTCTGGACTCTAGACTGTAGTCTGTTTCTTGGGGGAATATTATGACGCTTACTGAATTACTGATACTGCTTCTGGTGGCGGGCGTGTGTGGCTCGCTGGGGCGGGCCATCAGCGGCTATTCGCACGGGGGATGCCTCGTCTCGATTGCTCTTGGATTCATCGGCGCGCTGATAGGCTGGTGGCTGGCTGGCAAGTTTCATCTGCCGGAGCCGTTTCCCGTCACTATAGGCACTGTTCACTTTCCTATTATCTGGTCCATCGTCGGCTCGGCCCTCTTCGTCGCCGTCATCAGCCTGCTCTCACGCGGCAGAACGTGAGAAAGAGCGGAGGCTAGAGGCTGGAGACTAGAGGCTGGGAAAGAACAGATGTCTTTAACTAGCCTCTAACCTCTAGCCTCTATCTTCCAGCTTCCAGCCTCTGCTCTTTTCATCGTTGCTCTTCCCCGTGTTACACTCGCGTAAAAGTTCATGAGGAAAACTGTTTTTGAGTAAGGATGAAGGTGGGGCGTAGCTTTCTGCCACGGCGCATCAGGTGGGTGTTGACGGCTTTATGAGTGCTTTAAAGAAATCCGGCAAGGGTCCAATCGTTCCCGACCTGAGTGATTTTCGCAAACGGTACCCGCTGACGGTGGCGAGCTTCGGCGCGCTCGCCAATCGTGAAGGATACCTGGCGCGCATCTGGGAGATGGATGCCGGGTGGCAAGAGATGATGGAGCGTGGGCCGCAAGCGCCGCCGGAGGCTCTGGTGAAGGGTGCGCCGCCTGTGGGTCTCGCGGTCGAGGCGGAGTTTGAGATTATTTACGCGGGCGGAGCGCCGGGACTGTTGCACGCGGCGGTGATGGCGCGAAAGTACAAGCGGCGCGTGATGGTCTTCGACACGCAGGGCATGGGCCAGACGGAGCGTGACTGGAATATCTCGGATGAAGAACTCTCAGAGCTTGAGCGCGCGGGACTCTTCACCAAAGAGGAACTCGAAGCGTGCGTCGTCAATCGTTATCGTTCAGGCTTCGTCAAATTTCATGACGCGGCGTCGCGCGTCAAGACGCCGCCGCTATGGATGAGCGGCGTCTTTGACATCGCGCTCGACGCGAACAAATTGCTGGCGCTGGCGGCGTGTAAAATCAGGACCAGCGAGACGGGTTCGGAGTTGATGGAAGGCTCGCGTTTCGTGCGTTGCTACGTGCAGCCGGACCGCGTCCTGGTTGAAGTTGAAGAGATACGCACGCGCAGGCGTCGTCTCTTCGGCGCGCGTCTCTTCATTGATGCGATGGGGACGAGTTCTGCGGTCGCACAACAACTCAACGAGGGACGCACGACGGCGACGCATGTGTGCCCGACGGTTGGGACCGTCGCGCGCGGCTTCATGCGCGGAGAAGGGCCTGACAGGGTGGACTTTAACGTGGGCGAAATTCTGGTCAGCAATGAGGACGCGCACGATCACAGGCAGTTAATCTGGGAAGGCTTTGCCGGGCATCCGCAACGCGACGAATACACGACCTATCTCTTCTTCTACGACGCGGTTGATTCGCGCGCTGATAAATCATTGCTCACGCTCTTTGAGCGTTACTTCGAGAAGCTGCCCGGATACAAACGCACGGGCGCGCAGTGGCGCGTGATGCGTCCGGTCTTCGGCTACACTCCGGGCTTTCAACATCACGGGTGGATGAATCGTCGGCGCACGGCGTTTGATCGAGTGATGCTCATAGGAGACGCGGCGGGGTTTTCCAGCCCGCTCGCTTTTTCCGGTCTTGGCCCACACCTACGCCATTTGCAGAGGCTGACGCACATGGTGGACCTGGGGTTGGAAGCGGATTTGTTGGACGCATGCGCGCTCAACGAGATTAGCGCGGCGGAGCCTGGACTGGCGCAGGTGGCGAGCCTCGCGGAATTGCTGCGCCCGACGCCGACCAGCGCGGCCCCTGCAGTCAACGAGACCTTGAACGCTGTGATGGCCGCGCTGCACAGCCTGGATGAACGCGTGCGCCGCGAACTCTTTCAAGACCGTCTGACCTTCGGCGCGCTCAAGAATCTTCTGAGCCACACCGTGCGGCTCTACCCGCGCATCATTCAACGCCTGCGCGAACACCTGGGAGCGCGCGGCACGCTCTGGTGGCTCGCCAATATTGCCGAAGCTGCCTTCAGCGAAAGACGCGACGCGCCCGCCCCGCCCGCACTCCACGCCGCCGCGCAGGATGAGGAACCCGCGCAAAAATTCGCGCGCTATCTGCGCCACTACAAGAGCAAGTAGGAAAGCGGAAGGCGGAAGGATGAAAGAAGAACTATGCGTCTTGAATAGTCACACTCTCATCCTTCCGCCTTCCTACTTGTCTTTAATCACCGCCGCCTATCGGCGGGTCGCCCTGAATACCTCTGGACGTGCCGGTGCCGCCGCTCCCGTCGGAGGGTTCACCGTCGCCTTGATCGTCTGCGGGAGTTCCGCCCGCCGGTTTTTCGCCGCCGCCTTGGGGCGGATCGCCTTGCTTGGGTGGGGCAGATGGGTCTGTTCCTCCACTGCCTGTTGGTGGACCACCGGCGTTTAATGGAGTATCTTCAAACATGTCAATCTTCTCCTTTACGTGTTAGTGAGGTTAATGGGACGACGGGTTAACTTCCGCCGAGTTTCGTGTGCGAAGTCTGGATGTCCGGGCGGTTCAGGTATTTGCTGAACGCATCCGTCCCCCATTTTTGTTCAAGCTGCGAAAGCACTTCCTTCGCATGGGCCAACTGGTCACGGGCCGCGCCTTCGTCTCCCTTACGACGACTGGCGATGGCAGCGATGAGCCAGGCACGCCATTCTGATTCCTGTTGCCCGCCCTGATGAAAGCGTTCCCGCACACGCAACGCGTTGGTCGAGGCGTTCTGTGCATCGCCCGTCTCAAGCTGCGCCTGGGCCAGCGCCAGCATCGCGTTCGAGAGCCGCAGGGCATCGCCGAGGCTCGTCGCAGTATTGACCGCTTCCTCACAGAGACGCTGGCCCTCCGGTCCCTTGCCGGAGAGGACTTGCGTCAGGCAGAGCACGTAATTGGCGTCAAACTCAAGTTCCTTGTATTGCGATCCGTAGGTCGCCAGGTACTTTTGAGCGATGGTTTTGGCTTCCGGGAAATTGCCCTGGCTGAGCGCCATCTGCGCTCTGACAGTTTGGATTTCAGCGGAGACCTGGTTATAGTTTGCGCCGGGTTGGTTGTTAAGCGCGGCGGACTGGTCCAACGAGGCGGTCGCTTCATCGTAACGTCCCAGTCGCCACAGGGTATTGCCGCGATTCATCAGGGCATAGATTTTCATCACCTTGTCGCCCAGTGAACTATTAATCGTCAGGACTTTTTCGTAGTTATCGAGCGCCTCCTGGTAACGCCCCTGCTCCAGGTAGACGGAGGCCATGCCGTCATAGGCGAAGCCCAAACGGCGCTGATCGTTGGCTTCCTGGTCGAGTTGGAGTTTTTTCTGGAAAGCATCTAACGCCGCCTCATACTCACCCTTGCGGCGTAAGCCTCTTCCGAGCGAGGTCAGGGCGAGCGAAATGTCCCTCCGGTAATTGCGCTGTTCAAAGGCATCGAGCGCCTGCCTGATATAAGCCAGCCCCTCATCGGTGCGAAACTGCTGGATGAGCACGCTGCCTAGACCGTACTGGCTGCTGGCTTCCAGGTACGGCAGCCGGTTCCGTTGCGCCACTCCTAAAGCCCTGTTGAAATCCTTTTCCGCCGCCGGGTACGCGCCGATTCCCAGATAGGCCCAGCCGCGTTCGTTAATGCCGCGCGCGGCCAGATTGTCGAGACCGCGTTGTTGCGCGAAGTCCATCGCCTGCTGAGCTAAAACCTGCGCCTGATCAATCTCGCCCTGACTGTAAAAGACGCGACCGAGTTGGAGCCGGATATAGATTTGCTGCGTGTCGTTATTATTGTCGCGCGCCATAGTCAGCGCCTGTTCGAGAAGCGCTTGAGCATCCGAGAATTTGCCCGCATCTCTCAAGAGAATAGCGCGCAGGTAGAGCACTTCGGTGCGCCCTTCGACGTTTGACGCGGTTTGAAAGAGAGCCTCCGCTTTATTGATCGCGCCGACCGCGCTGGTCGTATCCTGTTTGCGTGCATAGAGAGTCCCAAGGTGCAGAAAAGCCATCGCGTCACCAGGGTCGCGCTGCGTCGCTTCGACATAGCTCTCGATAGCTTTACTCACATCATCATTCTTTTCATAAGCGCGACCGAGGTCCACATAGACGGAGGCTTTGTTCGTCGCATCGTCCGGCGTCAGTTTCAGAATTTGTTGATAGGCTCCGATGGCTCTGGGGAAATCCCTCGTGGCGACGGCGTTAATGGCGTCCAGGTAGAGCGCATCAACCTGCGGCATGATCGAGCGGTCCGGGACCAGCACGCCGACCTTCAACAATTCATCCTTCGCACGGTCCGCGTAGTCCAGTTCCATCTGCGCTTCCGCCAGCCGCGCGTGTGCCAGAGCATATTTATCATCAGCCGCGACGGCCCGTTCCAGCGACTTGCTCGCGCGGTCAAAGGCCCCGTCGCGCAAAGCCTGCGTCCCGACCACGTACCAGTGCTCGGCTTCGGTCGTCGGGCGATGCAGAGTGGGCCGCCTCCAATACATGAAGCCCCAGACGGCCAGCGCCGCGCCGAGCAACACGAGCAGCACAAAGCGTATCGAGAGCATCGGACTTTTGAGCTTGTAATTGAGAGTCATCAAGGCGCTCTTCCGAGATGCAGCGCTTGAGTTGGTGGAAAAGCGCAACGTGCGATGCTTGTCCTCATCGCTCATCGCTCCATGCACCCCTCGCAACTCTCCCAACATCTCCTTCGCGCTCTGATACCTCTCACCCGCCTTCTTCGCCAATGCCTTCATCACCACCCGGTCCAACTCCACCGGC
>DASYML010000232.1:0-22585 GCA_036009045.1 Pyrinomonadaceae bacterium
GGTGGTGAACGTCTCTTTCATCTGCTCTCAAGGCAAATTGAACCACCACTTATCCCGTTGCGCATTACGCTCATCGCGCCGCGTTAAGCTATAATCCTTCAGTTCGATCAGATTTCAACGGCTCTATCAAAGTGAAGCGAGAGACTTCTATACGCCGTTATGACATGAGGGTTTGTAAAGGATGAATAAAGAGAGAGTGGAGCATTTCCGAAGTATATTATTGGACCAACTGCGCAAACACACGGAGCACGTCCGTGAGGATACAGCCGCCGCGCAGGAACTCAACGATGACGGCGTCAAGGACAGCGTTGACATGTCGCTCATGGACCACAATAAGGAGTTGGCATTTCGTCTGGGCGAACGCGAGTCGAAGATGGTCGCGGACATAGACCAGGCTCTGTTGAGAATCGAAGAGGGCGCGTATGGAGAGTGCGCGCGCTGCGGGCAGCCGATAGACGAGCGCCGTCTCGAAGCCTTACCGACCGCGCGCTACGACGCCGCCTGTCAGACCGCCATCGAAGCCGAAGACGGCGAGGACGACATCGCGACGCTCTAAAGAGCAGTGACAAGTGAGAAGTGACAAGTGACGAGTAAGAAGAAGAAGTAGTTCCTCCTGCTCGTCACTCGTCACTTCTCACTTGTCACTGTTTTCATGCTTTCGGGTGCGATTTGTCGTAGACCTCTATGAGCTTTTCCATAGAGACGTGCGTGTAGATTTGTGTTGTGGAGAGGCGCGCGTGGCCCAGGAGTTCCTGTATGTCGCGGAGGTCTGCGCCGCTGTCGAGGAGATGCGTGGCGAAGGAGTGGCGCAGGGAGTGCGGGCTGATGTTGTGGATGCCCGCGCAGATGTCTATGTACTTGTCCACCATCCTGCCGACGGAGCGCGTGGTGATGCGCGTTCCCTGGTAGTTGAGAAAGACGGCCCCCGTGTCGCGTTCGGCCAGCGGCGCGTTCTGTAGAAAAGCGTTGCGCACGGTCAGATAATTCAAGAGCGCATGGAGCGCGGGGTCGCCAAAGGGGACGATGCGTTGCTTGCGTCTCTTGCCGGTTACGCGCAGGAGCTTGCCTTTGAAATCCACCTCTTTCAAATCCAGCTTGGTCAGTTCGGAGACGCGCACGCCCGTCGCGTAGAGCAGTTCGAGGATGGCGCGGTCACGCTTGCCGAGGTCTGTCTCCGTGTCCGGCGTTTCGATAAACCGAATCGCGTCTTCGACGGAGAGATGGACCGGCAACTTCTTTTCCAGGCGCGGCGTCGAGACCAGCTTGGCAGGGTTCATTTCGAGGACGCCCTCGCGGACCAGGAATTGGAAGAAGGTGCGGAGGGCCGCGAGTTTGCGCGCGACAGAACTCTTCTTCTTTTGCGCCGCGTGCAGGCTGGAAAGCCATTCGCGGATCGTGATGTGGTCTATCTGCTTGATGTCCACTTCACGCCGCGCGCCCGATTGCGGGTCGGCGGGCGCCAGATAATCATAAAACTGTTCGAGGTCGCTCGCGTAATTGCGCAGGGTGTGCTCGCTGACGTTACGCTCGTAACGCAGGTGCTCGAAAAACTGTGCGAGTAGTTGTTCGATCATGTATGTTTCCGAAGTTGACAAAAAAATCCGCTCTAAGAATCAGCACTATCATTGCATAATGGTGTAAGTAATCGTGCCCAAAACTCTGACCGCCTGGCCGGAAACAGTGGTGGGCGAAAACCTGGCCTGCCGGGCGGCGTTGACGCAAGCGTTGAGCAATAATTGATGCCCGCTCAGGGCGCGAGCCGAAATCACCTTCCCCGTTTCATCCAACGTCACTTCGACGATGACGGTCCCTGTCACCCCCATGTTTTTTGCGGCGAGAGGATAGACGGGCTTCGGGAGACTGACGGCCTTGCCGTTGAGCACGCCGCCGGAGACAGGGGCTTTCGACGCAGGCTTGTTCTCAGGAGACTGTGCGGGAGAGTCTGCGGGCGATGCTGGCTGAGAGGCGTTCGGTTTGGACTGCGTGGACGACGACCTCGCTTCCACAGGCGTCCCGGTTTTCTTCTGCGGCGGCGGTGTGGGCGCGGGTGACTGCGAAGAAGCTGCGGGCGAAGAACTGGCTGGCGGTGTTGTCGGCGTCGGCGATGGTGTCGGTGTTGGTGATGATGTTGGCGATGCTGTCGAAGATGATTCTGTAGATGGTCCCGTTGATGATGATGAAACTGGCGGCGCGTTTGGTGGAGCGCTGGGGATGATGTCAGGCTCTGCTCGCTTCACTTCACTTGGGCCGCCGGGGTCGTCGCTGGGGCCTCTTGGGCCAACCCTGTCGCGCACGATGCCAGCGTTGTTGTTAGTCTTGAGATAGACGGGGTTGGCCGTCAGAGAGGCGTTGTTGTTATTGGAACTGCCGCCATTATCCCGTGTGACGTTTGAGGCGTTGGATGATTGGTCCAGATTTGAGATTGGATTATTGGCGGCGACGAGTTGAGTTTGCCCGCCGGGCATCGTCTGGATGCCTTGCAGCCACGCCTGTTTTTGTCCGGGCATCGCGTAGTAGCCCTTGCGCGCACGCACGCGAAGGTTGGGCCGGGTCGTGACGCGCACGTTGATGGTCCGAAAGCGACCGTCCCTCTGCTCGTCTTCGGGGTAGTAGCTGAGGACATATTGTTGGGCCAGGTCGGCGGCGATTTGCGCGAAGGCCGCGTCCAGATCATTCGTCCCGCGCGGGACGTAAACCGCGCCGCCCGTTTGCGAGGTAAACTCCTGCAAGCGACGTTCGGCAGCCAGGTCGTGCAGGTTGGCGTTCTCTATCTGACCCGTCTGGACGGCATAAATCTGGCAGTCTGCGGCCTGCACGCGTCTCAACGTCGTCTCGAAATCAACATCGCTGATCGTGTCCGCGCCGTCCGAGACGATGACGATGACGCGGCGTCCTTCCTGGTGCGGTTTCAAATAGTTGGCGGCCTGCACGATGGCATCGAAGAGGGCGGTTGCGCCTTCGGGCTTGGGAAAATGTTCGATGGTCCGCACGAGCGTCTGCACGTCGCTCGTCAAAGGATATTCGAGCGTGGGCACTGTCGAGACGGAGTAGATCATCGCCTGGTCCACGGGACGCATGACGCTGCGAAAGAAACGTACGGCAGCCTGCTTCTCAAACTCGCGCGAGGCGATGAGGCTCGAACTGTTGTCAAAGAGCACGGCCATGCGCACGGGGCTGTCCGCGAAGCCGAGTTCGGTAATCGGCTTCGGCTGGCCGTCAACGCGCAACTCGAAATCTTCCAGCTTGAGATTAATCACGGCCTTCCCGGATGCGTCCAGAACGGAGGCGGGCACTGTCACCAGATTCGAGTTGATGCGAACGACATCCGAAGCATCTATCTCATCGTCGGGTTTGGCGGCGGCCTTGTTGGGCGTCGGGATTGGCGTGGGAAAAGGGGGCGGCTCGCCCAGCGCAGCCGGATTGCCGGGGATGCGCTCGCCGGAAGAGACGCGCGGCGAAGGCGATGCCTGCTCGCGCGGCGAGTTGGTCGAGTTGGTCGTGTTGACTGAACGCGGGCGCGTCGTTGTCGTTGTTGAAGGACGCGGCGTCGCGGGCGTCTGCGGTTTGTGGCGTCCTGATTGCGCGTCAACCCTCAGCGCGGGCAGCCAGAGCGCGAGGAGGGAGAGCACGCAGAGAGCGGCGCGCATGCCTTGACGCATCAGGGCCAGCGTGGGCCAACGGCTCAACGCGCGGCGATGCTGTTGCGGGCGGTGTCCGTATCTTGGATGGTGTGAAGCCAGGTGTCCCATTCTTTTAGTGCCAGTTCGACCTGTAGTTGATGGCGTTCGCGCTTGCGACGCACTCTGCGCCTGTCCGCTTCGCAGAGAGGCTCCAGGAGCGCGAAAGTGATATTGACCGGCTGGTAGTTTTTCGTCTCAGCGCCTGAGACATAACGCGCGAGCGCGCCCATCGCGCTCTTCTGCGGAGCCTGTTTCAAATCGTGTCCGGCGGCGAGCCGCGCGGCGTTCAACCCGGCCAGCCAGCCCGTCGCAACGGATTCGACGTAACCTTCGACGCCGCTAATCTGGCCCGCGAAAAAGACCTGCGGACGCTCGCGCATCTGCATCGTCGGGGCGAGCACGCGCGGCGCGTTGATATAAGTATTACGATGAATCTGTCCGAACTGCAAGAACTCCGCGCGCTCCAGGCCCGGTATCGTGCGAATGACGCGCGCCTGCTCGCCATAGCGCAGGTGATTCTGAAAGCCCACCATGCTGTAGGCGTCCGCCATCAGATTCTCCTGCCGCAACTGGACCGCCGCGTAAGGCTCGCGTCCCGTGCGCGGGTCAGAGAGGCCGACGGGCTTCATAGGCCCATAACGCAGCGTGTCAACGCCGCGCCGCGCCAGTTCTTCAATCGGCAGGCAGGCTTCAAACCAGCGCGTCTCTTCAAAGCGTTGGAGAGGGACGCTCTTCGCTTCAACCAGTTCATGATAAAAGCGCGCGTACTGCTCTTCGTCAAAAGGGCAGTTGAGATAATCGTCGCCGCCCTTGCCGTAACGCGCCGCGCGAAACGCAATCGCTTCGTCAATCGAATCAGCGGCGATAATCGGCGCGATGGCATCGTAAAAATAAAGCTGGTCGTCGCCCGTCAGTTTGAGTATCTCAGCCGTCAGCGCGTCCGAGCATAATGGACCAGCCGCGATGATGTTGATGACATCCGCGTTGATGCTCTTCACCTCTTCGCGCAAGAGGGTGATGGATGGATGCTCCTCTATCCGCGCGGTGACGAAGGCCGCGAACTTTTCCCTGTCAACGGCGAGCGCTGCGCCCGCAGGCACACGCGTCTCCGCCGCTGCCCACATGACCAGCGAGCCAGCCCGCCGCAACTCTTCTTTTAAGAGATAAGGCGCTGTCCCAGGCTCGTCCGACTTGAGCGAGTTGGAACAGACAATCTCTGCCAGCTTGTCCGAACGATGCGCGGGCGTGCTGACCACAGGCCGCATCTCGTAGAGACGCACACGCGCGCCCGCACGCGCAGCCTGCCACGCAGCCTCCACTCCCGCCAGACCGCCGCCGATGATCGTCACTTCATTCATAAAATTCAACAGGTCACAGGTTAGAGGTCAGAGATGAGAGGTTAGTTGTCAGGGCAACGTTGAAATGTTTTACTTCTAGCCTCCAGCCCCTAACCTCTAGCCTCTGCTTTTATGGTTTGGGTTTCGCGGGAAGACTCGTCTCGGATTTGGGCGCTTCGAGTTGATAGCCGCTGGCCTCCGCGTTGAAGCGTTTGTAATCGTTATATTCGCGCGTCTCGTTGGCCTCCAAGCCTTTGAACAGGAGCACGCGGGCTTTGAAGTTGACCTGCGCGAAGCGCGGCAGCCAGACGCCGTCGGGCTGTCTCACCTGTTCAAAAGCGAAGGCAGAGCCGGGACTGATGGAGGCCACCAGACCGCCGCCGACCTTGAATCCTTCCGCGAGCCGCGCTTCAAGACGCACCACCACTTTTTCCACCGGGTCAATCCACATGATGCCGACGAGTTTGGAGACGATGCTCTCGGCCTGTGTCTTTGGACGAAAGCCCTCGCGCGGGCGAAAGTCGAAGACGACGGCCTCGCGCGCGCCACGCTGCTCTCGCCTCGGAGAGACGAACTCGCACGCGCGCAGGAAAACGTTGATGCCTATATCGTCATCGTCATCCCTCTTTTTCTCAACCTCGCCACGCTTTTTCAACTCTTCGCTTTTCTGGACCTTTTTCTCGCGCTCGTGTTCGTACCTGTTGACAAACTCCGCGATCTCTTTATCGCGTTTGGCGGCACGCTCCGCGTTGAGCGTGACGCCGTCCTCGCTGATGAGTTTGTGTATGGGACGACTCCCGACGAGCGGGTAGACTTCATAAACGCTGACCTTCTCTTTGGTCACTGCGCCGTGATCGTTAATCTCGCGCTCGGTCCTCTTCTCCACGAAGTAATACTCTGCGATGCGCTCGTCTATCTTTTTCTGATTAAGCTCAAGCTCGCGCAGGAGGGCCGGAATATCCAGCGCCTCGTTTGTCGCCGCCGGTGGATCAAAGAGGGCCGGACCGAGACCCGTGTTATAGCTGGCTTTTTGCAGGACCAGGATTAATGCTTCCGCATCTTTCCCTTGCACTTCCAGACGATGCGGCTCGACGATGCCACCCTCCGCGCGATAGTCCGCGAAGTTCGTCTCCGTGTGACGAACTTCATCACTTATCTTCAAGAGCAGGTGGCTCGAAACGCCGAACCAGTAACGCAGTCGCGCGCCGTTGCGTGAAGAGAATTCGAGGATATACGCTGGCTCGCCCGCCATCGTTTCCAACCCGACCGTGCGCGCGAGCACATCCAGCTTTTTATAATCCAGCAGCCTGCTCGCATCGAGCGTGCCCCGCAACTTCGCGGTATTCCCCAAGGCGTCCGTCAGCGTGTTGAGATGTCCATCCGCCCCGCGTTCCCAGGCGGAGCGCCCGTTCGACCCGTTCGAGATCTCTCTCGCGTCATCGAAGACCGTCTCGGTGCGCGCGAAAGTGTTTGCCTTGATTTGCGTTCTCACGCGCCCGGCCTTTTGTCCCTTGAGCAGCAGTTCGTAATCATAAGTCGCGTCCCTGATTCCGGCCTGACGCTTTTTGCCGCCCACGGCCTTCAAGTAATCGCCGATGACACGCTCCGGCGCGGGCAATCTCTTCTGCGCAGAGAGAGGCGCACAAATAAACGCCGCCAGTAGCACAGCCGATAGATACTTGATGGGCCAACGATGAAATCTTACAGACACAACGCCCGGTCTCAAGATGATAAGAAGCCGTAAGCACTGAGCCGTGAGCCGTGAGCCGTAAAAGCAGGAACGGCGTATCGCCTGCTGCTCACGGCTCACTATCTTTCTGCTTACGCCTCGCTGTCCTTACGATGGCTGGCCTTCCGTCGTTTGATCCGCGTCGGGAGGCTGCGGCACGTCCGCATCCATCGCGGCGGCTGATTCCTGTTCCGCTTCAAGCTCGTTTTCCACCTCGTCTGTGTTCCGGTCCTTCAAGCCCGCGTCGCCCTCGCCCGCTTGCTGCCCCGTGTGAGTCCCCTTCTGCTCAGCCATACTTTGTTCTCCCTTAAAAAATAATCTCCACACCATCCATCAACTGCTCACCGCTATCTGGCGCGCACTGACTTGCGCGCCGCTCCCTTGCGGGCAGATGCCTTTTTGGCCGCACCCTTTTTAGCCCCGCTCTTCGCAGCAGCTTTTTTCACACCGGCCTTCTTCGCTCCGGCAGATTTGCTTCCTGCGCCGCCCTTCTTCGCGGATGCATTTCCGGCCTTTGCCGCGCTCCCGGCGCGAGACTTATTCGCAGCCGTTGCCTGAGACTTATTCGCAGCAATCTGCCCGGACTGTTTCTGTTTTTTGCGCGTGACCTTCTCGTGGACATCGGACATCAATTGCTGTATGCGCTCGGCCTCTGTGTGCGGCGGGGCTGCCTGTGTTGCGTCTTCGCCCGTGCGTCGCTCATCCTCCTGCCGCAAAAAGCGCTGGTGTTCTTCCTCCGTCATCGCGCCCTCGTTCAAGGCGAACTCGAACTCATTAATGACACCGCCGCGAACTTCAAAACGACTCTTATTCTTGGCCTGGTTCTTGGTTTTGGGCATCCCTCTCCTCCTTGAAAATCACGCGCGACGCCTCTGCTTGACAGCCGTCGCCGCGCATCCGTATATTGTTCACTTCGTCAAGACGGGCCACCTTAGCTCAGTTGGTAGAGCACCTGATTCGTAATTAGGGGGTCTGGAGTTCAAGTCTCCAAGGTGGCTCCATTAATTCTCATTGCCGTATAGCTGTTCTTCAGTTATACGGCAAAACTGTTTGAGCCTCAATCTTGGACCAGCCCTTTCCCTCCGTTCAGCGACTGTCAATTTAACAAAAAGTGTCAGTCTATTTGACTGGAAGACCCGCCGGATTCCTGTAGGAGCCGGGTCAGCCTCAATTTTCCTGAGGAAAACGCGTAATTTTATTGGACGCAGGTGCGGCACGGGGGTTGCGATGTAAGTTTTCGTGTGCGCACGCACGGGGGCTACCGTCTGCCTTTTGGCGAGCCAGGCCGCACCAGAGTCCGTGTCTTGAGAGTCTTACCCGTCGAACCATCCACAGAAGAGAATCGCGCGCTTCGCTGTCACCGTCAACATGCAAGCTGTGAAAAAGAGAGACAGAGCTTTACCGCTCATCTGGCTGGTCATCGCGCTCGGCATCGCGTGTTGGCTGTTCTCTGCCTATCGTCTCTCGCTGGGCGTCATTGACCTGCGCTTTTTATTGCTGGCGGTGATTACCATCTGTGTGGGTTCGCGCCTGAGCGTGCAGATTCCGCGCGTGAGGAGCGAGATTACAGTCTCCGAAACTTTCATCTTTCTCACGATGCTGCTCTTCGACGGCGAGGCAGCCGTCCTGCTCTCCCTCGTCGAAGGCTTCTGCACCTCGCTGCGCTTCAACAAGAAGAGGCTTCACCACGTCTTCAATTCCACCGTGATGGCCTTCTCATATTTTCTCACCGTGTGGGCGCTCCGCCTCTGCTTCGGTTCTCTCCTGAAGCTCTCGAACGGCGCGCCCTCTGCGATCTTCATGCTCGCCATCGGCGTCATGTCGCTGGTCCAGTACGTGACGAACTCCGGCATCGTCGGGACGTGCGTCGCGCTCAAGACAGAGCAGCCCATCTGGCAGACCTGGCGGCAAAACTATCTCTACACTTCCATCACCTACATCGCTGGCGCATCCGCCGCCGCCCTCATCACCAAGCTCATCGGCCTCTTCGGCTTCTACGTCGTCATCGCCACCACCCCCATCGTCGCCATCGTCTACTTCACATACTACTTTTACCTGAAGAACGCGGAGGCCAAGACGGAGCAGGTCGAGCAGGCACAGCGACACATCGAAGAACTATCGCGCCACATCGCGGAGCAGGAGCGCATCAGCGGAGAGCTACAACAGAGCAAAGAGCATTTCCGCCACGCGGCCTTTCATGATGCCCTCACGGGATTGCCGAACCGCGCACTGCTGACGGACCATCTCAAGCTCGCCATCGAGCGCGGCAAGCAGTCCAAGGGCCACGTCTTCGCTATTCTTTTTCTGGACCTGGATCGCTTCAAGAATATCAACGACAGCCTCGGACACAGTACGGGCGATCAACTCCTGGTCGCCATCGCGCGCCGCGTCGAAGAGTGCCTGCGCCCGATGGACACTGTGGCGCGGCTCGGAGGCGACGAGTTCGCCATCCTGCTCGACGGCCTCGAAGATTTCAACGACGCGATTCACGTCGCCGATAGAGTGCAGATGGAATTGACGCGTCCCTTCAACCTCGGCGGGCATGAGGTCTACACCACCGCGAGCATCGGCATCGCGCTCTCGACCACCGGCTATGAAGACCCTGAGAATTTGCTGCGCGATGCAGACATCGCCATGTATCGCGCGAAGGAGAACGGCAAAGCGCGTTATGAATTGTTCGATACGGTGATGCACGCGCACGCCGTCGCCCTCTTGCAGTTGGAGAACGACCTGCGCCGCGCCGTCGAGCGTGAGGAGTTCAGCGTCTACTACCAGCCCATCGTCTCGCTTGAGACGGGCAGGCTCGCGGGCTTTGAAGCCCTCGTTCGCTGGGACCACCCGGAGCGCGGCATCGTCTCGCCGGGCGAGTTTATTTCGCTCGCCGAAGAGACCGGCCTGATTATGGAAATCGGTCAGTGGGTCCTGCGCGAGTCATGTCGCCAGATGCGCCGCTGGCAGTGGCAAGCGCCCATGAAACCCGCGCTCACGCTGAGCGTCAATCTCTCCAGCAAGCAGTTCACGCAGCCGGACATCATCGAGCAGGTCAAGCTTATTTTGCAGGAGACGGATTTAGACCCGCGCTGTCTGAGGCTTGAGATTACCGAATCCGTCGTCATGGAGAACGCGGAGCAGGCCACCAACATGCTCACTCAACTCCGCGAACTCGGCGTTCACCTGAGCATAGACGATTTCGGCACTGGCTATTCCTCGCTCAGCTACCTACACCGCTTCCCCGTCACCACGCTCAAGATTGACCGCTCCTTCATCAGCCGCATGGGCGCGGGCGATGAAAACTCCGAGATCGTCAAGACCATCCTCACGCTCGCCACGAACCTCGGGATGGACGTGGTCGCCGAAGGCATCGAGACCGAAGATCAACTGGCCCAACTCCGCGCTCTCAAATGCGACTATGGGCAGGGATACCTTTTCGCCAAGCCGGTCAGAGCGGAGGTCGCCGAAAGATTGATTCTCGAAAGAGCGCAGGGCCAGACCCTGACCGCCAGCCTCCTCGGCGAAACCATTCTCACCCCGCCGCAGACCCTCGAATACATCAACTGAATTAACGGACCACTTGACCGCGCTTTATCACACGCTTCATAGTATGCGAGTGTTCGACACGCCATCTCCCGGCTCTTATTTCAAGGAGACAGTATGACGCGCCTCGCATCTCTCATTCTTTCATTAATGGTCCTCTGCGCCTGCGCGCGGCTCACGGCGGCGCAGGAGGCCGCCTGCACTTTGAAGTTGGCCCAGTTGCCGCAGGCGGGAGAGTTACGCGGCTTTCAACTCGGCATGACGACGGAACAGGTCAGGGCACGCGTCCCGCACATCGTCTTCGGGCCGGTGGACCAATTCGGCTCTTCCAAGACGAGCCTCAACCCTGACTTCAACGCGCAGGTTGACAAGGCCAGCTTTGAGGGCGTCCGCACAGTCTCGCTCGATTTTCTGGACGGGCGGCTCATCAGTCTCTGGCTAGGCTATAACGATTCCTTCAAGTGGAAGACGCTCGACGAATTCACAGGCGGTATCAGCGAATCTCTCAAACTCCCAAAAGCCTGGCACGTCAAACGCGGCGGACGCCAGATGACCTGCGACGGCTTCCAACTCGCGGTCCAGATGGTCGGCGGAACACCCAGCCTGCACATCACCGACGAATTGGCCCAGCAAGCATTGAACAAGAGAATAGAGGACGCACCGGAGACACAGGAAAGCCAGGAGGGGCAGGAACAATCAGAGACACACGCAGACCCGGAGGTTGTCCCCATCATCGCAGACAAACACACCAAAACTTACTATCGCCGCGACTGTCCCAACTACAACGACGTGCCCTTGAAAGAGCGCGTCACATTCCCCACCACCGTAGAAGCAGAGAAGGCCGGTTACAAACTCTCCAAGACATGCCCCTGAAAGCAGAGACTCCAGCCTCTGCTTTTAAGCGCTCGCGGCTGTGCCGGTGGTTGGCTGCGCGGATTTTGGTTTGGCGGTGTCGAGGCGCGCGTGGTAAATGTCCGCGATGCGTTGTTCGTGTTTGGCGATGTCCACTTCGATTTCGTCAAAGATGGAGGCCGTCGCGGGGTCCGTGAATTTGTTGGTCAGGTTGAAGGCATCCACGACGCCCGTTTGCAGGTCGCCGAGCGCGCGTAGCAGGAGCGCGTTATCATCGCTCGATTGAAACCAACTCTTCATAGTGGCCCAGGCTCCGCTGCCAGCGGCCTGCAAACCCTCCTGCCCGCCGAGGGCGGCGAGCCTGCCTTCGAGCAGTTGAATGTGTCGCGCCTTGTTTTCATTTATCTCTTTGAAGGCCGCTTTAATCTCCGCGTTCGTGGCCTTCTCCGCGTACTTCTCAAAAGCTTCCATCGCATAACGCTCGCCGCGTATGGCGGTGTTGAGAGCGTCTATAATCTCCGCCTTCGGAGAGCCGCCCCACTGTTCGCCGAGTTGTTGCCAGTTGAAATCCTGGTCGTCCGTCTGCGGCAGGTCCGGCCCCTTCGTGCGCAGGCCCAGATGACGCAGGATGGCCGTGGCGAAGATGGGAAGGTCCGCTGGGCGTCTCGAAGTAATCAGATTGTCGTCGGTCACGATGGGCGCGTCCGAGTAGTTTGCGCCGGCGTTCTGCATGTCCTTGCGAATCGCGCGAAAGCCCGTGGCGCGTTTGCCCTTCAAGAGATCGCCTTCGATTAAGACCTGCGGCCCATGACACACGGCGGCCACCAGTTTGCCCTGCTCCAACGCATCCTGCACGAAGCGCACGGTCTTCATGTTGGTACGCATACGGTCCGGGGCCATGCCGCCTGGAATAATCACCGCATCGAAGTCCGCCGCGCGCATCTCCGTCGTCGTCCCGTCAGCCGCGATGGAAAGCTTGCCCTGCTTGCCCGCGTACTTTTCATTCGTTCGCGAGCCGAGCACGGAGATTAACGCCCCCGCCTCCGTCAATGCCGCAAAGGGAACCTGAAATTCCGAATCTTCAACGTTGCTCTCAATCAGGATGGCAACCCTCTTAGTGTTGTCCTGGCTCTTCTCAGTCATACGTCTTACTCCTCTTCGTCTGCTTTAAGTGAAGGACGAACCGTGCTCACGGGTCGCCCGCTTGCTCACGCTTCTTTCATTCAAAAGAGGAATCAAGAGCGCAACTCGTATGCCAGTATCAAGAGGTATACAAACAGGACTCTATAAACCGAAAACGCTCGCAAAGCCGTACATCCAGCCGCAACGAATGTCCGCTTCCCCTACTTTATAGTCGTCTAGAGCGTGTCTAAAGAACCATCTGTGTGCTGAGAAAGACCAGAACACTTCTTCGCCCTGAAAGGGCCGAATATGATAGCCGTGGCATCGCTCACGGTCCCCTCACGCCAACGCAATTCGACCCTGCAAGGGTCGCACATGCAAGGTTGAGGTGCGACCCTTTCAGGGTCGGTTTCTACGTTGGACCAGAAACCGGGGGCGCTGCCCACGGCTCTCACATGTATCCCCTACCGGGATAATGTTGAAGGCTTTTCTCTCACCTTCCAGACGCACTGTAACTGATGGAGCATTACGTGCACCTTCAGTCCCTATATTAGCGGCGATTTTGGCGTGGATGAATTTTACTGTGCGGGGCGCAGCAGCCCGCGAAAGATGCCCTGGACCTGGACCTGCGCGGCGGGCAGACGTATCGGAGCGAGTTGCGAATTAGCGGGTCTCAGTTCGACTTCCTGGCCGAAGCGGTAGAGACGTTTGAGCGTCGCGCGAGCACCATTGATGAGCGCGACGATAATCTCGCCGTCGCGTGCCTCCGTGCGATTTTCGATGAGCGCGATGTCGCCGTCGCAGATGTGCTCGTCAATCATCGAATCGCCCTTCACGCGCAGGGCGTAGACTCTTTCAGGACGCACGCGGCCCAACAAATAACGCGGAATAATAATCTGCTCCGCATCCTCTATCGCATCAATCGGAGCGCCCGCCGCGATGCGTCCCAGCAGAGAGACTTCGCAGACAGCATCCGACGGAGTTTCCTCCACCTTCACGTCGAGACCAAACGAGCCGTCCTCATGATGACGTGTGAGCAACCCGCGACGCTCAAGCGCGGCGATGTGTTTGGCGATGGTCGCCTTCGACGAGACGTTGAAGTGGCGCGCGATCTGCGCGTAAGAAGGCTCATACCCGTGACGCTCTATAAACCTTGTGATGTATTCCAGAATCTCCTTCTGGCGTTGCGTACGTGGCTGCATAAGGACCCTCTCCGGCTCTTTCTCTCTTGCTGTTTATAAAGACTTCAAACGCGCGATAACCCAAAGCGGATTCTAAGTGCCCGCATACTCAAGCGTCAAGGTTTTAAAGCAGTGATAAGTGACGAGTGAGGAGTGATGAGCAAGAAGAAGAATCTGAATAAGAAAGTGACGAGCGAGAAGAAGGCCAAACTTGCACCTCGTCATTTGTCTCTTGCTTTTAACTCGTCACTCCTCACTCGTCACTTATCACTGCTTTTTCCGAGTCGAATAACGCGCGAGCGTGCGTGGGAAGATGCGAACGCCTGCGGGCATCCGGTTGAGGGATATTTTCTTGCTGCCGGTCAGGATGTCTTGCGCCTTGATGCCGTAGACGGCTTCGTTGTCGTTATTATCCGGGTTGATGA
Source organism: Pyrinomonadaceae bacterium (assembly GCA_036009045.1). Lineage (GTDB taxonomy): Bacteria > Acidobacteriota > Blastocatellia > Pyrinomonadales > Pyrinomonadaceae > DASYML01. The sequence goes on from DASYML010000232.1 coordinate 13,861, forward strand.
CGACGCCCTTCAATTCCAGCCCGGCGAAGAGTCCCTTGCTGCGCGAATAGGAGAGGATGCCCGCCTTGAGTTGGGCGTCGGTCGAGGCGCTCGCGCTGCGTCCGATTGGACCAGCCGCGAGACTGCCCTCGCCGCCTATCTCAAACTTATCTTCGAGCAATCCCTTGAGCGCTTCGGCGTTCATGAAGAGCAGCACGAAGTCCGTCGAAGACGCGCCGATCTGCAAGCCTATACTGCCGCCGCCGAGATTGAAGAAGGCTGGCGCGCTCCAACTGCTGCCCGTCCGCCGACTGATGACGCCGCGACCGCCGCGACCGCCCACGATAAAGCCAGCTTTAATCACGTCCGGGAAGACGGCGATGGCCTCCGCCTTATCTATCAAGTCCTGCGGGATGGCCTTCTCCGGCACGTTCATAATCTGCGTAAAGACTTTGGCGGCCTTCTGCGATTGACTGGTGGCCTCGCTGATTCTCTTCGCATTCTTACTCTGCGCCGTGGCGACGCCCTCGCTCAATAATAGGACCAGCAAGAGCGCACAGCTTGCCCGCCAGCGCTGAGAGTTTTCTCTTCTCATCATCTCGAAAGACCTTTCATCAAAGAAAGATTGAAGGCGCATTCATCAAGCGCCTGCGCGCGATCTTTTTTAAGCTTGCTGCTTTTTTCTTCTTCGCGCCTTCAACCTTTGTAGACCCTCGCGTTGCTCTCCCCTACTTGCTGGAATAACGCTTCAGCGTAGTGGGAAAGACGCTCACGGCTGGCGGAGTCTTGACCTGATTACCGGACAACACTTCGCTCGCCTTGACGCCATAGACGGCCTCGTTGAGATCGTTGTCGGGATTAATGGTCCCGCCCTTCAGCGCGGCCCCGACGAAGGCTCCCTTGCTGCGCGAGTAAGAGAGAATACCCGCATCCAGCGTCAAGTTCGTCGCCGCGCTCGCTTCGCGCCCGACAGGGCCAGCCGCCACGCCGACCTCACCGCCGAAATCGAACTTGTCCTGAAGCAATCCTTTCACTCCGGCATCATTCATAATCAGAAAAACGAAATCCGTTTTAGCCCCGCCGATTTGTGGACCAAAACTGAGACCGCCGAGATTGAAGAAAGCTGGCGCGCTCCAACTGCTGCCCTGACGGCGGCTGATGACGCCCTGCCCGTAACGCCCGCCGACGACGAAGGCTCCCTTGGTCACACCCGGAAAGACCGCGACGGCTTCCGCCTTGTCCAGCAACTGCTTCGGAATCCCCTTCTCGCGCACGCCCATAATCTGGTTAAAGACCCTCGCTGCATCGCTCGCGTGTCGTGCGGCATCTTTGGTCCTTTTATTATTCGCCTGGGCCATCGCCACACTATTTGCCAGGCACAGCATCAGGGCCAGACCGACCGCGCCCGCCATGCTCCTGTAAAACGAAACTCTCATACTTCTCATCCTCCTCCATCCAAACCTCTTTATCAGTATTAACGAACGAATCATAACAAGGCACACGTCCGTTCGACTCACACAAGATGCAATGTTTGTACCGTGCTTTGATCAATCTCTTTATTATTCTTGATAAGCCCGAAAACAAGCGGATGAAGGAGATTCCCCGGTTGAAGCGAGAGCAACCACATGCGTTCTCAGCTAATGCACCGTGCGCGTTTAGCATACATTCCAGAGTGTTGCTTACCTGATGACAAAGAAAGTTTGTAGGGGAAGGTCTGGTCCCTCCCCCTACATTAACGTGAGTTCGACGTGAGGCAGAGCACACCCTTCAACCTTATCCCTGTAAGGGATAAATATGATAGCCGTGGGCGTTGCCCACGGTCCTCTCATCGCAACACATTTCGACCCTGAAGGGGTCGCACCTCAATGTTGAAGGTGCGACCCCTTCAGGGTCGGCTATTATTCTGGACCAGTAACCGTGGGCGACGCTCTACGAGCTTGCTCCCGGCTATCATATTCAGCCCTTACAGGGCACAGGCGGCTTGTCAGTCAGTCAGCCTCTAACGTCGAGCTCACGTTACATTAACCCTCTTTTATTTATTCAATCTGATATAAGATGCTTCAAGATTGAGGCAAAGGGGCACAAGAGATTTGCAATCAGAGGACAGTTTGAACGCAGAGTGGGTCGCGGAGACTTTGCGCGGCATGACTTTGGAAGAGCGCGTGGGCCAACTTTTGATGCCGGAGACGAGCGGCATCCTGATGCACGAACGAAGCGAGCAGTATGCACGGTTGGTCCACGCGATTGAGCGTCTGGGCGTCGGCGGCTTTATCATCTACAACGGCGACGCCCTGACGACCGCCGCCTTAACCAACCGCCTACAGAGTCGCGCGAGCATTCCTCTCATCTTCGCTTCGGATTTCGAGGGCGGGGTCGGGATGCAGTTACGCGGGGGAACGCGCCTGCCGCGCGCGATGGCCCTCGCCGCGACCGGAGACCCTGAGTCCGCAGCCGAAGCCGCGCGCATCACCGCGCGTGAGGGACGCGCCATCGGAGTTCACATCAATTTTTATCCGGTCCTGGATGTCAATAATAATCCAGCGAATCCCATCATCAATACGCGCGCCTTCAGCGACGACCCGGAGATGGTCGCTAACTGGGGCGCGGCCTTTATACGCGCCGCACAGGACGCCGGGCAGATTGCGACCGCCAAACATTTTCCGGGTCACGGTGATACGTCGCTCGATTCACACATCCTGCTGCCGACGCTGAACGCGCCGCGCGAAAGATTCGAGCGCATCGAATGGCCGCCGTTTCGCCACGCAGTCCAACGCGGCGTGCGCGCCATCATGACCGCGCACATCGCCGTCCCCTCGCTCGATACGGAAGCCGACGAAGTGCGCCCGGCGACGCTCTCGCCCGCCATCGTCGAAGGCATCCTGCGCCGCGAGTTCGGCTTTGATGGATTAATCTTCACAGACGCGCTGGACATGGGAGCGGTGGCGAAGCGTTACGAACCGGGCGAGGCGACCGTGCGCGCGATTGAAGCCGGTTGCGATGTGGCGCTCTTTCCAGTGGACGTGGCGCGTTCGCACAGGGCGCTCTGTGATGCGGTCACGCAGGGCCGCCTGACCGAAGAGCGATTGGACCAATCAGTGCGGCGTATCCTGAACGCCAAAGCGTGGTGCGGTCTTCAAAGAGAGCGACGGGTCTCGCTCGAAAAAGTTTGGGACGTGGTCGCCAGCCCGGATCATATGACGACCGCGCGACACCTCTTCGAGCGCGGGGTGACGCTCATACGCGACCCGCGCGGGTTGCTGCCGCTCGACAAAAAACGCGTCGCCGCGATTATCCTGAAAGACTCCGTGCCCGTCTGGGCGCATGCGTTGAGAGAGCCTGCTGGCTCGCGTTTCTCCAAAGATGCGTCCGCACATTTCAACGCGCGGCTCATAGAATCCAGCGCCGACGCTGACGACATAGAACCCGTCCTGGAAGCGGCGCGGGATTGCGAGGTCGCAGTGGTCGCCGTCTGCGCGCGCGTCGCGGCATATAAAGGAAGCGTCGCGCTCGCACAGGGACATGCGCGGATACTTCAAGCTCTGGACCAATCCGGGATGCCGACCATCGCCGCCGTCTTCGGCAATCCTTATGTCCTGCCGCACATGCCTGAACGCGCGACGACGCTTCTGACCTTTGAATCGGCGGTCGAATCGGAAGCGGCGGCGGTGCGCGTCATCGCCGGGCTGATTCCCGCGCGCGGACACTCGCCCGTCACGCTGCCTTAAAGTTGAACCAGGCTCCGCAGGAGCGACCTTGATGAAAGATAAAGTCTCGCCTTCATCAGACGAGCGCATCGGGCCAACATGGAGGCGCATCCTGTCTCAAACGGGCGTGCGCTCCGCCGTCTACGCCTTCACGCTGACGCGCCTCATAGTCTTCTTCATCTTCATCATGGCGACTAATCTCTCTTTCGATGAGCCGCTGCGGGATTTTGGTCCCGGAGTGCAGGAGCCTCGCATCTCTCTGGCGAGTGCGGGCGTCGCGCAGAAGTTAGGGCGCGCGATGCTCTACGCGGATGGCTTGTGGTACGCGAACATCGCGCGCGACGGGTACGAGCGCCAGCCCTTTGAAGCCAGCGCACAACATACCTGGGCCTTTTTTCCCCTCTACCCATTACTGCTGCGCGCCGCCTCCAGCATCACGGGCGAATACGCCCTGACAGGCTCTCTGCTCTCGAATCTGTTTCTACTGTTTTCGCTCGTCCTCCTGCATCCGCTTGTGCGCGCGTTCGGGTATGATGAAGGATGCGCTGACCGGACAATTTTTTACATGGCGGCTTTTCCGACGAGCTATTTCTTCTCGCTGCCGGTGACGGAATCTCTCTTCCTGTTATTGACGGTGGGATGTTTTCTGGCGGTGCGGCGCAAGCACTGGTGGTTGACGGGAATCCTCGGCGCGCTGGCGACCGCCACACGCCCGACGGGAATCCTCATCTTCCCGGCTTTACTAGTCCAATACTGGCAGACTTATCGAAGTGAGAATCTGCGGCGTCGAGAACTGCTCGCGTTATTACTGGTCCCGCTCGGACTCTTCGCGTTTATGTTCTACCTGCGAGAGACGACGGGCGACGCGCTGGCCTTCCTGAAAGTGCAGGCGGCCTGGGGACATCGCGCGGGATTTTTCCTGCGCCCGCTTTTCGACTACCTGATGAATCCGCTGGAGGTCAGCGTCCGCTGGGACTTCAGGCTTTTAAACTTCGCGGCGGCAATGGTGGCCCTCGCCTGCGGCCTCGTCCTGCTCAAGCGTCGCCAGTGGTCACTAGCCACGTACACGCTCATCTGCGTCATCGCGCCGCTCTCTTCAATGGCGCTGCAATCAATGTCGCGTTATTTCCTGACCATCTTTCCAGCCTTCATCATGCTCGCCCTCGCCGGACGCCGTCCCTTGCTGGACCAATCCCTGCGCGCCATCTTCCTCGCCCTCCTCGCCCTCATGACCGCCCTCTTCGCCATCCACTTCAGCACAGCGATGTCATGAGGGATGAAAAATTGATTCATTGACTCATTGCTTCATTGATTCATCGGCTTATTGGACCATTTAATAAATGAATCAATCAGCCGATGAATCAATGAAGCAATCTCTTCACGGTCCACATTCAGAGTTGGTGTGGGTTCTGATGGGGCTGAAGCGGTCCTGGTATTCGGCGCTGGTGATGAAGGCGCAGACCATGCTGCGGTAGTTGTTCGGGACTTTATTATTGAGCACATCGAGCCAGAAGAGATAGCCGCTCTCGTCCGGGTCGCGTCTGAGATAGCCGAAATATTGGGCCAGCACAAAGGCGCGGTTGTACTCGCCCTGTAGATAATCCGGGTACTCTATAAGTTTGCGCACAGTGCGCGCTCGCGCGTCCGTCTGATCGCTGCCCGTGTCGTACTCTGTCATCAGTTCCGCGCGCTTGCTCGAAAGATCAATCCCGGACGCATCCCTGACGATTTGCAAGAGGGCATCAACAAAGCTTGTGTCCGTAGTCTTGCCCTGATACTTCGTCTGGAATTCTGCGCGCTGGACGAAATCAAGAGCGTAAGACTGCTTCTCCGCGTCCAGATTTCCGCTGACCTGCAAACGGCTGCGGTCCTTCATGAATTCCAGATAAGCGACGCGCCGTCCGAGCGCGGCTTTGTAAATGCGATAGACGAAATAACCCGTCTGTTGAAATTCCTGTTCGACGAAGAAGGCCGCGCTGACGCCTATCCGCGTGTTGTGAATGCAGAGGGCATCGCCGTTGCACTTGTTGATTTGAAAGGTCCAGTAACCGAGGCCGCCGGGGTCCGGCTCGCGGTTGAGAAAATCGTGATAGTGCTGGCGGACGAAGAATTGCGCGTCGTCTGCCGGATTGGCGACGGGCTGAATCGTATCGTTGTCATTGATGACGAGCAGGGCCGTGCTCTGAGTGCCGAGGCTCGTGCCGTTCGTCGGATTGCTCAAGGTCAGGTTGACGGTCTCGTTGTTTTCAACGTAGGCGTCATCGGTGAGCAGGATGTTGAAAGTCTTGCTCGTGACCCCTGCCTCGAAGGTGAGTGTGCCGAGGGCGGTCGTGTAGTCGGAGCGGTCCGAAGCCGTCCCATTGCTAGCGGCAAAGTCAACCGTCGCCGCGAGGCTCAGATTGCCTGAGCGTGTCAGCGTAATCGTGGCGCTCGGCTCAGACTCGTTGACGTTATAGGCGGACGCGGCGAATTGTATCGTGTCGGAAGGCGATGTCGTCTTGATGTGGAAAATCGCCGTATAGGTGGTGGCGGTTGCTGGCGTAGAGATGTCGTGAGTCGCGGCCCCGCCGTCGGACCAGGTCTCGAATTCGTAGGTGACGCCGTTGACCGTCTGGGGCGAGATGGCTCCGAGAGACCTCGTCATGCCGACCACGCTGTTGACGTTGAAGGGCGTGGCCTGCGGTTGTCCATCAACGGTCAGGAGCAGACCGTTAAAATTGGCCGCCAGACTAATCGTCGAGACGCGCGGGAAGATTTCCACATAAGAAGTATGAGTCAACCCGCCGGAATCCGTCACCGTGAGGATGATTCGATACCACACGTTGGTAGAAGTCTCTCCCAAGGTCGGGATGACGAATGAACCGCTCCTGGAGCCGGTCGTCGCGGGGATGAACGGGTGAACGTGTGTGTCGTGATGAAAATCAACCTGCCAGGTGAAAGCGCTCGGCGGCAAGACGCCGTCTTCGGGGTCGGTGGCCGTCCCTGAATAATTGATGGTGTCGCCAGCGTTATAGAAAGAGCCGTTCGCGGGCGCGTTGATGATGCCCGTCGGCGGGTTGCTCTGTTGGATGGTGAGAATCGCGTCGTTGCTCGTCGTGCTGCCGAAAGTGTTGGTGACGATGACGCGAAAGTGCGCGTTGTTGTCGCCGGGCGCGACCGCAGGGATGGTGTAGCTCGCGCCGGTCGCGCCGTTGATGTTGACGCCGTTGCGTTGCCATTGATAAGAGAGCGGTTGACTGCCGGAAGCGGCGACGCTGAAGGTCACTGGCTGTCCGGCGAGCGCAGACTGGCTGGCGGGCTGCGTCGTGATGCTCGGCGCGAGGCTCGCGGTATACTGAACTTTGTAAATCGCGCCCGCGCCTCTCGCTAAATAATACAGGCTGCCGTCAGAGCCGACCTGTAAATCAACCGGAGAGTTGATGCCCGAAGCGAAGTCCGTGACGGTATTGCCGCTCGCCGGGTTCAGCCGTCTAATCCAGCCGCTGCAAAAATCCGCGAAGAAATATGTGCCCGTATAATCGCTCGGAAATTGATTCGTCGCGGGGTTGTAGAACGCACCGCCCGTAATCGCGCAGCCGGTGGTCGCGCTCGTCCCGTGGCCGTACCAGAAAAGCGGACTGACAAAGCGCGCATCCGTCGTCGGCCCTTCCGTCGTGGGCCAACCATAGTTCACGCCCGCGCGTCCGTCGTTAATCTCTTCCCAGGTATTCTGGCCCACGTCGTTGATGAACATGCGGCCCGTGCCGTTTTGAAAAGCGAAGGTATAAGGGTTGCGTAGGCCAACGGACCAGATAGCGCGGTTGACGCCACTGGTCGTGCCCGTGATGCCGGGAAACGAAGTCGGATTGTCTGTCGGGATAGTGCCGTCGGCGTTGATGCGAAGTATCTTGCCGAGCAGGTTGGAGAGCGACTGCGAGTTGGCGGGCGTCGCGTTCTCGCCGACGGCGATATAGAGTTTACCGTCCGGCCCGAAGTGCATCGCCCCGCCGTTGTGATTGGTCGCGCTGCTCAGATTATTCAAATCGAGCAGGGTGAGTTCGCTGCCCGCCACCGCTACGTCGCCGTTGGCGGTAAAGCGGCTCACGCGATTGTGAAGCGCGGGGGTCGTCGCGGTGTAATAAATATAGATAAAGTGATTGGTGTTAAAGTTCGGGTCGAAGGCTAGCCCTAGCAAGCCGCGTTCACCCTGCGAGTCAACCGTCACGGTGAGAAACGGCGTCGCCAGCAGGCTGCCGTTTTTAATGACGCGCAGTTGCCCTCCCTGCTGGCAAACGAAGATGCGCCCGTCCGGCGCAAAGGCCATCGCCGTCGGATTTGAAAGGCCGCTCGTGACCAGCGTTTCCATAAAACCGCTCGGCAGAGTGGCGGCGAAGAGTCGTGCCTGCGATGAAAGAATTAAAAGGACTAGTAAGGCGAGGCCGCAAGCGGCGCGCGATGTGCGATGGAAGAAAGCTTCGAGCCGCTGCCGCGCGATAGTTGCTTGCGGCGCGCGGCCCTGCTTGATTTCACAATGCGAGGTCATACGTACTCCTTGTTCCCTGACATCATATTCTGGACCAGGATTGTCCCGGCGGCAGTTTCCCTGAATCTCATTTGCAGCCGCCTGTCATCTCTGATTGTGGGGAGCGGGGCGAGATGGATTATACAAAATTCTTCCGAGAATGACGATTGATGAACCTCATCTCCTTCTCATCAAGCCCACAGTTTGACCTCACAGCTTGAGTGATGAGACCATACAGCAGACTTAATCAACAGGTATACACCGAGGAGACAGCCATCATGGAGATTGACATCAATAAGGTCGTGACACAGGAAGAGGCGGGCGAACCCGCGCCGATAGACCAGGTCGAAGCCCGCGTCGAGGCCGAGATGAAACGCGCCGAAGGCCGCGCCAAAGAGAGCGTCGCACAGGGCTTGCAGGACACCACGCTCGAACGAGAAGGCCGCGAATTAGAAGAAGAAGCCGAACGTGAACTGAAAGAACAGGATGAAACTAGAGGCTAGAGGCCGGAAGCTGGAGGCTAGGAAAACAGAGGCTGGAG
>DASYML010000233.1:0-19360 GCA_036009045.1 Pyrinomonadaceae bacterium
AAAAAATTCAATAACTCTGTGCTGACTCTGTGCGCTCTGTGTCTGCGATGGTGAATCTCACTGTCACAGACACTCAAGACCAGACTAAGCCACTCCAAGCATCTCTACTGAGGTCTTCCCAGGAGCCAGGACTTGAGAACGCCCGGATGCGCGGTGTCCGTTGCGAAGTATCCCTGAATCAGGTTCCTGTAAAGTTCATCGCGCTCCGTGGTTTTGAGTTTGTAGCCGAAGGGCATCTGGCCTCCTTTGATGTAGGAACTGATCAAGACCCTGTCCATAGGCCAGTTGAGAGACCCAAGGCGCTCTTGCCTGTGACAGGCGGCGCAGGTCATGGCGCGCGCGACGACGGGTTCGCCATCGCCTTCGACGATGTTTTGATGATGGTCTCCCCATCTCGTCGCGCCGAGTCCGGGGCCGAACTTTGTCTGGTCCAGATATTTTTCAAATCTCGGTGAACCATATGTCAGGAAGCGCTGGTTGACTGACTGAAGCGCTGGCTGCTCGCTACGGCTCACGCTGCCGTCTTCGGGGAAGACAGGGAGGATGCCGCTCTTGTGGCATTGCACGCAGTTGTCATCGCCGTATCCGAGTTCCCAGCGCCCTTTGACGGTGATCGAACCATCCGGGCGATAGGTCCTGTAAAAATCTTTGAAGTAGGCGTTGAAGGTCCCGTCGTTGCCGACCACCGCCGAGACGACCGAGACGTTACGCACGCGTGCGCGCTCGCCCGCATCCGTGACCCCGAACTGGACCCACTTCTCAGGCACTCCCAGCAACGCGTTGCCGGGGACGACGATCAAGAGCCGCTTGAAACTGTCGTCATTGTCGGGCGTCCCCAGGTGGCGCGAGATGTAGCTGAAGAAGATGAGTTGATCCGAAGGCGCTCTGGTCGCGTTGAGCAGCCGCAGAAAAGATTTCGCCCGCTCCAGCGTCTCGGAGCGGCTGACCGCCCGCAGGAAATTCTGGCTCATGAGAAAATCCGGGATTTGGACCAACCCGCGCGTCTCATCGAAGTACTGGCTATCGGGCACGATGAAGCCAAGCTCATGGCCCGGCTGCTGGTCCAGGGAGATGGCCTCCAGGTAGTCTAAAAATTCCCTGTAGCGGCTGACGAAGCCCTCGTCCTGCGAGAGCTTGCATTGACGAATCGTCTCGTTGATGCCGCCGAGCACTCTCTGATAATTCTTGAGCGCCTGATCCTTTTCGTAAGCCGCGCGCGCGGCTCCGAGGAGCGCGTCAACCCTGGCCGTCACCCACGCGTCCGGGTGCGATTTGACTTGCGCGCAGGGAACCGCGCTTGCTGCGTTATTCCAACCAAGCAGGAGACTAAACAGGAGCATGGCGAGTGGGGAACTCATCAATAAACCTCTTTCAAGAGACCGGGAGTCGAGGAGTGCAGTGAAGATATAAATATGTCCGGGGTCAAGTGTCAATGGAAATGAGAGAGACGAGTTGTGGTCGTCCCTCACTCATACAACGCGCGTAATTTTGTGCGCCACTGCGGGTCACTCAGAATGTCCGTGCTATCGCTGAATTGATCTATGCTGCCGATGAGTTTGCGACCGGCGATGCGCTGCACGACGGCATCCGTGATTTGCGCGCGAATGGCATCCGCGTGGCCGCCTCCCGTATGGATGACTAAGAACGGGCGTCCGAAAAAGTTAGCCACCTTCGACGGCAGCGGCTCTGTGATGCCCAGACGATTATGCATCCCCGCCACATACTCATAGGCTGAAGACAAATACCGCTCGCGCGTCTTCCAGGTCTCCGCCGCCAGCGCGCTCTTCAGGACAGGCGATAATTCTTCCGCGCACTTCAAGCGAGAGAAGGCCGTCCCGAACCACTTCGGATACGGGGCATACTGCTTCTCCATGAGAAAGCACAGGTGCATCAGATCGCGCACTAACCTGGACCCGATGAGAGCCGAGCCAACCTCATCAAAGACCATTCCCGCGCGGCCCATCAGATGTTCCTCCTGTCCAATCCTGGTCCAGCCGGAAGCCAGTAGATAGAGCCACACGTCATGCGGATAATAACCGAATCGAGCGAGCGCATCCTGTAACCCGACCTCATCATGATAGACCGCTCCGGCGGTGATGGTCCGCAGCTTCTGCGAGGGAAAGGTCAACCAGTCGGCAGGCGCTATGGATTCCTCCATGTCGAAATCGAGATAGTTGAGAAGAAAGCCACGTATCGTATGAAGTTCAACGCGATGGTTTATTGGACCACTCTCAACCTCCTCAAGTCGCTGGATGTTTTTATCACTGGGATCAGGCGGCGTGAAATTAGTCGAATAGCCGCGAAAGCCTGGCGGCAGTTTATGACGCAACGCTTCGGTAATCGCCTCGCCGTATCTGCACACGTCCTCTTCCGCGAGGAAGAGCATGACGCGCGGCCCCCAGTGATGATCCGCAGACATCTCCGTATCGAAGCCCAGAATCTCCGAACCGCTGCCGGTCAAGGCCGCGCCATACCGGAGGCCCGGCATACTCTCATCGAGGATGGGTTTGACCGCTTCCCGATAGAACAATCCGCAGAGTTCGAGGCCGGGAATAAAGTCCGTCATATTTATCATCCGCTCTTCTGAGAACAACGAGCCTGCGATCAGGCTCTATGAGCGGTTCGGGTTCGAGCGCGCGGGAATCTTGCGGCAGCACGCTTTCCGCGATGGCCTGTATGTTGATTCATACCTCATGGCGCGCCTGCGCTCTTCCCGGTACTTAGAGCGTAATTAAGTTGAACGTATGGAAAGTGAGGTTGACCACCGCAGACACAGAGGACGCAGAGTCAGCACAGAGGCTTGCATCTTCTTCTCTGTGCTGACTCTGTGCGCTCTGTGTCTGCGGTGGTCAATCCCTCTTGCCAGACCGCTCAATTGAGAGCCGCTCTAAGAGACCGTAAAGCTGGCCGTCTTTTGATCCTTTTGCTCGCCATCTTCATTCATCATCGTGACATCCAGCTTATATTTACCCTTCGGCCAGCCCGCCGTCGGCGGCGAGAAAGTGAAAGTCGCGGTTCCGCTGCCAGGCAAATCCAGCGTCTTCTCCAGACCGGGGATCGGCCCGCTCTGCTGCCCCTCGACATTATCCACGACCAGTTGGCCCTTGACCTTGACCTTACCCGGAGCGTTGGAAATTTCCGCCACGCCATAGATCGTATCGCCCGGCTCGAAGGTGCTGGTCTCCGGGCTGACGCCCTTATCTTTGCCGAGTTTGAGGCTGCTGATGTTGGCCGTTGACGCGCTCATCTTACAGGCCAGCGCGACGACCAGCAGCAGCCCTAAACCGAACACCAGATTCCATCTCTTTGTTTGCATTCTCGATTCTCTCCTTTTCATCTTGGGGGAATTATCCTTTTCCAGAACCTGCTTATTAAAACTTTGCGGACGCATGTTATGCAGAAACATATCAGTAAGCAAGGAGGTCGCCCTGGAGTCTCTGCAAAATCGCGTGCGAACGGGATCAGCCTGCCTCTCATCACGCGTCTGTGTGGCTTTGATTGTTGTGTGGTATCGTCAGGGCGGATGAGAGATTAAAGTTGAAAATCTGAGGGGAATAGTTGAATGGCTAAATTCTTGTTCGGCGCGCCAGCGTCGCGCGTCTTGAGTTTGACGGTCTCGCTCTTACTGTCACTGTCTGCGCTCTCTCTGCCAGCGCAGGCGCAGACCGCGACGCCGGGCGCGAAACCTGCGACGGTCATCGAAAGCGGCAAATTCCGTTTGCACAAATTCGAGCAGCCGATTGGCGAAGAGACTTACGAAATATCACGCGAAGGCGATTCTCTCCTCGTCACCTCGAACTTCAAATTCACAGACAGAGGCTCGCCCGTGCCGCTCACGGCCACCCTCCGCACGAAACAGAACCTCACGCCCGAAGCGTTCGAGATTAAGGGCAACACCGCGCGCGGTTCGACCATTGATACGTCCATCGAAATCAAGGGCGACGCGGCCACCATCCGGGAAGGCAAAGAGACGCGGCAGGCAACTGTCCCGGCGCGGTTTTTCACGATTGCCGGTTACGCTCCGGCGGCGATGCAGATGATGCTGTTGCGTTACCTGTCGAGCAACAACATCAAGGGCGCGCTGCCGACTCTGCCCGGCGGCTCTGTGAAGATTGAGAAACGCGGCACCGATCAGATTAAACTCGGCGACAAAACCGTAGAGCTTGAACGCTACAGCGTGAGCGGTTTGATCTGGGGACGCGAAGCGCTCTGGCTGGACAAACAACAAAATCTGGTGGCGCTCGTCTGTGTTGATGCGGAGTTCGACCACTTTGAAGCGTTGCGCGATGAGTACGAATCCGCGCTCCCGGTCTTCGTCGGCAAGGCGGCGGACGACGGGATGGCCGCGCTCGCAGAACTCTCAAACCGCATCAGCCCGCAACGCAAAGGCGCGCTCGTCATCACCAACGCCAACCTGATTGACGGGACGGGCAACCCTCCTGTGAGCGATGCCGTCATCGTCATGGAGAACGGGCGCATCACCTCCGTCGGCCCGCGCGCCAACGCCAAAATTCCGAAGGGCGCGAACGTCTTCGACGCACAGGGCAAGTATGTCTTGCCGGGTTTGTGGGATATGCACGCGCATTTCGAGCAGGTCGAATGGGGTCCTGTCTATCTCGCCGCAGGGGTCACGACGGTGCGCGACGTGGGCAACGAGTTCGAGTTTATGACAGCCGTGCGCGACGCCATCAAAACCGGACGCGGGCTTGGGCCAAGAATTCTACTCGCGGGCATCGTTGACGGCGACAGCACTTCCGCGCTCGGCGTCATCCGCGCCAACACGCCGGACGAAGCGCGCGCCGTCGTCAATCGCTATCACGCGGCGGGCTTTCAGCAAATCAAGATTTACAGTTCGGTCAAACCGGACATCGTCAAAGAGATCGCGACGGAGGCGCACCGGCTCGGCATGACCGTGACGGGACATGTGCCGCGCGGGATGAACGCCATTCAAGCCGTCGAAGCCGGAATGGACCAGATTAATCACATTCAATATCTGCCTGCGGTGTTAATCCCGAAAGATTTCAAACCGCAGCCGGGCGTCATGCCGAAGTTCGATCTGGAGTCGCCCGAAGCGAAAAAGACGTTCCAGTTTTTTAAAGACCACCACACGGTCTTCGACCCGACGCTCGTCATCTTCGAGTGGCTGACGCATTCATCAGACATTCCGTTCTCGACCATCGAACCGGGCGCGGCCAAGCTGCCGCGCGAACTCGACGCCCCGATTAACAACACCGGAGTGCCGCCCGCACAAGCCGCGACCGCGCGCGCGACGATGGACCTCTTTCTCAACATCACGGGCGCGCTGCATCGCGCCGGGTTGACCATCGTCGCCGGAACGGATCAGACCGTGCCCGGTCACAGCCTGCGCCGCGAAATAGAGCTTTACGTCCAGGCCGGATTTACGCCCATGGAAGCGATTCAAGCGGCCACCATCGTCCCGGCGCGCGTGATGAAAATGGACCAGGATGCGGGAACCGTCGAAGCGGGGAAACTCGCGGATTTGATTCTGGTCGAAGGCAATCCGCTGGACCGCATCGCCAACATACGCAACACCAGGTTCGTCATCACGAACGGCAGGCTGTACGACTGCGCGCAACTCTGGCAGAGCGTCGGCTTCAAACCATAAACGAAACGCGCACAACGCGCGCGAGAGATTAACGAACGATGGCTAAATTTTATACCCAACTTGACGAGACTCTCCGCAGCTTTATCGGCGAGCAAAAAATCTTTTTCACGGCGACCGCGCCGGAGCAGGGTCGTATCAATCTGTCACCCAAAGGGATGGATACCTTCCGCCTTATTGATGAACGGACCGTGGCCTATCTGGACCTCACAGGGAGCGGCAACGAGACAGCCGCGCACCTGATAGAGAATGGCCGCCTGACGATCATGTTCTGTAGCTTCTCTGAGAGTCCCTTAATCCTGCGCCTGTACGGCACGGGCCGCGTCGTGCGCGCGCATGATGAAGAGTGGGAGAGCCTTCACAGCCATTTTCGCGCCATGCCGGGAGAGCGACAAATCATCGTGCTACATCTCGAAGCGGCGCAAACATCCTGCGGCTTCGCGGTGCCCGTGTATGAGTTGAAGGAAGAACGCCCGATGCTCATCGAATGGACGATGAAGAAGGGTGAAGAGGGCATCAGGGATTACTGGAAAGAGAAGAATCAAACGAGCATAGACGGCCTGCCGACGCACTTATCAGATGGTTGAACGACGCCTCACGCCTCGCTCGAACGCATTGGATGAGAGCCTCGCTCTCTCTCTTCGTCTGATTGACATTTAAAAGGTCGCAAGCATAATTCATCCTGCTCATCTTGAGCATTGATTTTCATCTACACACGCCTTAACACTTTGTGCCCGAAAAGAGGTGGCCGGATCAGACATGAGATGCCGTAATTGTAGTAGAGCGATACCCTCTCCGTACATGCGATGCCGTGCCTGCCGGACTCCGACCATATGGGGCTATCTGAAGACCGCCGCCATCACCACCATCGTGTGCACGGGCATCGTTTTAGTTATCTGGAAGATGAACCAGTGACCGGGGCCGCTGCACATCTGAGCGGCCCCGGAAGGCTGTGTGAGAGATTGATACATGGGTCTGCAAAAATTAACGGAGCAACTCGAAAGCGAACTCAAGCCGCATCATTTCCAGCGTCTGGATGAAGCTCTCTCTGCGTTGAATTTGAACAACCGCGCCACTGTCCGAGCGATGTGGAAACGTAAGACATGGAACACCAACAGGGGCGTCGCGCTGCTGGAACTCAAACAGGGGCTCGACTCGCTGGAAGCATTTGTCAGGCCCGTCAGAGACCCCGTCGGCAAAGCCATAGGTTATTTCCCGGTTCTCTATCCTTTAGGGCTTCAACTGATTCTCGCGGGCGAAGGAATCCACCAGGAACAAAGCGGACTGAGCGCGGTTTTGAGTAAGATTGATAATCAGACCGTCGTCTTGCAGAGCATCCATGTCGTTGATTTGAATGGCATGTCTTCAACCTCCGCCCGCACCTGGGGACAAGTCATCACGGGGCGTTATCAGGATGCGATTGAGAGAGGGATACAAGGCTTTCTTCAATCAACCATGCGGGCTTAACAATCAAGACAGACGATCGAGGCTCTCTGAAAAGCCGTCTGTGCCCTGAAGGGGCAACCTGTGAGAGCCGGGGGCCAGCCGCAGCGTCGCCCCCGGTTGCTGGTCCAGCAATAAAAGCCGACCCTGCAAGGGGTCGCACCTCAACCTTGCATGTGCGGCCCTTGCAGGGTCGAATTGTGTGCTGGTAAGAGTTCCGGGGGCGCTGCCCCGGCTCTCACATGTCTCCCCTACGGGGATAAGGTTGAAGGGTTCTCACGAACTTGAACTTGCTCGAAACGATTATGGTCCACACTCTCGATTGGTGTGCGTGACGGTTGAACCGAACCTCTGTTGATACTCCGCGCTGGTGATGAAGGAGCAGACCATCCCGCGAAAATTTCCCGGCTCTTTATTCAAGACATTGAGCCAGAAAGCGAACCCGTCCGGCTCCGGGTCGCGCCGCAGATAGCCGTAATACTGCGTGAGGACGAACGCGGGATTATATTCTCTGGCCTTAAAGGCCGGAAGCTCTATCACATCGAGCAGCACTTGCGCGCGCGTCTTGCCGTTGACCGTCATCTCCTGAATTTGCTGCGCGCGTTCCTGCGTGAAGGGCGTCAATCTCGCAGTGTCGAACAGTTTGTTGACGAACTCCTCCGGCGTCAAAGAATCAGGATAGAACTGTTTGAAGATTCCGCGTTCCACGAACCCATCCGCGAAAGCCTTGGTGGACTGCTTTAAGTCCGCGCCGCCGATGAGAGCGTTGCGGTCCGTCATGAAATGCGTGTAGGTCGGAATCAGCCCTAAGGCCGCGCTGTTGAGACGATAGATGACGTAACTCGTCTCCTGAAATTCCTGCGCGATGAAGAAGGCCGCTGAAACGTCTATCCGTTTGCGCTTGAGGCACTCCGCATCGCCGCCGCAGAGCGCGAGTTGATTGGTCCAATAATCGAGTCCATCCGGGTCCGGGACTCTCGCGAGAAAATCAGAATAGTGCTGGCGGACGAAGAACCGCGCATCGTCCAGAGGGTTGGTCGAAGCCTGCGTCGTGTCGTTGTCCAGAATCAACAGCGGCACGAAGTTGGGCGTGCCGAGCAGCGCGCCGCCCGTCGGATTGACGAGTTGCAGGAAGAGCGCATGAGGGCCTTGCACGTAAGCATTGTCGGTGATGAGGACACGGAAAGTCTTGCTCGTCTCGCCGGGCGCGAAGTTGAGCGTGCCGGTCGCCATCGTGTAGTCGGTTTTCTGCGTGGCGGCGCTGGCGTCGCCCGTGAAATAGCCGACGCTGACGGCGCCAGACGTATCGCCCGTGCGAATGACGGTAATCGTGGCGCTGCCATCGCCTTCACCGACGCTGAAACTCTGCGCGCCGAAGAGCACGAAGGTCAGGGGCGCGTTTGAAAGCGAAGCCTTGAAGTTAAAAATCTGGTCGCCGCCCTGGCCGTCTAAGGCGACGCTCGTCGGGTCGAAGACGTAACCGGGTTTTTGCGGGGTTAGCGTGAGCGGAAAATTGCTGCCGCCCGTCGAACTAACGCTGATGTTCAGGTTGAGATCGCCGTTGACGTTCGTCTGTGCAAAGCCGAATCCGAGGTCGTTGATTTTGATCGTCACGCCGCTCACACCATTGCCCGATGAAGCGTCCGTGACATGTATGGAGACGTTGACGTAGTGGCTCAAACGCAGGTTGACGGTCTGGTTGCCGGTCAGATTATTCACGGAGGTGGAGAAGCCCGTATACTGCCCGGCTTTCGATGGCGTGAGATTATAATTGCCGCCCGCTGGCAGGCCGTCGAATGAGTAATTACCGCTCACGTCGGTCGTCGTGGTGCCCGCCTGCGTGCCGCTTAAAGTGACGGTCGCGCCGCCAATGCCGTTGTTGAACCCGTCCGTCACACGCCCTGAGATGGAAAAAGTTTGTTGCGGCAGGGGCGCTCCCTTGATCGCATGCGTGGGCGACGCTGCGACGAAGAGCAACAGCCCCAGGAGCATCAAGAGCGAGGGCCGCGCGGGGACATGCGTGCGCGCAAAAATAGTGTGCGAGGATGACATGGAGACCTTCCTATCTTTAAAAATTTGTGAGCCTGCGGCTCGATAAAGTTAAGTCTGAAAAATTAAATCTGAGCCTGTCCGGGAAGAGCCTTGAGGCCGCGCTTTCACGCCTCGTAAGGTCGGGGGTCTGAGCCAATGCGTGACGGAGTTCGATGCCCGCAATTCTCAAGTCGTTGCTCAGTTATTTCTAATATAGCTGTTTGCCATTGCACGCGATCATCAGCGGTACAGCGTGCAAGTCAGTCCCGCCTGCTTAAGTTGGGCGGGTGATGCTGGACCAGAAACCCACCCGGCTTAAGCAGGCGGGACTGACTTGGGTTGCGTCTTCTGCAATCTGTGGTTGACGTGGGCGGGGAAATTTTTCATTCTCTCAAGTTATGAATACTGAGACGAAAGACGAATCGAGGCTTGCGCTCGTGATTCATGGCGGGGCCGGGACCATCCGCCGCGAGGAGATGAGCGTCGCGCGTGAGACCGCTTACAGGGATGGCTTGCAGAGGGCTTTGCGGCGCGGCTGGGAGATATTGAGGGGTGGGGGTGCGGCGCTCGACGCGGTCGAAGAAGCGGTCCGCGTGATGGAAGACAACCCGCTCTTCAACGCCGGGCGCGGCTCCGTCTTTACACACGACGGAAGGCACGAGATGGACGCGGCGATCATGTCCGGCGAAGGCTTGCGCGCGGGAGCCGTGGCGGCTGTCGGTCTCATCAAAAACCCCATCACGTTCGCGCGTCGCTTGATGGAAAAGACGCCGCATGTGCTGGTGTGCGGGAGCGGCGCGGAGGCGATCGCGCGCGAGTTGAATTGCGAATTCGCGCCGCCGGAATATTTCCACGACGCCTTCCGCTACGAACAATTGTTGGAGGCGCGGCGCGAGCAGGAAGTCAGGCTGGACCATTCGTCCGCCAAATCAACCGGCACGGTCGGCGCGGTCGCCTGTGATGTGAGAGGCCATCTCGCGGCGGCCACCTCGACCGGCGGCATGACCAACAAGCGTTTCGGACGCGTCGGCGACACGGCGATTATCGGCGCGGGCACTTACGCGGACGACCGGACCTGCGCCGTCTCCTGCACGGGTTACGGAGAGTTCTTCATACGCGCGGTTGCCGCCTATGATGTCGCGTGCCTGATGAAGTACAAGGGCCTGTCCCTTGACGACGCCGGCGAGCAGGTCGTCAACGTCAAACTGCGCGTGATGGGCGGCGACGGCGGACTCATCGCCGTTGACCACATGGGCCACATCGCGATTCCATTCAACTGCGAAGGCATGTACCGCGCCTGGATAACTCAAGACCAAGCCGCGCAGGTCGCTATCTATCGAGACTGATAGTCGTTCGCGATGGGATGTGACCATGAGCGTAAATCGTCTGGTTTTACTTTGCGCCTTGGCGCCACCAGCGCGAAACAGTCTCACGCTGGTGGCGCCAAGGCGCCAAGGTCATACGCTATTGCAAACCGCTATAAAAGCGGTTTGAGCCTCCCTTTTGCCTTTTT
Source organism: Pyrinomonadaceae bacterium (assembly GCA_036009045.1). Lineage (GTDB taxonomy): Bacteria > Acidobacteriota > Blastocatellia > Pyrinomonadales > Pyrinomonadaceae > DASYML01. The sequence goes on from DASYML010000233.1 coordinate 10,611, forward strand.
ACTTTTACCTTTTGCCTTCTCCGTCAGTGCTGGTTTGGGATGTCTTCATGGACGACTTTGACGGGCATGCGTTGCTCGCGGAACTTGCTGACGAGTTCGATGGAGCGCCCGACGTTGTCCGCGAGGATGACGAGCAGTTCGCCTTTGCGCGCATTCTTGAGCGCGAAGTTGATCGCTTCGCGGGCGTCCGTAAATTCCTTGACGGGCATCTCCGGGTTGACGCTGCGGAGTCCCTCTATGACGAAGCGTGTGGAATCTCCGGGGGCGCGCCCGCGTAAATCGTCATCCTCGCGGACGATGACGTGTGTGAACATCTGCGCGGCGATGCGCCCGTAGAGGAGCAGGTCGTCGTCGCGTCGGTCGCCCGTGCCGCCGATGACGCCCGTCTTAATCTTGTTCGGGAATTTGGAGACGAAGCGTTGCAGCGCTTCCATCCCGGCGGGGTTGTGCGCGAAGTCTATGAGCACTGTAAAGTCGCCCATCTCGATGAGGTTCAAACGTCCGGGCGTCTGCGCGACGGAGGGCACGAAGGTCGTGAGACCGGAGCGTATGTCTTCGATGCTGATATTTTGCAGGAAGGCTGCGAGCGTCGCGGCCAGCACGTTTTGAATCATGAAGGCGGCGCGACCGCCGTAAGTCAGAGGGATGTTGATGACCTTCTCGACGCGCACTTTCCACTTGCCCTTGAGCAGCGTCACGTAGCCGTTCTCGAAGACGCAGGCGATGCCGCCCTCGTTCGTGTGCAAGACGACGTGCGGGTTATCTTCCTCCATGCTGAAGAGAGCGACGCGTCCGGGCGTATCTTCGCGCATCGCAAAGACGAGTTCATCATCCGCATTGAGGACGGCGTGACCGCCACGCCCGACGGCGCGCGGGACGACCGCCTTGACCCGCGCCATGTCCTCAATCGTCTCTATGTCTTTAAGGCCGAGGTGATCCACCGTGACGTTCATCACCACGCCGATGTCGCAACGGTCGAAGCCCAACCCCGCGCGAATGATGCCGCCGCGCGCCGTCTCAAGCACGGCAATCTCAACGGTCGGGTCTTTAAGGACGAGTTGCGCGGAGACTGGACCAGTATTGTCGCCGGGCTGGATGAGACTGTTGCCGATGTAGATGCCTTCGGTGGTGGTGAAGCCGACGTTGAGGCCGGAGTTTTTGACGATGTGCGCGATGAGACGCGTGGTCGTCGTCTTGCCGTTCGTGCCCGTGACGGCGATGACGGGCACGCGCGACGGCGTGCCGGGCGGAAAGAGCATGTCTATGACGTGCTCCGCGACGTTGCGCGCGAGGCCGTCAGAGGGCGCTAAATGCATACGGAAGCCCGGCGCGGCGTTGACTTCTATGATGCCGCCGCCATTCTCCGTGAGCGGCGTGGAGAGATCGGGCGCGACCACGTCTATGCCCGCCACGTCGAGGCCGATGATGCGCGCGATGCGCTCGAAGAGCGAGACGTTGAACGGGTGGACTTCATCCGTGCGATCAATCGCGGTCCCCCCGGTAGAGATGTTCGCCGTCGTCTTGAGCCGGACGAGTTCGCCATCCGGCGGCACTGTCTCCTGAGTGTAACCGTGCGTGGCGAGCAGTTTCTCCGTCTGCGCGTCAATGTTGATGAGCGTCAGGACGTTCTCATGACCGTAGCCACGACGCGGGTCTTGATTCTTGATGTCAACCAACTCACGAATCGTGTGCTCGCCGTCGCCTGTGACGTGCGCGGGGATTCTCTCCGCGACGGCGATGAGACGATTGTTGACGACGAGCGCGCGGAAGTCCTGACCCGTGAGAGATTGTTCGACGATGACACGGCGCGAATATTTTTTGGCGAGCGGAAAAGCCGCGCGCACTTCTTCCAGCGTGTGCAAACCGACGGTGATGCCCTTCCCGTGATTGGCGTCGAGGGGTTTGACGGCGATGGGGAATCCCAGTCGCTTGACAGTGCCTTCGATCTCCTCCTCTTCGATAATCTGAGAGCCGCGCGGGACGGGCACGCCCATGCTGCCGAGGAGTTTTTTCGTCGCGTCCTTATCGCTCGCCAGGTCAACCGCGATCATGTTGGTGCGCCCGGTGACGGTCGCCTGAATGCGCTGCTGGTTGACGCCGTAGCCGAGTTGGACCAGCGATTGCGCGTTGAGCCGGATGTGCGGGATGTCTCGATGCTCCGCCTCCTGCACGATGGCCCCCGTGGAGGGACCGAAGCGCACGTCCTCGCGTATCTCGCGCAGGCGTTGCACGTCGTCCGCCAGAGCCTGCTGTATTTCGTCGAGCGGTTTTCCGGCGGCGAGGTCTTCAAAGAGTTTGACGGAGGCGCGCGCGACGTAACGACCCGCGTCCTCTTCGATGTAGCTGAAGACGACGTTATAAACGCCCGGCGCACTCGTCTCGCGCGTGCGCCCGTAGCCAGTATCCATGCCCGCCAGCGTCTGTAACTCAAGCGCCAGATGCTCTACGACGTGCCCCGCCCAGGTCCCTTCTTCGACGCGGCGCAGGAAGCCGCCCTCTTGCTTATAACTGCAACCGTGACTGGAGAGGCTCGGCATCAACTCTCGCAAACGCGCCGTGAAATTTTCGAGTTTGTCGGTCGGCCTCCCCTCGAAATCTTCGAGGTCGAGGCGCATCACGATCAGTTTATTCCAGTAGCCGCTCCAATAGTTCGGCCCGCGCAAAGCTTTGATGTCAAGTATACGCATAAGCAGTTGACGGTTTTCAGTTTTCAGTTTTCAGAGAAAGCGCGGTTTACAGTTGACAGTTTTGAGTTCTCAGTTTTGGGCAAAGACAACTTGCTTCTTTCTTAAAACTGTCAACTCAAAACTGTAGACTCGTCGCTACTCGATGTCTGGCAGCAAAAATTCTTCGGCGACGGGAATCGGGGCGCGGCGCGCGTAGTCGTAGCGCAGGCCGTCGCGCAGGATATGAAACTGGACGCCGGTCACGGCGAAGGGTTGAAAGTCTTCGACCTCCGCGATGTCGTTGTAACTGATGCGCGAGCCGTCTATGACGGTCACGGTCCCGTCGCCACAGACTTCGAGCGTGCCGTCGTGCGAGATGATGACGGCGGTATTCTCGTCTATCCCGATTCCAAGCTGGCGCGGGTTGTAAGAGACGGCGGTAATCAGTCTGCTCAAACGCCCGCGCTCCGTGAAGTGCTGGTCAATGATGATGTTCCGCAAAATTCCCAGACCCGGCGAGAGGCGTATCGCGTTTCGATGCGGGTGCGAAGTGGCGTCGCCGCGCACGATCATCGCCGCGCTCATGCCCGCCGCGCCCGCGCTCGACCCCGCGAGCACGAGCGAGGTCTCGCGCACGCGCTCTTCCAGGAGGCGCGCGAACTCCGTGCCGCCCAGCATAGAGACGAGCCGCATCTGGTCGCCGCCGGAGATGAAGACGCCCGTCACGCCTTCAAGCAAACTGGACGCGTCGGCCTCAATCACCGCCTGGCGCGAAGTGGCGCGCAGGACTTTGATCTGTTGTAGACCTAGATTGCGAAAGGTCTGCGTATAAACGTCAGAGGAAAATTCCGGGTAATCGGAAGCGACCGGGACGATCAGGATGCGCGCCGCGCCCTCGCCCGCCAGCGTCACAAACTTACGGAGCAGACGGCGCTCGTTATACTTGTCTTCGGCCCCGCCGATAATCACCAGATGCCCGCCGATGTGTTCGGCATCAATAAATTCTTTCATCAAGCTCGCGGCTGTCAATCGGGCGTTGAAGCGTTCATCCACGCCGGAATAGAGAGACAGTCTTTCCCCTTTTGCTGTGGAGCGTCTAACAGGTCCAATTACTTTATGTTGATAAACTTTGTCGTCTTAACTATGAATCAAGGCCACTCCGCAACGCAACTCTCAAGGCCATCCCGTGAAAAGTATTGTGGAGCGCAAGGGTGTATCGCTCGGATGCTGTGCCCGACAATTCAAAATGGCTGTGAGGTCATGGTAAGCCAACGTCACGCAGATTCAAAATCATGTTGGCACCTCTCAAATGGTTGAGCACAAGAGCCGCGTTTCACAACTCAGACAACCCGGCGGCTTGAGAGCAATTCTTTTGTTGTGGCTATCTAAACTGGAACCTTCGGACCCGGTTGACGTGTAATGCACTGACCGGATTTCAGGATGAAATGGAGCATCATCAATTGCGAAAAAACATCTCTCGCTTTTTAATAGCATTGCTCACTTTCAGTATGAGCGTGATCGGCGTTTCCTACTATCGTGATTATCAACGCCCGCGAGAAGAACTGCTGTGGCGGGAGTCGCGCTTGCGGCGGGACTTATTTTATTTGCGTCGCTCGCTGGATGAATATGCCGCCGAGAAAGGCGCATTGCCACAGTCGCTCGATGACCTGGTGAAGGCGGATTATCTGACGGAAGTTCCATTCGACCCGATCACTCATCGCAGAGCATGGAAGATTGTGGTGGGCAATTATCCAAATGCGCTTCAGGGTCAGCAAGGTATCATTGATGTTCACAGCACGTCTGCCGCTTTATCCTTAGAAGGTGCGGCATACGAAGACTGGTGACAACGCACGCGAGCCATCATCTCATCCCGACGGATGCTTAAATGAACGGCATCCCGGTAGCAAGTCAGTTTCAAATTTTGACGCGAATAGATATTGGTCCAGAATTTCAAACTGACCTGTGACCTCTCCTCACTATTCGACACACACGTTGGCATCGCTTTCACTTGGCGACGACGGAGCGCGTCGCGGAGCCGCCCGCGCTGCTGCGCACGTTGATGCTCTGCGGATTCGTCGCGGAGTTGAACTGCCCCGTGTACTTGCCCCCGCCGTTATTCGTCAACGTGCCGATGAGTTGACCGCCCACTGTGATGAAGACCTGGAGCGTGGCGTTCGCGCGCGTGCCGGTCGCCTCTACGCGCAGGGTGCGCTTCGCCGTGTCGTACTGCGCGAGGGTGATGCTGACCGTGTCGGCGGGCGCGGGATTGAGCGTGAGCGGCGCGGCGCGCGTCGTCGCGTTCAAAGTCGCGCTGAGCGTCACGCTCGCGGGCGAGGTGACGGAGGTCGTCGTGACAGTGAAATTAGCGGACGACGCACCAGCCGCGACGCTCACGCTCGCGGGAACCGCAGCGAGCGTACTGCCCGATGACAGGTTGACGCTCGTCGCCGTCGCAGCGGGAGCGCTTAAAGTGATTGTGCCCTGCACGCTGCTGCCGCCTGTGATGCTCGAAGGATTGAGAATCAAACTCGAAAGCGTCGGCGCGGTGTTGGACGGTGGCGTGACGTTTAAAATCGCGCTTTGCGAAGAGCCTCCGTAAGTGGCCGTGATGGTCACTGGCGTCGGCGCGGAAACGTTCGCGGCCACGACATCCGCGAACGCGCTGGTTGAGCCTGAAAAATTGGTGCGAATCGTGCGCGGCACATTGACGACTGACGGATGACTGCTCGTCAACATCATGGTCGCGCCTTCTGCGGGTGCGCCCGCGCTCAGATTGACCGTCACGCGCACGCCCGTGTTACTGCCGCCGACGACCGTGGACGGCGAGAGCGTGATCGAAGAGATGGGAATATTCTGCGAAGGCGCGTTGACCGTCAGCGTCGCGGTCTTCGTCGCGCCACCGTAGCTGGCGCTGATGTTGACGGGTGTCGTGACGCCCGTCGTGGCGGTTTGAACGGGGAAACTCGCGTTCGTCTGTCCGACTGGAATCGTCACGCTGGCGGGTGTCGAAACGAGGCTCGGATTATCATTGATTAAGGTAATGACAGAGCCGCCTGCGGGCGCGACGTGTCCGGTCGCCAGAGTTACAACTCCGCTGCCGTCATTGCCGCCATAGACCCCCGCCGGTTGCATCTGAATCGAGCCGACCGCGAGCGGCGTGTTCGGCGGCGTCACCGTCAACGTCACGCTATGGTTGCCGAGACGGTTGTTTGAAATGGTGATGGTGACGTTCTGCGGCGTCATGACGTTTGCCGTGTCAACCTTGAACCTGACGTTATTCATCCCGGCGATGATGCCGACCGCGACGGGCAAAGCGCGGCTGCCCGTGGGCACACTGAGGATGGAAGGATTGCTGCTCGAAATCGTCAACGGGAGGCTGCCGGTCGGTGCGACCGCGCCCGTTGCGAGACTCACTTCGACCTCTGCCTGTGTCCCGCCGACGACGCTCGCGGGCGAGACCGTGATGCCGCCGAACGCGAGCGCAGAGGCGACGCGTCCGGTCGTATTGACAAGGACGGTCGTCCCAGCGTTGTTGCCTCTCACCTCCAGCACAACGTCCTGTTTGCCGTCGCCGTTGACATCGGAGGCCAGCAGGTATCCGCCAGCGTTGCCGATGACAAAGCCCGGAACGAGATAACGCACCACTGGCTTAAAGGTCCCGTCGCCGTTGCCGTACAGCACGCCGAACATCCCATCGCCGCTCAGCGAGCAGCAGAGCGCCATGCCGAGCGTCACGTCCTGAAAACCATCGCCGTTGAAATCCGCGACGGCCAGTTCGCCCACACGCTCTTGCAGGGCGTCCGGGATGGAAGCGGACTGCCGGAACGTCCCATCGCCGTTACCGAGCAGCACGACCGTCCTGTGGTCCGCGTCAGGGGCCACCGCCAAATCCTGTATCCGATCATTGTTGAAGTCGCTGATGTCTATGTCCGTATTGTCTATGCCCTGCACGATGAGCATCTCCGGTAGTTGGCGGAAGGAACCGTCGCCGTTGCCGAGCAGGATGTAAACTTTACCAAAGGCCGCCGCGATGCCCAGATCGCTGTTGCCATCGCCGTTGAAATCGCCTACGGAGAGTCTTTGCAGACCGGGGCCGACGCGAATTTGTTGGGCTGGCTGAAGAGTGCCGTCGCCTAGCCCGCGCCAGAGAGAGAGAGAGTCCGCGACAACGCAAGGGGCGTTGAAGCAGGCTATGTCGTGCGCGGCCACAACGTCTTGATGACCGTCCCGGTCGAAGTCTGCGACGACGACCGAGGGCGAGTCGGAACCCGTGTCGTTGGGATAACTCGCGGGCGCGCCGAACGTGCCGTCACCGTTGCCCAGGACCACTGTGAGACCGATCTGCGCGTTGTTGTTAGTGACGACTAAATCTTGCTTGCCGTCGCCGTTGAGGTCGCCCGCCGCTGCGTCCTGCGTGTAGCCACCCGCAGGATATTCGACATATGAGCGGAAAGAGCCGTCGCCGTTGCCGAGCATCACACGGACGTTGAGACCCGCGCCCGCGAGGTCAACTTTGCCGTCGCCGTTGAAGTCCGCTGCGATGTGCGTATTGCCGACTAGAGGGTAGTCGCGCCCGGCGAAATTCGCCGTCTGGGCCGCGCCGCTCGCGGCGCAAAGCAAGATCGTCAAAGCGACGAATAAGACTGGCGTCAGTCTGCGCGTGCGTTGACTGACGGATGCGAGGAACATTATCTTCGGACTCCTTCTGCGATAGGGGTTGTTTAGGGTCGTCTCAGACGGCTAGGAAATATCTGCCCTGCCGGATCGGATGAGCTATGGCCCATGCGCGTGCTCGTCTACAGGTTATCAACAGTTTTATTCCACACATTCCCTTGCGGGTTATATCGCCAGGACAGTTCAACCAGAGGCCCCGAAAATACATGGCGTCAGACATATGTTTTCAAAGGCATGATGCGGCGCTTCGTTTTGATTCTCTAAAGTGGGCTTATCAGAATTAGCCCGAAGGGATTTTTTTATCGCTCACGATTCCCTTCTGGCTGCAATCAATGAGCCTTCGTGTCTCATTATGAAACTGATGATTTGAGTTGGGAATTTTAGATAAGCGAGGGACAAATTTTTTCCGTCCCGGCCTCGCTCTTGAGAGACAAAGAGGCATCATATTGCTTCAAATAGTTATTGATTGCTTTGGTTTACTCTGATACGCTCTGCCGGATTTTGGAGGCCCTGATGGATAAACCAATTGATCTCATACGCACCAATGAAGCGAAAGAATTGCTCGGCATCAGCACGGCCAAGATGGCCCAGCTTCTCAAGGACAAGGTTATTCGCCACTACACGAGTCCGCTGGATAAGAGAGTAAAACTCGTCAGCCGCGCCGAAATATTGTCGCTCAAAGATGAGGTGCGGGAGGCAGCATGAAAATCATCGCTATCGCCAATCAAAAAGGGGGAGTCGGCAAGAGCACGACCTGCGCCATGCTTGGCGCGGAGTTGGCTTTACGCGAGTATGACACGCTGATTATTGACACGGACCCACAGGCCAATGCGACGCAAATATTCCTGGACCCGGCCAATGTCACGGTCTCGCTGGCAGACGTGATTATCGGCGGCGAGGGCAAGTTATCCGCGCCCCTGGCGGAAAAGCGCGTGACGACCGAAATAGAGCATCTGGACATTGTTCCCGCTACGCTCTCGCTGGCGAACTTCGACCGCGAGCCTGCGCTCTCCGTCACCAAACTGAGGACGGCCATACGCGAGCTTGCGGGGGGCTACGATTTCATCATCATAGACACCCCGCCGAACTTCGGCTTACTGCTGACGGCCTCGCTGACGGCGGCCACGCATGTGCTCATTCCGGTGCAGGCCGCCCCGTTCGCCCTGAGCGGCCTCAACGACCTGCTGACGGTCATAGAGAACGCGAAGGAATTAAACGAGAACCTGAGCGTCCTGGGCACTGTCTGCACCCTCTACGACACGCGAACTTCCGTTTCGGGCGCATCTTTTCGGACTCTCACGCAGATGTTGCCGGGCCAGACTTTCGAGACCATCATCCACCGGCAGACCAAGCTTGAGGAAGCCCCCTCGATGCATCAACCGATTCAACTCTACGCGCCGAATTCACGCG